>DRNU01000092.1 GCA_011374975.1 Gammaproteobacteria bacterium | reverse complement strand
GCCGCCACCAGCCCGAGCTATCGAGAGAACCTGCGTCCGATACCCCAACTTGGTAATCAATGGCACCGCGAAGCGAGAGATCCTTCCCCCGAATTCCAATTGGCCAGCGCGCTCGCCAGCCTGACGACCGGAAACCGCAAACACCCAATGCCAATGCGCACGCATATCGCGCCAGAAAACGAAGCGGGCCAAAACTGGGAACAAGGCGCGCATAAACTGCGCGCCTGGAAACACCCCGATGTTACCAACAACCTGACCGATGTACTGGCAACGCGCCTGCGGCGCGCAACCCAATGGGGACTCCCGGAAACCCCATTACTCGGCCTGCACGGCACCAGCGCATTCGCGCTCGATGCCTGGCTGTCGCGCCAAACCAATGACCGACGACTTGCCGAGCTGACGGCTGGGCTGGCGCTTTGCGACATACCCAGGGGTTCGGGTCTGAGTACCGGCGACGACGACCTTCCCGCCGCCTACGCCCTGCTGAAACTTGTCTTTCTGCCCGAAAGCGACAGCGGCGTATCACTGAAACCCGCGGTCGCGCAAAAAGTACTGCGTCTGTTGCTGGCGCGTCGCCCGACGGAAGCACTGGAAATAGCGCACGAAAAATTGCGTATCGCCGGACTGCTCGACCTGCCATCGATCCGCGTCAGCGGCGTCGATCCACTACGCCTTGCCGGCGCGATGCTTTTCCCCATCTCGACAAAAACCCTATCCCATCTCAAACGCGGACTCGGCATGGAGTCACGCGCTCAACGGACAGCCTAACGCATTCCACAAGGAGACTTGCATGAACCTGACAGCCCTGAATGATCATCCCCGCTTGCTCATCGAAGCAACATTGAAGCCCTTGCAGGGGAGCCGTTTCCAACCCACCGGTTTTCCCGAGATCGGCGCGGCGGAATACGACGCGCCCAATGGCGACAGCCGCATGCTGCTGGTCGAATCGGCGCAAAGCATGGCGAATCGCCTGGAAGAAACCTGCTGGGACGAAGCCCGACAACAGATTGTTCCGGCACTTGCCGGTCTGCCTTATATTCAGGTGCTGGACAGCGACGGCAAGCCCTTGATCAACTCGATTCTCGCGGCGCATCGCATCAATTCACCCTACATTCTCGAAGGCAAGGACAAAACTGTCTTCGACATGTTGAAAGCCGAGCTGGCCGACATGAGCGAGGGCGTCGTCGATTTGAAAAAACTCGCCGCGACCTTGTTGAGACTCGACAGCAACGCGCTGTTGCACGGCGTTTTTCTGGCAAAAAAAGACCTTGCCGGTGGACGATTGCGCCTGCCACGTGCCCTCTCCGCCTTCATAGAAGCCGAGAACGTCAAGGTTGCCGCCAGCGGTGGTGTCAAGAACGACGCGGTAAACCCTGGAGGCGATACCAGCAAAGGATTCGGCAACGTACCTTTCTCCCGTGACGAATACGTCTCCCCCAGCATCATCGCCTACTTCAATCTCGACCTCGCCCAACTGCGCGGTTACGGCTTCAGCCAGACGGTCACGGATCTGCTCATCGCCCTGTCACTGTATAAGATCCGCCGCTTTCTAGACACCGGCCTGCGTCTGCGCACCGCCTGCGATCTCGATCTGGAAGACTTACGTGTTACCCGGCCGGCAGAAGGCTTCGAGCTGCCCGATACAGAAACACTGACTTCAGCGTTGCCGACGATGATCCAGACCGCCACGGCCGAAGGCGTATTCGCCAGCCCGGCGATAACGGAAGTCACTTACAGGAAGTAAATATGCTTGCCATCGCCTTTCAATTCCCCGCCGGGCGTTACCATGCGACCCCCTGGGGTCGGCATGTCAACGAGGCCGACCTCGAATGGCCGCCGTCGCCCTGGCGTATTCAACGCGCCTTGATCGCCTGCTGGCATCACAAGGCCGACCCGCAATGTTTCCCGCAAGCGAAACTGGCGGCACTCATGGACGCCTTGAGCGAAGCACCCCCGGCCTATCACCTGCCGCCCGCGGTACATAACCACAGTCGACACTACATGCCAAAATACGATGGCAAGACCTCGCTGGTATTCGACGCCTTCGCGCGACTCGACAGCGATGCCCGACTGATGGCAATTTGGCCGGAACTGGAACTGAGTGACGACCTGAATGCGTTGCTGGACGAACTGCTACCAAAGCTCGGTTATCTGGGCCGCGCCGAAAGCTGGATAGAGGCATACCGATTGGATAGCACAGCAGCAGAGGCCGCAAACCAGACCATCAACTGTCGTCCTGGCAACGAGGCGATCAATGCCGACGGCGAACCCCAGGAAATCATCCAACTCCTCGCGCCCTTGCCGGCCGCTCGGCATACCCTGCTACGCCAACGCCTGATCGACGATCATGCGCAATCGGCCAAGGGCGCGGTGAAAAAGCGGCTATTGAAAACCCTGCCGGAAACACTCGTCGAAGCCCTGTCGCTGGACACCGCCGACTATCAGAAAAGCGGCTGGAGCCGGCCACCGGCATCCCGCGATGTCAGCTACCAACGCCCCATCGACTGCCTGCGAGTCAGCTTTACCCCACCCAGCAACAAAGCGACACCCGCCACTACAGCCCGCTTCATCCTTCAAGGCAAGCCGCTGCCGCGCATCGAAGACAGCCTGCGCATTGGCGAACTGTTTCGCCGCGCCATGATCAACCGCGCGGGCGAGTTGTTCGGCGATCAAGTCCCAACGGAATTGTCCGGTCATAACCTGCCCGACAAGAATCGTCACAAACACGCGTTCTATCTGCCGGAAGATGCCGATGCGGATGGCCTGATCGATCACATCATCGTGCATGCCCCGGGGGGGTTCTCCAGCAACGCGCAAAAGGCCCTGCGCCGCCTGGGAAAGCTCTGGGAACATCGAAAAGGTGTCGAATACAAAATACTGCTGGAAGCCATGGGTTCAGCCGAGCTTTTCCACGATACCTCGCTGATCGATCCGGGCACGAATACCTGGATCAGCGCCACACCTTACCTGGCGCCTTGGCACACCAAGAAAAACCGACCGTTGGATACCCAACTGCTCGGCTTTCTCCAAAAGGAATGCAAGCTACGAGGCATTTCCGAGCCAACCCGACTGGAGATACTCCCCAGCCTGGAGATTCGTGGAAAACACATCCGCAACCTGGACTTCCATCGTTTCCGAAGGCGCAAACCGAACAATCCGGCCGACCAACGCGGCCATCTGTTACGCCTGCATTTCGACAAAAGCCCGCAAGAGCCACTGGCACTGGGATACGCGTGCCATTTCGGACTGGGCCTGTTTCGCCCTGAGAACAAATAGGAAAAATCTCCTTTTAATTCTCGGATTCTGGACTATGCTTAGAAGCCGAAGCCCATTCCGGCTTTACTTCGAGCAATCCCGGCCGAACAAGGAACCATGACCGAACGGAATCCCCCCACTCAGTCCGAGCTACCGCTGCCGTTTCCGGAGCTGTCCGGCGATACGCCGTTGCT
>DRNU01000091.1 GCA_011374975.1 Gammaproteobacteria bacterium | reverse complement strand
TGGTGCCCAGGGAGTGGGTGTGATTATTGAACGTGGTACACGGAGTTGAGCGCATGGTGAAGGTGTATGTCAGTGTCGGAAGTAATATCGATCGCGAACGCAATGTCGAGTCGGCACTGGCCGCCTTGCGTGACGAGTACGGTGAGCTGGAGCAGTCGCGGATTTTTGAAACCCAGGCGGTCGGGTTCGATGGCAACCCGTTCTATAACCTGGTGGTGGCGTTCGAGACCGACCAGTCGCCGCAGCAGGTCGCGGCCACGTTTGACCGTATTGAAGACGCGCATGGCCGTGATCGCAGTGGCGGCAAGTTCAGCAGCCGCAGCCTCGATCTCGACCTGCTGCTGTACGGCGATACCATTCTGGACGAACCGGGGCTGAAGCTGCCGCGCCCGGAAATCCTGGACTATGCTTTTGTGCTGCAACCGCTGGCGGAGATCGCCGGGGAACTGAAACACCCGGTTACGGGCTTCACATTCGGCATGCTCTGGGACCAGTTCGATCCGACCGCCCAGCCCATGTGGCCGGTTGAAAAATAACCGGCAGCCGGTATGCCTGAACTGCCGCTTCCCGGTGCTGAAGCCTGCGCGGTCAGCAGTGCGCTGCTGGAAAAACTGCGCACCCGCATTACACAGCACGGCGACTGCCTGCCATTTGATGAATTTATGGCCGCGGCGCTCTACGAACCGGGCCTGGGTTATTACAGCAACGGCCTGACGCCGTTCGGCGAGCAGGGCGATTTCGTGACGGCGCCGGAATCCGGCGGCCTGTTCGGTCGCTGCCTGGCGCAGTGCATTGCTTCCGTGCTGACTACCCTGTCACAAGGTGTGGTACTGGAACTCGGCGCCGGCAGCGGTGTGCTGGCGGCAGACCTGCTGAGTGAGTTGCAACGCCTCGATTGCCTGCCGGAACGCTATTACATCCTGGAACGCAGCGCCGCCATGCGCGCCATGCAGGAAGACACCCTGGCCCGGCGCATACCGGAACTGGCGGGGCGGATGGAATGGCTGACAGAATTGCCGGCACAACCGGTCAGCGGCGTGATCTTCGGCAACGAGGTCGCCGACGCACTGCCGGTTAAACGCTTTTGCTGGTCCGATGCGCGGGTGACGGAAATCGGCGTGGCGTGGCAGGATGACAGGCTGTCGGATTGTGAGTCCCCGGGTAATGCGGATTTCCAGGCGCGTGTGCAGATACTGGCGCAGGGTGCCGGCTGGAGCAAGGGTTACAGCTCCGAGTATTGCCCGAGCCTGCCGGCCTGGATCGGCAGCCTGGCCGATTGCCTGGCACAGGGCCTGCTGTTGATGATCGATTATGGTTACGGGCGCGCCGAGTATTATCATCCGCAACGCAACACCGGCACCCTGATCTGTCACTACCGGCACAACGCGCACAATGACCCGTATTTTTACCCGGGCCTGCAGGACATTACAGCATTCGTGGATTTCACCGCTATTGCAGAAGCAGCCAGCGATGGCGGGATGCAGCTGAAAGGCTACACCAGCCAGGCGCAGTTCCTGGTGGGCTGCGGTATCGACCGGCTGCTGGCGGAAGGCGATCCGGATGATGCGCGGCGCTTCCTGCAACTGAGCAATGAGGCCAAGCGCCTGTTGTTGCCGGGCGAGATGGGCGAACGCTTCAAGGCCATCGGTTTTGTGCGCGATGTGCCCGATGATGTCAAAGGATTCTCGGCACGGGATCTGCGCAGTCGTTTATAGAATAAAAAGGTTATATGGATATTTTTCACGCATTTATACTGGCCCTGGTGCAGGGACTTACCGAGTTCCTGCCGGTCTCAAGCTCCGCGCACCTGATCCTGGTGCCGCTGGTGTCGGACTGGGAAGACCAGGGTCTGGCTTTCGACGTGGCGGTTCACTTCGGTACCCTGACGGCAGTGGTTGTCTACTTCCGCACCGAGCTGGCGGGCATGGCATCGTCCTGGTTCCGTTCGCTCGGCTCGCGCTATCCCGATGAAGAGGCGAAGCTGGCCTGGGCAGTGCTGCTCGGCACGATCCCGCTGGGTTTTTTCGGGTTGATGTTCCACGACGTTGTCGAAACCAGTCTGCGTTCGCCGCTGGTCATCGCCACCACTACCATCCTGTTCGGTGGCCTGCTCTGGTATGCCGATATCAAGGGGCCGCAGACGCGGTGTGAATACCGGCTCACTGCGGGGCGCGTTGCTATCATTGCTTTTGCCCAGGCGCTGGCACTGATTCCCGGTACCTCGCGTTCCGGTGCCACTATCACGGCCGGTCTGCTGGTGGGCCTGGACCGCAAGGCCGCGGCGCGTTTTTCCTTCCTGTTGTCGGTGCCGGCCATCGTGATGGCGGCCGGGTATGAAACCCGTAATCTGCTGATTGCAGGGGATGTGGTGGACTGGGTGCCGATGCTGACCGGCGTGGTGGTGTCCGCGCTCAGTGCCTACGCCTGTATCCATTACTTCCTGAAGCTGCTGGATCGTATCGGCATGCTGCCGTTCGTGATCTACCGCTTCATACTGGGCGTCGTGTTGTTCGCGCTGTTTCTGTAACTAGGTGCCGGTGTCTTCCGTGTCGCTGTCTTGCTGCTCGCGCTGTTCTTCGCGTTGCTGGTCGATGCTGTCCATGCGCCGTGATGCCCGTCTGAGCATTGCCGAGTACGAGGAATAATCTGTTTCATCGCGGAAACGCTCGATCGGTCGTGACTTGCCGGAACCTCGGGGTGTGCTGCACATGATGTTGCCTCCGGAAGTGGCAGGGATAACAGTTATAGCGGCCGAGACGAGGTGATGCTGAGCTAAAGAATACAGCCGGGGCGACCGTGATTTTCGCTATTGGTTCCCCTGTTCCTGACGAATTATGCAGGATGTGATTCAGTTCTCCCCCAGTTCCCGGTCAACTTCCTTCCGGCTGCTTTTCCGCCGGCGTTTACTGGCGTCGCGCTTGCGCCTGTTGCGCGTTATCGAAGACAACTTGTTTAGCAGGCTGTTGCCCCAGGATGTCAGTCTGGCGGAACTGTCTTTGCTCTTTTTCATGGCCTGACTGTACGACTACTAGTGTTCGGGGTCCAGTTTTGCATCAGCAATGATACGCAGCCTGCGGGCGCGTATGGCCTCGCCTATGGCCGGCCCGCGCAGGCTCTGGTCTTCAAGTTGTGCGGCGCTGACTGCGCCGGCTTTTGTTGCCAGTGCTGTGAGCAGGTCGGCGCGCGGCTTGTCGAGTATGCCGGTGATCAGGTAGACAGACAGCAGTCGCTGCCAGAAACCGGTCTTTTTAAACGCGCCGCCGGACTCCATCAGTTGCAGGGCGTTTTCCGGCGTGCTGCCGCGGGCATGGCATTCCAGCCTGATGGCGGCCAGCGCGAGCCGGGTGTAGTCGTTGGGGATGCGGTAGCGCTGGCACAGGTCCTCGGCCTGGTTGTAGCGGCTGTTTGTATCGAGACCGGTGCCCAGCGAACTGATAAGTACGCCGAACCGGACCCGCGGGTCATCGCTGTGTGCCACGCTGTTTTTCAGCGCCTCAAGGGCCGCCGGCAGTGACTGACCGTTATGCGCCTGCCGGTCGTCATCGAATTCACGGTCTATTTCCGGGAACAGGACGGCCAGCGCGCCGCAGCCGCGCAGCACGGTAAAGAACCGGTGCGGCGCATCGGTGCCCAGCGCCTTGACCAGTTCGGCCCACACGCGTTCCGGGACCAGGTGGTCGACTTCGCCGTTGGCGACCATTTCGCGCATCAGGGCATTGGTGTCATGTGCAACCTTGAACCCGTAATGTGCGAAGCGTGCGGCAAAGCGGGCCACGCGCAGGATACGCACCGGGTCTTCGACGAAGGCGGGACTGACGTGGCGCAGCAGTCCCTCGCGCAGGTCGTCCTGGCCGTGACAGGGGTCGATGAGGGTGCCGTCAGCGGCCTCGGCCATGGCATTGATAGTGAGGTCACGGCGTTGCAGGTCCTGTTCCAGCGTCACGTCGGGGCTGGCGTGGAAGCTGAAACCCGTGTAGCCGGGGCCGGTCTTGCGCTCAGTGCGCGCCAGGGCATATTCCTCACCGGTTTCCGGGTGCAGGAACACCGGGAAGTCCTTGCCGACCTGTTTGTAGCCGAGCTCGAGCATCTGCTGCGGCGAGGCGCCGACCACGACCCAGTCCTGTTCCGTGACCGGCAGCTTGAGCAGTTTGTCGCGTACCGCGCCGCCGACCCGGTAGATCTCCATCAGGAGCGGCGTGCCAGGGTCCGGTAGCGGTAGTACTGGGCGCGTGTGCTGCGTTTGCCGAGGTAGGCGGGGACCACAGCCTCGACAGAATGGGCCGTGATGCCAAGGCCGGTCAGTGCGGACTCGCTGCACACACTGTCTTTTTTCAGGCTGTAGTAGTTGTCGATGGTAAACGGCTTGCCGGGCACCAGGCCGAGCAGGCGGCCCTGGATGCGCGAGGCAAAATCGGGCAGGCCGATGATCAGCGCCTTGCGTTCGATGACCTGCGCGGTGTATTCCACCAGCTGTTTCAGGGTGTAGGTTTTCGGGCCGCACAGTTCGAGGCGTCGTCCAATGGTGCTGTTGTCGCCGAGTGCGCGCACAAAAGCCTCGACCACGTCGCCCACGAAGACCGGCGCGAAGCGTGCGCCGGGGCAGGCCAGCGGCAATACCGGCGCCATGTTCAGCAGGCCGGCAAAGCGGTTGAAGAAGCTGTCGCCCGGGCCGAACACGACCGAGGGCCGGAAGCTGGTGACGTTGAGGCCGGGCGCCTGGTGCACCAGGTCTTCGCCCTGGCCCCTGGATTTGAGGTAGAGGCTGTGTGTCTCGTTGACGTCGGCATTGAGTGCGCTCATGTGCAGCAGCCGGCTGACGCCTGTCTCGCGCATGGCCTTGACGATATTGCGCGGCAGGTCGACGTGCGCGGGCTGGAAACGGCTTTTACCGGCCTGGTTGAGGATACCGACCAGGTTGATGACGCAGTCAGTATCGCTGAACAGCGTTTGCAGGGCATTATCATCGTAAGGGTTTACTGCGAGCAGTCGCACGCTGGAGCCGATGCGGAATTCACGGTGCCGCTCGGGGCGGCGTGTCAGCACCGTGACCGAGTGCCCCAGTCTGTCGAGCCGGTGTACCAGGTGTGAGCCGATAAAGCCGGTGCCGCCCAGTACACAGATGCGTAATGCTTTCATGATCGTCCTTCGTGTGTGTTGCCCGGACCGGCAGGGTACTTGAAATGGCGGAATAATTTCCACCTCAAAGGTTTCAGTAGCGCTGCTTTATGACCGGCATGCGCTGTGACAGCCGTGTTACCGGCTGCTCCAGGCGCCATTCAAAGATGCTGGCGTAGGCCAGCACCCGCCGCACATAGCGCCGCGTTTCGCGGAACGGGATGCGCTCCACCCACAGGCCGGCGGGCATATCCCCGCTGTCGGGCAGCCAGCGGCTGACGCGGTGCGGCCCGGCATTGTAGGCGGCGGCAGCCAGCACCGGCGAGCCGTTGAAACGCCGCATCAGCTTGTTCAGGTAGGCGCTGCCGAGACGGATATTCTGTTCGGAGTGCAACAGCGCCTGCCGGCCGCGGTAACGGATTTTCAGGGCGCGAGCGGTCTGTTTGCCGGTGCTGGGCATGAGCTGCATGAGGCCCAGTGCGCCGACCGGGGAACGCGCATCTTCCATAAAGGCGCTTTCCTGGCGGATGACGCCGTAGATCAGCGCCGGGTCCAGGTCGTACAGGAAGGCGTTGGTGAAGATGGCCTCGCGGTGCGGCAGCGGGAAGCGCAGTGTCAGGTCGGACCAGTAGCCGGCCTGTGCCGCGGTGAGGATGGCGCGGTCGTGCCAGCCCCAGCGGTGCGCCAGCAGGGCGGCCAGCTTTAACTGGGATTGCGGTAGCGAGGCGGTGCTGTGGAACCATTCGCGCCGTGCGTCGGTGCGTTTGCCGGCCAGGTACAGCTCGCGTGCGCGCAGGATACCGTCGAGCCGGCTGACCCTGTCGAGTTGCGCCTTGTCGTAATCCACCCGCGCATCATTCATCTGGTAATTGCGTTGCAGCTTGTCAGCGGCCAGGAAGCCGTAATAGCTGCGCTCCTCGCTGAGGCGGTTGTACTCGGTGAAGGCATCGCCGGCTGCGCCACTGGCGTCCAGCGCCCGGGCGCGCCAGTAGCGCCAGGTGTCGGACTGGCGTTCGGTTGGCGTCAGCTCGTCCAGCCAGTGCAGGGCGCTGTCCCAGTCGGCGTTGGCCAGGGCGGTGCGGACCCGCCACTGGCGGATATCGGCCGTGGCGGCACTGGCGGGGACCGCGGCCAGCCACGACGCGGCCTGCGGGTGATCGCCCAGCGCGCCGTGCAGGGCAATGCGCTGCAGCACCTGGCCTTTCTGTCCGGCGCTGAATTTATGTGTCGCGGCCAGCCGCTGCCAGTGTTTCCAGGCCTGTTCCGGTTTGTGGCGCGCCAGGCGCTGCAGAGCATGCACCAGGATTTCCCGCACCAGTGGCGTGTCCTGTTTCGCCCAGTCCCGGGTCAGGGCGGATGTGGGGCGACGGTGCGCATACTGCCAGCGCTTTACCCACTTGCGGTCCTCGGCCGACAGGCGTTTTGCCAGGAATACGGCGAGGCTGGATTTCTGGTTGGCGAAGGCCAGCCGTACGCGCTCCCAGATACGTGCGCTGGTCAGTAACGGGCTGGCGTAGAGCTGGTCGAAGGCCGGGTTGCAGGCATCGGGCTGTGAGTGGCCGACCAGCCACAATTGCAGCGCATCCTGCAGGGCGGCTTCGCGCTCACCTTTGGCGAGCCGGGCACGCACGGCATAGCATTGCAGGGTGACGGACGAGCGGGGCTGGTAGAAGCGCAGGTAATTGTCCCAGTCGCGGCGTTTGCCCAGCTTGTGCAGCCAGCTGGTGCGCAGGCGTTCCGCAACCGGCTGTTCTGCGTAGCGGTCGATGAAGTCCTGTATCTCGTCGGGTTTGGCCCGGCCGAGACGGCGGCGCAGTTGCCAGTATTCGAGGTAAGCGTACAGCGGGTAGTCTTCCAGCTGCTTGCTGAGCCGGTTGAAGGTGTGGCTGTCGCCGGTTTTCAGCGCCGCCTCGGCCTGCAGGAACTGCTCGCGTTGCCGGTCGGTGCTGTCTGTGAAGCCGGGTTGTGCTGCCAGCAGCAGCGCCGCCAATAGCAGCCATGAAATCCGCCTGTGCATGTCCCTGTGTCGTATCCCGCCTGTCACATCAATACGTTGCACCATAGAAGACTCGCCGGCAAGGTACAATGCCGGGCATGGATATTCTTTACCTGTGGACAGCGTATGCCGTGCTGGGTGTGTTTGCCGGGGTGGTGGCCGGCCTGCTCGGCGTGGGCGGCGGGCTGATCATCGTACCGATCCTGGCCGTGCTGTACGGCATGCAGGGTTTTGCCGCGGCGCATGTCATGCAGCTGGCCGTGGGCACCTCGCTGGCGACGATTGTATTTACATCGCTGTCATCGATGCGCGCCCACCACCGGCGCGGTGCCGTGAACTGGCCGGTGATGTTGCAACTGTCGACGGGTATCCTGCTGGGCGCCTGGCTGGGTGGTCTGCTGGCGGTCTGGCTGGGTGGCGTGCTGCTGGCAGCGCTGTTCGGCATTTTTGAGTTACTGGTCGCGGCGCAGATGGGGCTGGGGCGACCGCCGGCCGTGCACCGGCGCACGCCGGGCCGGGTCCTGAATGCCATGGCCGGTGTCGTGATCGGGGTGGTTTCCGCCCTGCTCGGTATTGGTGGCGGGACTTTGACCGTGCCCTGGCTGGCCTGGCATAACGTTGCCATGCGTCATGCCGTGGGAACTGCCGCGGCTTGCGGCTTGCCCATCGCGCTGGTTGGTGCGCTGGGGTTCGTGCTGGCGGGATACGGGCAGGCAAGCCTGCCGGCGGGCAGTACCGGGTATGTGTACTGGCCGGCAGTAATAGCCATTAGTCTATTCAGTGTGCTCAGTGCACCGCTCGGTGCACGGCTGGCGCACCATCTGGACCCGTTGCGGCTGAAGAAACTGTTTGCCGTTTTCCTTGCACTGCTGGGATTCGTGATGATTCTGAAAAGTCTGCTAGGCTTGAACCAGTGACAGGGATGTTTGCCGGCACGAAACGCCATGGCGGGTAATCGTCCTCCGTTTACTTGATATGTATCAAGGTTGGCAACGTCGCACAGGAGATATATTGGCACCAGTTAATATACTGATGTCGGCCCTATTGTGAACACAGCTATCAGCAGAATGCAGTTCCTGCGCGGGGACATTGCCGGGCGCAGCGCGCCCTTGCGCCCGCCCTGGGCGCTGGCGGAAGCCCTGTTCACGACACGTTGCACGCGTTGCGGCGACTGCATCGATGCCTGTCCCACGGGTATCCTGGGTAAAGGCAGGGGTGGTTTTCCGCAGCTTGATTTCAGTCGTGGCGAATGCCTGTTTTGCGATGAATGCAGCGGCGCCTGTACCCCGGGAGCACTCCGGAAAGCGCCGGGCCGTGCGCCCTGGACACTCAAGGTGTCGCTCGCTGCAGAAACCTGCATTGCCTACCACGGTGTCGAGTGCCGGGCCTGTGCCGATCCCTGCGAGTCGCGTGCCATCCGTATGCGTCCGCGTATCGGCGGCGTTGCTCTGCCCGACATCGATCTTTCCACCTGCAATGGCTGTGGCGCCTGTTATGCGCCGTGCCCGGTGCAGGCGTTACGTATCCAGCCCCTTCGGTGCGAGGAGACAGCATGAATATCAGTGGTGTAGTGGTAAGGACTTTCCCCGAACACATCGACGACGTCTGGCAGACGCTGACGCAGCTGGACGGTGTCGAGGTGCACGGTGCAAACGAGGACGGGCGACTGGTGGTGACAGTTGAGAGGCAGGGCGAGCGGGACATCGCGGACCTGCTGGTACACATGCAGGATGTGCCGGGTGTGCTGTCCGCATCGATGGTCTATCACCAGTTTGAAGATTTGGGTCAACAGGAGGCCGAGCAATGAAACTGACCAGGCGTGAATTCATCAAGACCAATGCCGTCGCGGCAACCGCGGCTGCAGCGGGTGTCACTATCCCCGGCGTGAGCGAAGCGCTGTCGAAATCCAAAGATACCATTCGCTGGGACAAGGCACCGTGCCGTTTCTGCGGCACCGGCTGCAGCGTACTGGTCGGCACCAAGGACGGCCGCGTGGTGGCAACCCAGGGTGACCCGGACGCGCCGGTCAATCGCGGCCTGAACTGTATCAAGGGCTACTTCCTGTCCAAAATCATGTACGGCAAGGACCGCCTGACCCAGCCGCTGCTGCGCATGCACAACGGCAAGTACGACAAGGAAGGTGAGTTTACCCCGGTCAGCTGGGATACCGCCTTTGATGTTATGGAAGAGAAATTCAAGGCCGCACTGAAGCACGACAAGGAGCGCAACAAGGGCAAGCCACCGGAAGAAATCGTGTCGACCGTCGGCATGTTCGGCTCCGGTCAGTGGACAGTGTGGGAAGGCTATGCAGCCTCCAAGTTGTACAAGGCAGGCTTCCGCTCCAATAACATCGACCCCAATGCGCGTCACTGCATGGCTTCCGCGGTGGGCGCTTTCATCCGGGCCTTCGGTGCGGACGAACCGATGGGCTGCTATGACGACCTGGAACACGCCGACGCCTTTGTGCTGTGGGGTTCCAACATGGCGGAGATGCACCCCATCCTGTGGTCGCGCCTCACCGATACCCGCCTGACGCGGGAAGGTTGCGAGGTGCACGTGCTGTCGACCTTCGAGCACCGCTGTTTCGATCTCGGCGACAACAACATGGTGTTCGTGCCGCAGACCGACCTGGCCATTCTCAATTACATTGCCAACTACATTATCGAACACAAGGCCTACAACCAGGACTTTGTCGACAAACACGTCAATTTCACCAAAACGCCCACCGATATCGGTTACGGCCTGCGCCCCGAGCACCCGCTGCAGAAACAGGCGAAGAATGCCAACAAGGGCAAGCTGAGCAAGATCAGCTTTGACGAGTATGCCGAGTCAGTGAAGCCCTACACTCTGGAATATACCTCGGAACTGTCCGGTGTGCCGAAAGAGAACCTGGAGCGGCTGGCAAAACTGTATGCCGATCCCAACCGCAAGATCACTTCATTCTGGACCATGGGCTTCAACCAGCACACCCGTGGTGTGTGGGCCAACGGCCTGATCTACAACATCCACCTGCTGACCGGCAAGATCTCCGAGCCGGGCAATGGCCCGTTCTCCCTGACCGGCCAGCCGTCGGCCTGCGGCACGGCGCGCGAAGTCGGAACCTTTGCCCACCGCCTGCCGGCTGATTACGTCGTGTTCAAAAAACCGCACCGCGATTTCGCCGAGAAGATCTGGAAACTGCCTGCCGGCACGCTGCCCGGCAAGAAGGGTTACCACGCGGTCTTGCAGAACCGCATGCTGAAAGACGGCAAGCTGAACGCCTACTGGGTGCAGTGCAACAACAACATGCAGGCCGCGGCCAACATGAACGAGGAAACACTGCCCGGTTATCGTAACCCTGCCAACTTTATCGTGGTCTCCGATCCCTACCCCACGGTAACAGCGATGGCAGCCGACCTGATCCTGCCCACCGCCATGTGGACCGAGAAAGAAGGCGCCTATGGTAACGCGGAGCGCCGTACCCAGTTCTGGCGCGAGCAGGTCATCGCACCCGGCGAGGCGAAGTCCGATCTCTGGCAGGTGATGGAATTCTCCAAGCGCTTCAAGACCGAGGATGCCTGGCCTGACGAATTGCTGGACAAGAACCCGGAATACCGTGGTAAAACACTGTACGAGGTTTTGTTTGCCAATGGCCAGGTTGATAAATTCCCGAAACAGACGGTAACCGATGAAGCCGGTAATGCCTACACCAACCATGAAATGGAAGATTTCGGTTTCTATGTACAGAAAGGGCTGTTCGAGGAATACCGCCGCTTCCAGCTGGAAGGGCCGAAAAAGGGCCACGAACAGGCGCCGTTCGATGTCTACCACAAGGTGCGTGGTCTGCGCTGGCCGGTGATCGACGGCAAGGAAACCCTGTGGCGTTACCGTGAGGGTTACGACCCCTATGTTGAAGAAGGCAAGGAAGTGACCTTCTATGGCAAGAAAGACGGTCGCGCCAATATTATCACCGCGCCTTACGAGCCGCCTGCGGAAAGCCCGGATGGCGAGTACGATCTCTGGCTCAGCACCGGGCGCGTGCTGGAACACTGGCACTCGGGGTCCATGACACGGCGTGTACCGGAGCTGTACCGGGCCTTCCCGGATGCGGTTATCTTCATGCACCCGGACGATGCCAAGGAGCGCGGCCTGCGGCGCGGCCTGGCGGCGAAAGTCGTCAGCCGGCGCGGCGAGATTGCAGCGCGCATCGAGACCCGCGGTCGTAACCGGCCGCCGCGCGGGCTGATCTTCGTGCCCTGGTTTGACGCCAGCCGCCTGATCAACAAGGTAACGCTGGATGCCACCGATCCGCTGTCCAAGGAAACGGACTACAAGAAATGTGCGGTGAAGGTGGTCAAGGCCTGAGGCATACGGACGCGGAGTGATGACGGCCACGGCACGCAAACAACGCACTACACCGGCTTCGGCGTCGCGGCGACGTTTCCTCGTCGACACGGCGCGGACCGGCGGCGGTGTGGCGCTGCTCAGCCTGGGCGTCGGCCTGTATTCGCGCCAGGCGGCTTCACTGCCGGCACTGGCGTTGCGGCCGCCGGGTGCGCTGGATGAGTCACAGTTTCTCGGCGCCTGTGTGCGCTGCGGCCTGTGCGTGCGCGACTGTCCTTACGATACCCTCAGCCTGGCCATGCTGGGTGATGAGGTGGCGACCGGCACGCCGTATTTCACGGCGCGCGACGTGCCCTGCGAAATGTGCGAGGACATCCCCTGCGTCAAGGCCTGCCCGACCGGTGCACTGGACCACGAGTTGACCGATATCGATGACGCGCGCATGGGGCTGGCCGTGCTTATCGACGAAGAGAACTGCCTCAATTTCCAGGGGCTGCGCTGCGATGTCTGTTACCGCGTCTGCCCTTCCATCGACAAGGCCATTACCCTGGAAATGCAGCACAACGTGCGCAGCGGGAAACATGCGCTGTTTATCCCCACGGTGCATTCGGATGCCTGTACCGGCTGCGGCAAATGTGAAAAAGCCTGTGTGCTGGAAGAGGCGGCCATCAAGGTGCTGCCCGCGCGGCTGGCAAAAGGCGAGCTGGGCCACCACTACCGCTGGGGCTGGAAAGAGAAACAGAAAGCCGGCGGCAGCCTGGTGACGCCGGACCAGGAACACCGTTATAACCTGCCGGAAGGCGAACGCTACGACTTTGAAGGTGAAGGCCTGATCTTCGAGGAAAACAGCGGCAAGACCCCGTTCGCCAGCGATCCGCTGGACACCCTTAACCGCGGCATGGAGGGGCGGCGATGAAGCGCGAGCAACGTCCCGGTGCCGAAGCTGTAGCCGTCAAGGGCCGGCTGGCTGCCAACAAATGGCTGCTGGCACGGCGTTTCAGCCAGTTATCGATCCTGGGCCTGTTTCTGCTCGGCCCCTGGTTCGGCATCTGGCTGGTCAAGGGTAACCTCAATGCCAGTCTGACACTCGACGTGTTGCCGCTCACCGATCCCTACATCCTGTTGCAGTCGCTGCTGACCGGGCATGTGCCGGAGATGGCAGCCATCACCGGTGCGCTGATTATCGTGGCCTTCTACCTGCTGGTGGGTGGCCGCGTGTACTGTTCGTGGGTCTGTCCCGTCAACATGGTGACCGACGCCGCCCACTGGCTGCGCGAGCGGCTCGGCATCACCGGCACGGCGCGTCTCTCGGCGACCACCCGCTACTGGATACTGGCGGCAAGCCTGCTGCTGGCCCTGTTCACCGGCACGCTGGTATGGGAATTCGTCAACCCGGTGTCCATGCTGCAGCGTGGCCTGATTTTCGGCATGGGCCTGACCTGGCTGCTGGTGCTGGGGATATTTTTGCTCGACCTGCTGGTGAGTCGCCGCGCCTGGTGCGGCCACCTGTGCCCGGTCGGCGCCTTCTACAGCCTGCTGGCGCTGCGCAGCCCGTTGCGGGTGCGTGCCGACCGGCGGGCGCAGTGCGATGACTGCATGGACTGTTTCCTGGTCTGTCCGGAGCCGCGCGTAATACGCCCGGCACTGAAAGGCGCGGATAAAGGCATTGGCCCGGTGATTACCTCGGCCAACTGTACCAATTGCGGGCGTTGTATCGACGTCTGCGCAAAAGACGTGTTTCGTTTCGGCAGCCGTTTCGGCGACCGCACGGACACCCCTGAAAAAACTGTACATCATTCCCCCGGAGCGGAGGCTTTGCGATGATCAAGAAACTGTCAATGGCGTTGATAATATTGGGTGCAGCCGGACTGGCGCAGGCCGCGGACGTGCGTTCGCTGCGCGGGCATTCTGACTTGCAGGAAGATTCCCAGCCGCCGGAACCCAAGCGGTTCGCAAAGGATGGCGAACCTATTGCGCGCGACTATGTGCAGCAGCCGCCACTTATTCCGCACAAGATCAAGGGCTACCGCATTGATCTGAATTCCAACAAGTGCCTGAGCTGCCACAGCTGGAAACACTACCGCGAGGCCGGTGCCACCAAGATCAGCCAGACGCATTTCGAGGACCGTGACAAGAATGTTATGGCCAACGTGTCGGCACGGCGTTACTTCTGCACGCAGTGTCATGTGCCACAGGCAGGAGCACAGCCTCTGGTCGAGAACACGTTCAAACCGGTTACGGCAATTTCCGCCGAATAGTCATCACCACTGCGAACAGGATTCGTTATGACAGATAGCAACTCGAACCAGTGCAAGGGTTTCATGTGTGGGCTTGTGGGTGCGCTCAGGCGCCCGTCGGTCAAGTATTCAGTGGGTACATTGCTGGTTGCCGGTTTCGTAATGGGTATCGTTTTCTGGGGCGGCTTCAATACCGCAATGGAGATGACCAATAACGAAGAGTTCTGTATTTCCTGCCACGAAATGAACGATAACGTGTACCAGGAATACAAGGACACCATTCATTACTCGAACCGCACCGGCGTGCGCGCCACCTGCCCGGATTGCCACGTGCCGAAGGAATGGAACCACAAGGTGGTGCGCAAGATCCAGGCGACCAATGAGCTGTTGCACAAGGCGCTGGGCACCATCGATACCCGTGAGAAATTCCAGGAGCATCGTCTGAAGCTTGCCAAAAACGTGTGGCGGGCCATGAAAAAGACCGACTCGCGTGAGTGCCGTAACTGCCACAACTATGATTACATGGACTTTGCCGAGCAGGGCCGGCGTGCGGTAGCGCAGCATTCGCAGGGCCTGGAAGAAGGCAAGACCTGTATCGATTGCCACAAGGGCATTGCGCACGAACTGCCGGACATGCGCGAGGTGGATCCGTCAGCGGTGGTGGGCAGCCATTGAGACTGCGCCGGGGCCCGGCGCGCTTCAGCCGCCGGTCATGGACATGAAGCGCACGACCTGCTCCGGCTTTTCACTGAACTCGTGGCGCTCGGGTTTGCGTGCGATGGCAGCGAGGATGGCCTGTTCCAGGTCGTGATCGCCGGCACCGGCACGCAGCAGCGGGCGCAGTTCCAGCTTGTCATTCTGGCCCAGGCACAGGTAGATCGTGCCGTCGGCGGTCAGCCGCACCCGGTTGCAGGTGTCGCAGAAGTGTTGTGATATCGGGGTAATAAATCCGATGCGCAGCTCGGTGCCGGCAATCCGCACATAGCGCGCCGGGCCACCGCCGTGCATGACACCGGGAATCAGTTCGAAGCGTCGCGCCAGCTGCCTGCGCACATCCTGCAGGTTCACATATTGCCGGCCGGCGCTGGCGCCGGTGCTGCCCATCGGCATGGTTTCGATAAAGCGCAGTGTGAAACCGTGTTCGATGCAGAATTCGACCATGTCCTCGACTTCGTCGTCATTTACACCGGCCATCACCACCATGTTGATCTTGATCGGGGCAAAGCCGGCATCCCTGGCGGCCATCAAACCGGACAGTACCTTTTCCAGCCGGCCCTGGGTGATTTCCCTGAAGCGTTCGGGGCGCAGGCTGTCGAGGCTGACATTGATGCGCGATATGCCGGCCTGACGCAGGGCCTGCGCATGTTTGTCGAGACGCGTTGCGTTGGTGCTCAGCGAGAGATCTTCAATGTTCGGCAGTGCGGCAAGGCGTGACGCCAGTTCGGGGATATTGTGGCGCACCAGCGGTTCGCCGCCGGTGAGGCGGATGCGGGTAACGCCGAGACGTCCGAAAGCGCCGATGACACGCTCGATCTCGGTGAAATCCAGCCATTGCTCCGGTTCCTCGAAATCCCTGAAGCCTTTAGGCATGCAATAGTTACAACGCAGGTCGCAACGGTCCGTGACGGACAGGCGCACGTATTCGATGGGACGGCCAAATGGATCAATCAGTTGCTGCACGGTGTGAGCATAGTCCAGGTCAGAGTGCTGAACAATACAGCCTTTTGCAGGGTATTGGCTTGACCCGGATCAAGGCGCTGTTGCGGCCCTGGATGAGAAATCGGCCGGTTTTTGTGCTATTACTCTTTAACCAGGGACGGGCATGGTCGGAATTTGCGCCATATATTGATAATAAAATAACGTTCACAGGCTCAAGACGGGAGAGAAATGGATGGTATCCGGCCAAATCGGAGATGCGGTGGTAGGTGATGCTCTGGCCAGTCGCTGGGGGCGCATACTTGAAAACTCGTTTGACGAGATCTACCTGTTTGCGGCCGACAGCCTGAATTTTCTCCAGGTTTCTCGAGGTGCCTTGCAGAACCTCGGTTACAACATGCAGGAAATGCGGCAGCTGACCGCTGTCGACATCAAGCCCGAAATCAATGCAACCGAGTTCGAGGCCATGCTGGAGCCGCTGCGTGAGGGGCGCCAGGACCGGGTTGTTTTCGAAACCTGGCACCAGCGCAAGGACGGCAGCCGCTACCCGGTGGAAGTTCGGCTGCAGTTTGCCGCCGAAGAAACACCACCCCTGTATATCGCCATCATCCTCGATATTACCGAACGCCGTGAGGCGGAGCAGGCCGTTCTGGAAAGCGAGCGGCGTTACCATGCACTGGCCCGTATCGCCCCGGTGGGTATTTTCCGTACCGATGTTACGGGTAACTGTATCTATACCAATGAACGCTGGTGCCAGATAGCCGACATGCGCCCCGAGCAGGCGCTGGGCGAAGGCTGGTCGGCAGCACTGCATCCCGAAGATCGCAAGCGGGTGTTTGCCGAGTGGTACCAGGCGGCCGAGATGCAGATCCCGTTTTACACGGAGTGCCGGTTTCAGCGTCCGGACGGCAGCGTCAGCTGGTTGCTGGTACAGGCCACGGCCGAGCAGAACAGCCAGGGCGAGGTGATCGGTTACGTGGGAACCATCACCGATATCAGCGAGCAGAAAAACACCGAGTCTGCCATCCGGCATATCGCTACCGGTGTTTCAGTCACGACCGGCGGTGAGTTTTTCAGTCAGCTGGTGCTTAAAATTGCACAGTTCTTTGATGCCGACTACGCCTTTGTCGGGTTGCTGGATAATAAAGATCCGAACCTGGTAAAGACCTACGCAGCCTGTGCCCATGGCAGAGTTGTCGCCAACTTCAGCTACTCCCTGCCGGGAACACCGTGCTCCGGTGTGTTGAAAGGGCAGCGTACCTGCTCGTTCCGCACGGGTGTGCAGCAGCAGTTTCCCGATGACCAGCTGCTGGCCGATATGGGCGTAGACAGCTATATCGGGACACCGCTGTTCGATAGCAGCGGTGAGCCGGTCGGCCTGATCGCGGTGCTGGACAGCAACCCCATGCAGGAGGTCGTGAAAAAGCAGCCGGTGATGGAAATCTTTGCCGCGCGTGCCGGTACAGAGTTCGAACGCCAGCAGATCGAGAGTGAACTGCGCATCCACCGTGACCACCTCGAAGAACTGGTTTCGGAGCGAACCCGTGAACTGGAAGCGGCTAACCGGGAGCTGGAGGCGTTTGCCTACTCGGTATCCCATGACCTGCGTGCGCCGCTGCGCGCCATCGACGGTTTTTCCCACGCGCTGGAAGAAGACTGCGCGGAAGCGGTTGGTGAAGCGGGCAGGGATTACCTGCGCCGGGTGCGCGCCGCCAGCCAGCACATGGGAGAACTGATCGATGACATCCTGCAACTTTCACGGGTAACCCGGGGTGAGCTGCAATGGTCGGAGATAGACCTGAGCCAACAGGCTGCAGCCGTTGTCGAACGCTTGCAGGAAGCACAACCCGGTCACCGGGTGGAGGTACAGGTGGCGCCGGGTATGCGGGTTGCAGGTGACAGTACCCTGCTCGTGGTGGTACTGGAAAACCTGATCGGCAACGCCTGGAAATATACCGGTGAGAAGGAGCAGGCCTGCATTGAAATAGGCATGCTGGAACAAAATGGTGAGCGGGTCTATTTCGTGAAAGACAACGGTGCGGGGTTCGATATGCTCTACTCGGACAAACTGTTCGGTATATTCCAGCGCCTGCACCGGGCCGACGAATTCGAGGGTACCGGCATCGGGCTGGCAACCGTGCAGCGCATCGTTGAACGCCATAACGGCCGCGTCTGGGCAGACGCGGAAGTGGGGCGCGGGGCGACTTTCTTTTTCACCCTGGGCCGACAGAATCTGTAGTTGCGTTAATCCTCCCGGCCTGGCTTCCAAAAGAATGTGCTCTCGCCAAGGCGCAAAGATCGCAGAGTTATAAAACAGAATTATACGCGTTTTTTCTTGGCATCTTTGCGCCTTGGCGAGAGAGCTATCAGTGCTTGATCAGCGGATACCCGGGGCGCTACACAGTCTGGTAATACAGGTTCTGCGGGTGATTCGCCTGGGCAAAGAAAAACCAGCGCTCGGCCAGTAAGCCGAGATACTGGATTACAAAAGCCAGTGCGTAGATGGCCATGGCCTCCACTCCCAGCACGAGTCCCAGTGACATCAGTACCAGCGGTACCGGGAACACGGTGATCAGGAACAGCCACTTGACGGCACTGAACACGGCCTGCGGTGCGCCATGAAAAAATTCACGGGTGTTGAACGAACCGGACATGAAGCCCTGCGATTTTTGCTCGATACGCGCATGCCGGATGCCGATGGCGGTTTGCAGCGTGGAGCGGTGCTTGATGCGCGCATTACGGATCAGGCTCGACACGCGGGTCAGGAAAGCAAGCAGCGTGAGGATCACCGCCCAGCCACCATAGAACTGTGTCATTTCGGAACCCTGCCAGGCGGCGTACGCGGTAGCCAGCATAAAGCCGGAAGCGGAACCCAGCAGCGTGTAGTTCACCACTGTCAGCGGCGTGGCCCACTCCTGCAGGAACTTGATGCAGCCATAGATCATGCCGGTGCACAGGAACAGTGTGAACGCCAGCAGCGTGGCAAAGGCGCCGACCAGCAGTGACAGGTCGACCACAAAGGTTTCGCGGAACGTGTACAGCACCGGGTTCCAGTCCAGGTGGTGGATCAGGCCGTACAGGGCTGCCATGCCCATGAAGGCCGGCAGTGCAATGACTTCACGCGACAACCATGAAGTGCGCCAGCATGCCGCCGAACGCCAGGCGCGTTCCGGGTGGCCGAGGTGGAAGAAAGAACTGAGCAGGCCGGCACCGAGAAAAGCCAGCGCAATCAGAATGCCTATGCCGTAGAAGTCTGTGGCTTCCTCGACCGGCAACACCTTGACGACCGAGTACAACTGGCCGGTGTACAGCGCCAGGAACAGTCCCTGGCCGACGCCGATCAGGGTGGTGAGAAAAATTACTGAAAAAGCGGGATGCATGCCTTGACTCCTGTTACCACGAAGTGACGTCGTCGAGTGTCGGTGCGTCGCTGTCCGGCATGGGCAGCTGACGCTCCTTGCGCAGCGGGTTGTCGACGCGCACGAGTTCGTCTTCGTGGATGGTGATACGGGTCTTGCGGCGCGGCAGGTAGTGGTTGGCCGGTTTGGTGCCCCATTCAGGCATCAACTGGTAACCGCCGCGTTCGCGGATGGCGATGGCCGCCTCGGAGTCCGGGTCGTTGACATCGCCGAACAGCCGCGCGTTGGTCGGGCAGGCCATGACACAGGCCGGCTTGCGTTCATTCTCCGGCAGCGCCTGGTCGTAGATGCGGTCCACGCACAGCGTGCATTTCTTCATCACCTTCTGGTGTTCATCGAGCTCGCGCACGCCGTAAGGGCAGGACCACGAGCAGTACTTGCAGCCGATGCACTTGTCATAGTCCACCAGCACGATACCGTCTTCCTCGCGCTTGTAACTGGCGCCGGTCGGGCACACCGGCACACAGGGTGGATCCTCGCAGTGCAGGCAGCTCTTGGGGAAGTGCACCGTTTCCGCGTTCGGGAATTCACCGATTTCGAAACTCTGCACACGGTTGAAGAAGGTGCCGGTCGGATCTTTACTGAACGGGTTCATGTCCGCCATGTAACCCGCGGTGCCGGATGTGTTCCACTCCTTGCAACTGGTCACACAGGCATGACAGCCCACGCAGACATTAAGATCGATGACTAAAGCTAATTGTGACATTCAGGTCTTCCCTTGAATTATTTCCGGCCGGCGAAGTAAGTCAGCCAGCGGCCGCGTTTCTTTTCCTGTGCCTGTCCGGGAACGGGGTGCAGGGTTTTGAACTGCGGGGATGTGACTTTCGGTTCGTCGGCACCGGCCGGGTAGATGCGCACGTGTACATCGTACCAGCCGGCCTGGCCGGTGATCGGGTCGGAGTTGGAGTAGCGCTCGCCGTTATCGCCCGGTGGCAATTCTTCACTGATCACGTGGTTCAGCAGGAAGCCCTGCTGCGATTCGTTGGCATCACCGTCCAGTCCCCAGGCACCCGAGGCCTTGCCGACGGCATTCCAGGTCCACACCGTGCCGGGTTCGACAGTTTCTGAATAGCGGCACAGGCAACGGACCTTGCCATGCATGGATTCCACCCACATCCAGCCGCCGTCCTCGATACCTGCCTCGCGCGCGGTTTTTGAGTTCACATGCAGGAAGTTCCAGGTGTGAATCTGTCGCAGCCAGGCGTTCTGCGAATCCCATGAATGGTACATCGCCATCGGCCGCTGGGTGATGGCGTTGAGCGGGTACTTGTGCAGGTCGGAGGCTTCCGCTTCCAGCGGCTGTGAATAGAACGGCAGCGGGTCGAAGTGTGTTTCGATGCGCTTGCGCAGGTGATCCGGCGGCTGCTTGCCGTCTGATTTTCCCTGCGCGGCGAGGCGGAACTTCTGCAGCACTTCCGAGTAGATGTGAATGTTGATCGGTTCCACGAAGCGCGTCAGGCTGTGTCGCTTCGACCATTCCAGGTAACCCTGGTTCCAGTTGCGCATGTACTGGTAGGACTTGGGCAGTTCATACTGGAACACACAGTTGTTCTTTTCGTACATCTCCCACTGTTTGGGGTTCGGCTCGCCTTTCATGAATTTCTCGCCGCCTTTGCCGCGCCAGCCGGCCAGGAAACCGATGCCGGAACCCGGCGTGGTTTCGTAGTTGATGACAAAGTCCGGGTAGTCGCGGAACTTGCGGCTGCCGTCGGCCCGGGTAAAGGCCGGCAGTTTCAGGCGCGAGCCCAGTTCAATAATGACTTCCTGGAAAGGCTTGCAGTCACCCTTGGGCGGTACCACGGGAATGCGCACCGAATCCACCGGGCCGTCGTACTCCGAAATCGGGCGGTCCAGCATGGACATGCAGTCATGCCGTTCCAGGTACGTCGTATCGGGCAGGATCAGGTCGGCATAGGCGGTCATCTCCGACTGGAAGGCATCGGCCACGATCAGGAACGGGATCTTGTACTGGCCGTCCTCGTCCTTGTCGTTGAGCATCTTGCGCACTTCGGAGGTGTTCATCGACGAGTTCCAGGCCATGTTGGCCATGAAGATCAGCAGCGTGTCGATTTTGTAGGGGTCGCCGCGCCAGGCATTGGTGATGGCGTTGTGCATCAGGCCGTGCACCGACAGGGGGTATTCCCAGGAGAAGGCCTTGTCGATGCGCACCGGGCTGCCGTCGTCGTTGACGAACAGGTCGTCGGGGTCGGCGGGCCAGCCCAGTGGCATGCCGTCCAGCGGCGTGTCGGGCCGTACCGCGCGCGGGTCGTTCGGTGTCTTGGCGCAGGGCGGGATCGGGCGCGGGAACGGCGCCTTGTGCCGGAAACCGCCGGGCCGGTCGATGGTGCCGAGGATACTCATCAGGATCGACAGCGCACGGATGGTCTGGAAACCGTTGGAGTGCGCGGCCAGCCCGCGCATGGCGTGGAAGGCGACCGGGTTGCCGGTCACGGATTCGTGTTCGTTGCCCCAGGTGTCGGTCCAGGGGATCGGCAGTTCGATTTTTTCATCGCGCGCGGTAATGGCCATTTCATGCGCCAGGCGCTTGATAGTGGCTTCCGGGACACCGGTAATGCTGGAGGCCCACTCGGTGGTGTATTCCTTGACCCGGTCCATCAGCAACTGGAAGGCCGGTTTTACCGGGGTGCCGTCATCGAGTCTGAATTCGCCCAGCAAGTAGGGATCTGCGCCGGGGGTGTGGGTGGAAATCGGCTTGTCCAGTTCGCGGTCCCACCACAGCTTGTTCTGCGGATCGAAGCAACCTTCTTCAGGCGGGACTTCGAAGCGCACGAACATGCCGTACTCGCTGGAGTCCGGGTCCAT
>DRNU01000090.1 GCA_011374975.1 Gammaproteobacteria bacterium | reverse complement strand
CGGCCGCACCGGCCACACACGACCACAACGACCCGCTCGACGACTTCATCGCCACCCTGTTCGACGACCCGGCCGGCAACCTGCAACAACGCGCCCGCGATTTCGCCGCCCGCCACGCTGCGGACACCATCAGCCGGCGCCTGAAAACATTCTGCGCCGACAGCCCGGAGCAGGAGGCACAGGCTATCGCCCTGCAGGTGCGGCGCTGGCTGCTGGACGATGTCCGGCCCATCGCGATCATCACCGAAGACCGGCGCCTGGCGCGCCGGGTACGCGCCATGCTGGAAGCCTCGCACATTGAGCTCGATGACACCGGCGGCTGGGCGCTGTCCACCACCAGTGCCGCGGCCATGCTGGAACGCTGGCTGGAAAGTGTCGAGGAAGATTTCGCCTGTGGCCCGCTGCTGGACGTGCTGAAATCGCCCTTTATCAGCTTCAGCGAACGTATCGAACACCTCGCCCAGGTGCGCCGTCTGGAACAGGACATCATCCTGCACGAGAACATTGCGCGCGGCCTGGCGCGTTACCGCCATCACCTGGAACGGCGCAGTGCGCGCCTGCCGGACTGGTCGGAACCGATGCAGCGCGCCCTGCAACAGATGCTGAACCGGCTCGACCACGCCGCCGCCCCGCTCGTCCCCCTGCTGGAAGGCACGCACACGGCAGGCAGCTATCTCACCGCCCTGCACGACAGCCTGCACGAACTCGGCGCCCTGCCCTGCCTGGCCGAAGATGCCGCCGGGCAGCGCCTGCTGGACGTGCTCGACGAGCTGCAACAGGCCGCCGGCTACTCCGACGTGCCACTGGCGTGGAGCGAGTTCCGCAACTGGCTGGGGCGCAACCTGGAACAGACCAGTTTCCGCCTGCCGCCCTCCAACAGCCCGGTGTGCCTGCTGACCCTGGAACAGAGCCGGCTGCAACGCTTTGCCGCCAGCATCGTCGCCGGTTGCAGCCGCGGACACCTGCCGGGCCCGCCACCGGCGCATACCTTCTTCAACCAGCGTGTGCGTGCCCAGCTGGGCCTGCCCACCTGGTCGCAGAACGTGGCCCGTAAGCTGCACCATTTCTGCCGCGTGCTGCATGGTGCACAGCAGGTGCTGCTCACCCGGCATGCTGAACAGGACGGTGAACCGGTCGCCATCAGCCCGTGGCTGGAACTGCTGGACGTGTTCTACCACAGCGCCTGGCAGCAAAGCCTGGAGGATACTGAACTGCACCGGCTGGTCGTGCACCCCCAGGCGCAGCCCGCCTCGCCGGATACCGCACGCCTGCCCGACGGGGAAACCCGCCCGGCCCCGCCCGCGCCCGCCGCGCTGCAACCGGCAAGCTGGACCGCCTACACCCACCAGCGCCTGATCGACTGCCCTTACCGTTACTTCGCCGCGGATGCGCTGAAACTCAAACCGCGTGAGGAAATCAGCGAAGCACTCAGCAAAAGTGATTACGGTGCACTGGTGCACCGCATCGTGCAGGCCTTCCACAGCGATGTGGACTGGCTGCCCGGCCCCTGGTCCGGGCCGCTCGATGACAGTCAACGCGACGCGGCACTGGCATTGCTGACGCGCATCAGCGATGTGGTGTTCAAAGACGCCATCAAGGACAACTTCCAGGCACGCAGCTGGCTGCAACAATGGCGCGGCGTACTGCCTGACTACCTGGACTGGGAGATCCAGCGCCAGCGCGACTGGCAGTTGCGCAGCGTCGAACTCAAGGCGGAACGGGCGCTGGAAGCAGGGCTGAATATCCACGGCCGTATCGACCGCGTCGACCAGCGCGCCGGCGGCATGGCGGTGGTCGACTACAAGACCGGCAAGCCACCCGCGCGCGATGCGGTGCTGGCCGGCGAAGCCGTGCAACTGTCGAGTTACGCGCTGATGCTGGAGGCACCCGTTACACAGCTGGACTACCTGGAAATCGGCAGGGACCAGGCAAAGCAACACACCTGTGCCGGTGACGAGGAACTGCAACAGCTGCTGCCCGCCATCGAGCAGCGCCTGCTACAGCTGCACAAAGACCTGCAACAACAGGCTGCCCTGCCTGCCTGGGGTGATAAAAATGTGTGCGGCTACTGCGAGTTCAGCGGTATTTGCCGGCGTGACATGTGGGTGCACGACGATGTCTGACACCCCGCTCGCCACCCGCCCCGACCGCAGCTTCAGCGTGCTGGCCTCGGCCGGCACCGGTAAAACCTGGCAACTGGTGGCACGCCTCACCCGCCTGCTGCTGCACGGCGCGCGGCTCGACAGCCTGCTGGCCATCACTTTCACACGCAAGGCCGCGGGCGAGATGCAACAACGCCTCAACGAACGCCTGCGGGAACTGCTGGAAGCCGATGACGCGACACTCGACAGTATCCTGGCCGACATCGGCGAGACACCGGACGACGCCTTGCGCGCGCAGGCGCGCGACCTGTACGAGGCCACCCTGCGCAGCGAGCAGAGCCTGCGCGCCACCACCTTCCACAGCTTCTGCCAGGAACTGCTGCAGCGCTTCCCGCTCGAGGCCGGCCTGCCGCCCGGTTTCGAACTCGCCGAACAGACCGGCCTGCTGATCGAGGAAAGCTGGGATGCGCTGTTCGCCGAAGCCACCCTCGCCCCCGACCAGCCCCTGGCGCAGCAACTGGAACTGCTGTTCGAGACGCTCAACGGCCTGCATAACACGCGCGGCGCACTGTACAACTTTGTCGAACATCGCAGCGACTGGTGGGCGTTTACCCAGCATGACAACGAACCCGTTACAGCCGCCACTGACTACCTGTACCGGCAACTGGAACTGGACCAGTCGGCCACCGGTGCGGAACAATTCTGGAACGACGACACACGCGCCACGCTTGCCGAGTTCACGCAACTGCTGGGACGCCATGCCACCAAAACCAACCTCGGGCTGATCGCCGACTGTGAAGCCGCCCTGGCAAAGGTTACCGGCGCGGATAACGTTATAGAAGCCCTGCAACCGCTGTTCTTCACCGGCAGCGGCACACGCCGCAAGCGCAAGGCCAGCGCCGCCCAGCAGAAATCGATGGGCGCCGCCGGCGAAGCGCGTTTCCTGGAACTGCACGACAGCTTCTGCGAACAGATCGAGGCGGTGATCGAACAGCAGAACCGCCGGCGCACCCTGCAGCTCAACAGTGCCTGGTACCACGCCGGGCAACGCATGCTGGAACACTTCCAGCGTATCAAGCGCGAACGCCGGCTGCTGGACTTCGCCGACCTGGAATGGAAAGCCTGCCAGCTGCTCAACCACCCGCAGCATGCACACTGGATCCAGTACAAGCTGGACCAGCGCATCGACCACCTGCTGATCGACGAATTCCAGGACACCAACCCCACCCAGTGGCGGCTGCTGCTGCCGCTGCTGGAAGAAATGGCCGCCGGCAGCGAGCGCATGCGCAGCCTGTTCATCGTCGGCGATGCCAAGCAGTCGATCTACCGCTTCCGGCGCGGCAACCCGCGCCTGCTCGATGTTGCCGCACAGTGGATGCAGGAACGGCTCGACGCCGACAGCATTCCACTCGACAAATCCTGGCGCTCGTCACCCGCCATCATGGATACCGTCAACTGGATTTTCGAACACCCCGACATGCAGCCGCTGTTGCCCGGTTTCAGAAAACACAGCACGCACCGGCAAAAGCTCTGGGGACACGCGGAGCTGTGGCCGCTGATCGAAGTGGATGAAGACGCACCCGGGGACGAGAGCGAAGGCCTGCGCAACCCCCTGCAACAACGTCGCAACATCTGGCAGGACCGACGCCACTACCGGGAAGGACAGGCCGTTGCCGAACGCATACAGCAGCTGGTTGCGGAACAGACCGCCGACTATAACGATATCCTGATCCTGATGCGCGCCCGCACCCATCTCGCAGACTACGAGGCCGCGCTGCGCGATGCCGGCATCCCCTACCTGAGCCTGGACCGCGGCACCCTGCTGCAAAGCCTGGAAATCCGCGACCTGGAGGCCCTGCTGATAGTGCTCATGACACCGCAGGACAACCTGTCGCTGGCCCAGGTACTGCGCTCACCGGTATTTTCCGTCAGCGACGACGACCTGGTGCTGCTGGCGCGCGAATCCGGCGCCTGGATCGAGCGCCTGGACGTGGTCTGCAACACGCTTGCCGCGGACCACCCGCTGGCGCGTGCACAACGCCTGTTGAGCGGCTGGCGCAAGCTGGCCGGCCACATCCCCATCCACGACCTGCTGGAACGCATTTTCCACGAGGCCAACCTGATGCACCGCTACCAGGCTGCCTTCCCGGCCCCGCAGGCGGCGCGGGTACGCGCCAACCTGACCCGGTTCATCGAACTGGCACTGGAAGTCGATGCCGGGCGCTACCCCACTCTGCCACGCTTCCTGGAGCGCGTGCAGCAGATGCGCAACCTGGAAAAGGAAGGCCCCAGCCAGGCCACGCCGCAGGCCGGTCACAACCAGCGCGTGTGCCTGCTGACCATCCATGCCGCCAAGGGCCTGGAAGCGCCGGTAGTCTTCCTCGTTGACAGCAACAGCCAGGGCAGCAGTCCGCCCGGCTACCAGGCGCTGGTGCGCTGGCCGGCCGAGGCCGACCGCCCCGGCGACTTCTTCCTGCCCGCCGGCAGCAAGCAGCGCGACAGTATCAGCGCAGCACGGCTGGCGCTGGAACAGGAAGAAGAACAACGTGAATCCGCCAACCTGCTGTATGTGGCCCTGACGCGCGCCAAAAACATGCTGGTTATTTCCGGCTGTGCAGCGTCCCGGGCAAACCGGTCCGCCAGCTGGTACGAACAGATCGCCACCGCCCTGTGCGACGCTGCCGCACCGACTGAAGCATGGCAGCACAGCTACGGCGAACCTGGCATCAAGACCCGGACTAAAGCCGCGCCGGCAAGTCCCGTCGATATCGACCCGCGCCTGGGACAGCCCATCGAGACACAACCCGTCTGGCGTGAAATCGCGCCCAGTCGCAGCGTGGACATCACCGACCCCGCCGCGGGCGATGTCGAAGGCCGCAAACGCGGCCTCATCATCCACCGCCTGCTGCAACTGGCTGTCGCTGCACCGGCAGAAGGCGGCATCCTGCAACGCGTCGCCGGGGAATTCGAGCAGGGCCTTGATAGTGAACTGATGCAACAGGGCTGGAAGGAAGTCACTACCCTGCTGAACAACCCGCAACTGGACTGGCTGTTCAGGCCGGCGCAAGACTGCAAGGTCTACAGTGAAGTCCCCGTGCAGTACCGGCGCGGACAACAAACTGTCTACGGCGTCATCGATCGCCTGATCGTTACCGCAACGGAAGCACACGTGATTGACTACAAGAGCCACCGCATCGACAGCGAGGAGCAGCCGGAACAGCTTGCCGCGCACTACCGGCCGCAGCTGGAACTCTACCGGGAAGGCATCCGGCAGTTGTGGCCGGATCACACAATAAAAATGTACCTGTTACTGACTGATAACGGGCAACTGGTCAGCATCAGTCAGAAAATCAAACCGGCTTAAGGCCTTGCGGTCAGCCGCGGTAATTGAACAGCTGTCTGTCCCGGATAATCTCCGCCACCTGCGCCGGCACCATGTTTTCCCAGTCGGCATCGCCGTTGCGGATTTTTTCCAGCACGGTGTGCGAGTAAATAGCCAGCTGCGATGTATCGACATCGGGCAGCTCGCGGATGTAGCCGTTCTCCAGCAGATGCATATACAGGTGCCGCAGGTGTTCCGGGATATTCAGGTTGTGCACGGTCACCAGTTCGCCGTTCTGCGCATCGAGTGCGGGACAGGCATACAGGCTGAGGTCGTTGCGGAACAGGCGGCCGAAGGCTTCCAGGATGCCACCGTCCAGGTGCTGGTAGAACTTCTCGTCGAAAATCTGCACCAGGGTCGGCACACCCAGCGCAATGGCGACCGGCATGCTGGTGTAGCGGAACAGGTATTGCGCCAGGCGGTAGAACTCGCCGTAGTCGGAAATCATCACGTGCTTGCCCAGTGCGCACAAAATCTCGGCACGGTCGAGGAAATCCTGCACGTCGATCTCGTCACCCTGCCCCAGGTTATGCAGGGTCATTTCGCTGAGCACGATCACATTGTCGCAATCGACACCGGGCTCCTTGCAGAATGCCCGGTGGGCGCTGTCGAGCAGGTTCATGGTCAGGTTGGTGGGCGGCCGGAAGCGGCTGCGCTCCACCAGTACCGCCTTTTTGTAGAGCACGTCGGCCGGTTGCACCACTTGTCCGTCGGCCTGGAACATAGCGGCACTGGACAGGCCGTGCTGCACCAGGCGCAGTGCCATCAGGCGGTTGTCCACCCCGTTGAAGGCCGGTCCGTTGAAATCGATCATGTCGATAGCCAGCAGATCGGTGCTGAGTTCGTCGAGCAGGGTGGTCAGCAGCGTATCGGGATCGTCATGGTGGTACAGGGCGCCGTAGATGAGATTCAGGCCCAGCAGGCCGAGCGTTTCCTGGTCCTGGATGTTTTCCTGGCCCTTGAGCTGCACATGCAGGTCGATCTGCGAAGCCTCGGCACCGGGCCGGTCCTGGAAACGGATACCGAGCCAGCCGTGCCCGTCCTGGTTCTGGCTGAAACTGCGCGCCGCCACGGTATTGGCGAAAGCGAAGAAGGCACTGCCCTGGCCGCGGCTGTCGCCGAGGCGTTCATTCAGCAGGTGGTATTCATGATCCAGCATGGACTGCAGCCGGTCGCGGCTGACGTAGCGCGAACAGGGACCGTAGATGGAATCGCTGAACTTCATGTCGTAGGCCGACATGGCCTTGGCGATGGTGCCGGCCGCGCCACCGACCTGGAAGAACCAGCGTGCGGTTTCCTGCCCGGCGCCGATTTCGGCGATGGTGCCGTAACGGGTTTCGTCCAGGTTGATCGCCAGAGCCTTCTGGTGGGGATCCAGGCTTGTCTGTTCCATTACTGATAAGTCCCTTTGTTGTCAGCCTCTTGTGTCGGCCGGTACAGACAAAATATAAGCTGCCGGTGACGGCAGCGCACAGCAGGGACGGGTGCTACGGGGTCTCTTCCAGCACTTTCGCCAGGCGTTTGGCCGGGACATAACCGGGCTGGGTACCGCCATTGTCGAGCACGATGAAAGGCGTGCCGCGTGCACCGAGCTGGCGTACCAGTTGCATGTGCCGGTCGATGGGGTTGTCACAGGTTTTCATGTCCAGCGGTTTGCCGTTCTTGGCATTGGTCAGCGCCGCATTGCGATCCTCGGCACACCACACGGCGATGGCTTTCTTGTAGGAATCCGAACCTACACCGGCGCGCGGGAACATCATGTAGCGGATCTCGATACCTTCAGCGAGGTACTGGTCCATTTCATTGTGCAGCTTGCGGCAGTAACCGCAATCGATGTCGGTGAACACGGTAATCACGTGTTTCACCTTTTCGGGTTTGAAGATGATCATGTCATCCTCACTCACGGAACTCATCAGCTCGCGGATGGCGCCACGGCGGCTCGGCTCGGTCAGGTTCTTGCCCTGGCGGATATCGACCAGTTCGCCCTGCAGCATGTACTGGCCGTTCCCGCTCATGTAGACCACGTGCGGTCCGACCACGACTTCATACAGGCCCGCGATCGGGGTGGTGTTGATCGAGCTGGGTTTGACGCCGGTCAGCGCACCGCGGATGCTGGCCTCATCCTCTGCACGATCTGCCAGGGTATTGCCCGCCAGCAGCGCCAGGCACACGAAAACGACTGATTTGATTGAATTCACTAGAAATTTCCCGGTTAATTAATGGCCTGCAGGCATTATGACACTGATTCAGGCGTCTGGTTCGGCAGTCTATCGCAAAATCAGCCGCGCGGGTGGTGTTCGCGGTGAATTTGCCGCAGCCGCTCGCGTGCCACGTGGGTATAGATCTGGGTGGTCGACAGGTCGCTGTGACCCAGCAACATCTGCACCACGCGCAGGTCGGCGCCGTGGTTAACCAGATGGGTGGCGAACGCGTGCCGCAGGGTGTGCGGTGACAGCCGGCCGGTGATCCCGATTTGCAGGGCATAGCCGCGCAGCCGGTACCAGAAGGCCTGGCGTGTGATAGCACCGGCCTTGCGCGACACGAACAGCCGCGCGCTGGACTGACGGCGCAGCAGTTTCGGGCGTGCCTCGCGGGAGTAGCGCTGTATCCACTGCACGGCCTCGTCACCCACCGGCACCAGCCGCTCCTTGTTGCCCTTGCCCAGCACCCGCACCACGCCCTGGTTGAGGTTGATGCGGTCCGCGTCCAGCGTCACCAGCTCGGAGACGCGCAGGCCGCTGGCGTACAGGAGTTCCAGCATGGCGCGGTCGCGCAGGCCGATGGCCGTGTCGCAATCCGGTGCCGCCAGCAGTGCCTCGACTTCCGCTTCGCTCAGCGTGTGCGGCAACGGGCGGTCCATTTTAGGTGCCTCGATGTTGGCGCTCGGATCATCCTTGCGCCGGCTTTCGCGCACCAGGTAGCGGTAAAAACGTCGCACGCTGGACAACAGGCGCGCGCTGCTGCGCAGCGCACGGCCACTCTGGTATTGATGGGCAAGAAAACCCAGCAGGTCGGCCGGCATGGCATCGGCCAGGGCGATGTCCTGCCGGGCCAGCCAGGCAGCCAGGCCACACAGGTCGCGCCGGTAGGCGGCCAGCGTATTTTCGCTGAGACCGCTCTCCATCCACAGGGCATCGGTGAAGCGGTCGATGACGGCAATATCCGTCGTGCTGCACTGTTCAGCCAGCGAAAGCTGTGTTCCGGCACTGCCCACGCGCGGTGTCCTGATCTTCATCCAGCACTTACCCTACCACAATCTGCATACCCGACGGCGTGTTACACTAAACCTGATCAGTGAACCTTTCATGACTACCCGACACAGCATTCCCGACACCGACATCTGCGCCCTGATACTCGCCGGCGGACGTGGCAGCCGCCTGGGCGGACAGGACAAGGGGCTGGTCACGGTTGCCGGCCGGCCGGTTATCGAACACCTGCTGGAGCGCCTGCGCCCGCAACTGGAAACGATCCTGGTCAGCGCCAACCGCAATCACGCGCGCTATGCAGCGTACGGTTACCCGGTGATAAAAGACCTCAACCCTGACTTTCCCGGCCCGCTGGCCGGTATCGCCGCCGGCTTCGACGCCTGCCGCAGCGACTGGCTGCTGTGCCTGCCCGTGGACGCCCCGCTGCTCGACGCGCACTATGCACAGCGCATGAAAGCCGCTGTGCAGGACTGCGATACCGATGCCGTGCTGGCCACTCTCAACGGCCGGCCCGAGCCGGTATTCTGCCTGCTGCACCGGCGCCACCAGCCGGCGCTGCTGGACTACCTTGCCGGCGGCAAGCGTGCCGTGCAGGGCTGGCTGCAGGAGATCGGCGCACAGGCCGTCGATTTTTCGGACTGCCCGGAGCAGTTCATAAACCTCAATGCTGAACAGGATCAACCCGGACTGGAGGCTCGCCTGCAACAGCAGGGCTGAACCCTGAATGGATATCACCTTTACCCGACTACCGGTGCTGGGCTTTGCCGCTTACAGCGGCAGTGGCAAAACCACATTGCTCGAGCAACTATTACCGTTGCTGGCTGACAGGGGCGTGCGCGTGGGCATTATCAAGCATTCACACCACGACTTTGAAATCGACCGGCCCGGCAAGGACAGTTACCGGCTGCGCAAGGCCGGTGCACAACAGATGCTGATTGCATCGCCACACCGCACCGCGCTGATCGAGGAACATACGGACAAGCGCGAACCACAGCTGAACGCGTTGCTTGAACAGCTGCACTGCGAGCGGCTGGACCTGGTACTGGTAGAAGGTTTCCGCCACGTCGCCTTCGCGAAAATCGAGGTACACCGCGCGGCCACCGGCAAGCCCCTGCTGCACCCGGACGATGCCTCGATCATCGCCGTCGCCTGCGACACCACGCTCGATACGCACCTGCCCCGGCTGGACCTGAACCGGCCGCAGGATATTGTAGAATTCATTCTGGATTTCATAAACACGACCCACAGCGGAGCCACACCATGACAGCCCACGACTGCTGCGCAGACCCGAAACAGAAACTGTTATCCGTCGCCGCAGGCCGGCAGCGCATTATGGATGCCGTGCCGGTACTCACCGCCACCGAGCAACTGCATCTCAAATCGGCGCCGGGACGCGTACTGGCCACCCCGGTTGTCGCCCCGGTCGATGTACCGCCCTTTGACAATTCAGCCATGGACGGTTACGCGGTACGCAGCGCGGACTGCAATGCCCCGGGAACAACGCAACTGGCCGTAACCGGCGCTTCATTTGCCGGTGCCCCGTTCGACGGGGCAGTGGCTGAGGGCCAGTGCGTACGCATCATGACCGGTGCCGTCATGCCGGACGGTGCCGATGCGGTCCTGATGCAGGAGCACGTCGAGCGCGACGGCGACAATATCAGTTTCAGCAAAACGGGTATCAGCGCCGGTATGAACGTGCGTTATGCGGGAGAAGACACACGCCGCGGCGATACCGTACTGGATGCCGGCACCCGACTCAGCGCCGCCGGGATCGGCCTGCTGGCCTCGGTCGGTGTCAGTGAAGTCAGTGTAACGCGGCGCCTGCGCGTGGCCTTCTTTTCCACCGGCGACGAACTCACCGGCGTCGGCGCAACCCTGGCACCGGGACAGATCTACGACAGCAACCGCTACGCCCTGCACGGCATGCTGTCGAACCCGGCTATCGAATGCTATGACCTCGGCGTAATCCCCGACCAGCGCGAAGCGGTACGCGATGCATTCCGGCAGGCCGCCGACATGGCTGACCTGATCCTCACCTCCGGCGGCGTATCGGTCGGCGAAGCCGACTACGTCACCGAGACACTCGGTGAACTGGGCGAAATCAATTTCTGGCGCATGGCCATGAAACCCGGCAAACCCCTGGCCTTCGGCAAACTGGACAAGGCGGTATTCTTCGGTCTGCCGGGCAACCCGGTCTCGGCCATGGTGACGTTCTACCAGTTCGTGCTGCCGGCGATCCGTAAAATATGCGGCGAGACACCGCGCGAACCTCTGCTCATACAGGTACGCTGTGCGGAAGATCTGAAAAAAGCACCGGGCCGCATGGAGTTCCAGCGCGGTATCCTGCACACCAACAGCGAAGGCGAGATGGTGGTTTCCACCACCGGGCTACAGGGCTCGCATGTGATGCATTCCATGAGCCGCGCCAACTGCTTTATTCATCTGCCGGCGGAGTGTGCCGGTGTAGCGGCGGGGGAACAGGTCGACGTGCAGCCCTTCCAGGATCTGTACTGAATCAGGCCTGGTTCTTCTGCTGCTCGGCGATGTCGGCGCGCACCTTGTCCATGTCCAGTTCCTTGACCTGCTCGATGAGCTGGTCGAGCGACGAGGCAGGCAGCGCACCCGGTTGCGCAAATACCATGATCTGTTCACGGAAGATCGACAGCATGGGAATCGAGCGCACCTGGAAGTGTGCCGCCAGCTCCATTTCTTCTTCGGTATTTACCTTGGCAAACACCATCTCCGGGTTCTTTTCGGAAGCGGCTTCGAATACCGGCCCGAAACTCTGACAGGGGCCGCACCACGACGCCCAGAAATCGATCAGCACGATATCGTTGTTTTCGATCGTGTCCTGGAAATTTTTACTGGTGAGCTCGATGGTTGCCATAACGCCGCGCCTGCTGTCCGTTGAATCAAAGAGCGCGCAGTGTAGCAAGCAGGATTCGGTGTGAAAACCGGAAAACGCAGGGGAATCAGGTTTCTCCGCGCCGGCGCGCGTCGTTTCCGGGCGGTTGCGGCTCGGAATCCGCTTCGCTCTGGTAAGTGGCGTCCATTTCCACGCGGTTACGGCCGAGGCGCTTGGCGCGGTACAGCGCCTTGTCGGCGCGCTCGATAAAGGCACTGGCAGTCTCACCGGGCTTGTACAGCGACACGCCGGCGGAGAACGTCGGCACCGGGATCATCTCGCCGTTGGCCTGCCAGCGCGTCTCCTGGGCACGGCCGCGCACCTTGGTAAGAGCGCGCTGCGATCCTTCCTCATCCGTGTTGGGCAGCAGCACCGCGAACTCTTCACCGCCGTAACGCGCGACCAGATCGTGATGCCTGAAGATGGAAAGGATGCTGCGCGAATACATTTGCAGGACTTCATCGCCGCCTGCATGTCCGTACTTGTCGTTGACCTGCTTGAAGTGATCCAGGTCGATCAGCGCCAGCGACAACGGGAAACCGTAGCGCTGCACGCGCGCCACTTCGTCCTCGATGCGGCGCAGGAAGGCGCGCCGGTTGGGCAGGCCGGTCAGTTCATCGGTGAGGCTCAACAACCGCACGCGCGTCAGCTCGTCGCTCAGCTGACGGCTGTCGGACTCGATGATCTGCAGGTAATGGTGGGTGCTGTCCAGCTTCTCGGCCAGTTCATGGTGGCCCTTGGTGAGCTTTTCGATTTCGCGGATCAGGGTCCAGCGCAGGTCTTCCAGCTCCTTGCCCTCACCCGCCTGGCGCAGCTCGCCGAGCACCACTTCCAGCAACACGCCGAACTCCTGGTTCTGGGCGATGGTGCCCAGGATCTGCTCGGCCAGGGTCGACTGCAGTTTCTGGATATCGCGACGTTTGGAATCGAGATGGCTGCGGTAGGCGGTGTCGACTCTGGATTCGGCCTTTTCATCATCGGCATCCTGCTGTTCGGGCGCGGATGGCTGTTCGTCCTGTTCTGTCTCGACATCCGTAGCGGGTTCCGTGTCCGGCCGCGTCTCGTCTGTCGCGGCAACCTCGGGCTCAGGCTCCGGCTCCGGCTGTTCGGGTTCTGGCTCTGGCTCCGGCTCGATTACTGGCTGTACGACCTGCGCTTCCGGCTCTGGCGGCTCGGCAACAGGTATTTCCGCCGCTACGTCACGCGCGGGCTCGATAATACCGAACGAAGCCAGCAACGGCTGGATAGCGGCCTGGAACACCCCGGAATCCATCTGCCTGAGGGCGCTGATCTGCGTGGCATAGAGCTCAATGTAGTCGCGCAGCATCTCCAGGTCACCGGCCGGAAGCGGCGGTTGCAGGCGCGCCTGCAACAGCCTGATCTGGACCTGCAGGGGTGAGCCCTCACGCAGGTGGCTGAGATAGGCATCCAGTAACTGGTTGATCAGCGTGATATAAATCTGCTCGGTGTCTTTCTGGCTGCTCAGCACATCCTCGAGCATGCGCTCTACCTGGCGGTAGATGACGGCTCCGGTCGGGGAATGACGCAACGCTTCCAGCAGGCACAATATCTTGTGCACGCCAGTCGCTTCTATCCCATGGAGGTCTGTTACGCCCATGTTCCGAAACTACTCCTGCGACGCTGGTGACTGAGTGGACGGTTTGCGTCCATTTTCGTTATCAACCAAGTTGTTATTGATTATCCGGTCCGGTCGCTGCCGGAACGCTTTATTGTCTTATTTACAGGGAAAGTTACTCCCGTTGCGGCTAAAGGACAAACCATTGCGGGCCCCGGATCAGTGGCATCCGGGCATCATGTTTACTGCGAAAAGTGCTGATACGCACACAGCAGTTCCGCCCAGGCACATTGGGCGGCAACTTTTTGGTTGTATTATCAGCTAAATAGCGATCTTCCTGTGGCTGCTGCAAGCCCTGCCCGGGGCCTGCCTCAGCACAAACAGGACATTTTCTTACACGGAATTTCCGCTTTTCGTAGCAGAGAAGACGCCTTTTTCGACGGGTTTTCCATGCCTGACGCCGGTGCAAAACGACACATTTTTGACGTCAGCGGCCCGTTGTCGTCCAATGACGACTTCTCTGCCATTTGTCAGTAATAAATTCCGACAGTCCCTCTCACCCGGGCAACACTTACCCCAAAGCGGAGAAAATTGCGTCGCGGATCGCCTCGACCTTGCCGGTACCCTGCACCCGGATGTAGCGCGGCGCATTGTCCTCACCCGAATCCGCCCAGCTCGAGTAGTAGCCGATTAACGGCTCGGTCTGCTCGTGGTAGACCTTCAGGCGCTGGCGTACGACATCTTCCTGGTCATCGTCGCGCTGCACCAGCGGCTCGCCGGTCTCGTCGTCCAGGCCTTCCTGTTTGGGCGGGTTGAACACGATGTGGTAGGTACGGCCGGAACCGGGATGTACGCGGCGGCCGCTCATGCGCTTGATGATTTCCTCGTCATCCACATCGATTTCCACCACCGCGTCGATGTTCACGCCCTGCTCTTTCAACGCGCCGGCCTGGGCCAGCGTGCGCGGGAAACCGTCAAACAGGAAACCGTTAGCGCAATCAGGCTGCGCGATGCGCTCCTTGACCAGCCCGAGGATGATGTCGTCAGAGACCAGTCCGCCGGCATCCATGACTTTTTTGGCCTCGACACCCAGCGGCGTACCCTCCTTGACCGCGGCGCGCAACATGTCGCCGGTGGAGATCTGGGGAATACCGAATTTTTCCTTGATGAAATTAGCCTGGGTTCCCTTACCGGCACCCGGACCACCAAGCAGAATTATGCGCATGCGTATGTCCTCCTGATTAGTAGAGTTTTACATTATGCGCAGCTTGTCCGCGCGGTGGCAGACAATAGAATATATGAGGGGATGTGGCTGGCTTATGAAGCCTGCATCAGCATTTTCGACAGGGACGTCAGCTCGCGCCGGTCGGCAAATACCTCGGCACTGGTCTCCAGCACCTGCTCCGGCAGCAGTTGCAGCAGGCTCAGGGTACGTTTCGGCAACCCGGAGGGTTTGGGCAGGTCAGCCCGGTGCAGGTGCATGAAATCCGCCAGCTGGACCAGGTGCACCAGGATATCGTAGTCACCCCGGTATTCGCTGTTGTGGTGCTCCATCAGCGTGACCTGCAGCGCCTCGGGCATGGTCCAGGCCTGCATCAACCAGGCGCCGATACGCGCATGCCCCAGCGACAGCATGTCCATGGCCTGCCCCATGCCCAGCAGGCGCTGCTCCAGTTCCGAGACCGAGGTGCCCGGGTTGGCCTCGGCCATCTTGTTCAGCAGCTGAAACTCGGGCGGGAACAGGTGCCCCAGCAGCAGGATGCCGAAATCGTGCAACAAACCGCACAGGTAGCTCAAACCGGGTGGCGGGCGCAGGGTTTCCGGCAGGGTGGCGCCCAGTTTCTGCACCAGCACTGCGCTGCACACGGCGTGCTCCCAGAAGCGCGTCAGGCCCAGTGGCCCGTGGTCAGGGATATGCAGGGAACGCCCCGCAGCCAGGCCCAGGGTCAGGTTGAGCACCATGTCATAGCCCAGTACACGGGCGATGGCTTCGTGGATGTTGGTAATGCGACCGCTGTAGCCGTAATAGGAAGAACTGGCGTAGCGGATTACCTGCGCCGCCAGGCTGGGGTCGAGTTGGACGATATCGGCGAGCTGCCGGACACTGGCGTCAGGATCGGATTGCAGTTCCAGGATGCGCCGGCCCAGTTCCGGCATCGGCGGTAATTCATAGACACGCTGGATACGCTGTTCCACAGCGCGAATTTTGTCGTCTTCTACCAGGGTTGCCATGTTTTTAAACACCTGCCGGGTCTCGAATATTGCCTCCGTGCAGGGATATCGACTCCTTTCAGCACCTTGAACACACTCCTGTTCACGGCAACCGGTTAGCGGCAGAAACGGGGTCAGGCTTGAGGCGTGCGGGGCGAAAACTCAGTTGAGCTGGATGCGCTGGCCCCAAGGCACTTTGGCGCGCCCCTTGACCAGCCACAGCACCGGGAAAGCGGGCTCGGTAGCGGGAAATTCGCCTTCCGCATCAGTGAAATACACCACCAGGTCGGGCTGACGCTCGATATTTTCCAGCCACTCGAAGGCCGGCGTGAAACGCGTGCCGCCCTGGCCGTAAATAGTGTCCGGCATGCTGAACGCCTCCCACGGCTCGAAGCACCAGGGGCCGTTGCGGCACAGCTGTGCATCACAGGCATGCAGTGTCAGGCGCGCGCGCATCTGGCCCTTGATGGCATCGATCTCGGACACGAACTCGCGTAACTCATTGTCATGGATAGACCCGCTGGTATCCAGGATCACCACCACATCGACCTGGGTACTCTTGAGGGTCGGCAGAATGGCATTGCCCTCGCGGCGTGAGGGGCGCTGGTAGCTGTAATCGTCACGCGCTACGGCCGTCATGTAGCGCGCCAGTAACATGCGCCAGGGCAGCTGTGGCTGCAGCAGGTGCTCCACCAGGCGCGCCATGCTGGCGCCCAGCTTGCCGGCCTGCATGGCCTGCTGCGCGGCGCCGGCCAGGCGCTGGCGCCATTGTACTGACAGCTGCTGCTGCTCCGTTTCGCTCAGCGGCCGGGGCGCATCACCGCTCTGCTGCGGATCACCGTCGTTGCTGCCGGCGCCACCCCCTGCGCTGTCACCCTCGTCGCCTGAGCCACCGCCGGATGACCCCTGCGAGCTGTTTTCCTGGTCGTAGAAATGGTCGTCGTGGGTCTCTTCCGGCGTGTCCTCCTCGATAAAGGGGTAGATCTCCTCGGCCATCATGTCCTCGAAGCCGCTTTTCAGCAGCACGCCGGGGGGTGGCTTGAGCCCGTCCTTGATCAGCAACGGGTTGATGGCGAGGTCGCAGGCGATATCCCAGCGCTGTTTGACGCGGTGCTCGCGGCGCGCAAAGTGCGACAGCGCACAGTGCAGCGCCTCGTGCGCCAGCACGAACTGGGTCTGGTCCAGCGACAGGCCGCGGATGTACTCGGGGTTGTAGTACAGCGCGCGCACGTCGGTACCGATGGTCCTGCAGCGCTCGGGTTTGGCGGCCTTGATCGGCAGGCGCAGCACCAGCGCACCCAGGAACGGCTTGTCCAGGATCAGGCGAGTGCGCGCGGCGCTGAGTTTGGTCTCGATTTCGTCCGACATGGGCGACAGGCAGGCCTACATATCAAACAGCATGACGTCGGCGACGTCCTTCGCCCACCTGGAGAACTGCGGCACCTGGAACAGCTCCTGGCCGATGGCGCGGTGCATGTCGGAGATCAGCATCACGCCCAT
>DRNU01000089.1 GCA_011374975.1 Gammaproteobacteria bacterium | reverse complement strand
GCCCGGTTGATTGCACTCAGTGCTTCGGGAAGCCCGATCACCCGGACGTCGGGTCGCTCTTTCTCGAGCACATGCGCAAAAATGAACGCAAGGCTCTGTATATCCTGTTCCTGCCCGGTAACAGTCGAAGGCGTGATAAAGCCCAGGCCGTGGGAAGCCAGGTCGTCGCCGGTCAGCGAGATTTCCTCGTACTGAACCTTGGCATGAACCTGGTCAGTGGCACAGCCGGTATTGAGGGCAAGGACTGGCAGTAACAGACTGAGCAGCCACAGCAGACGAAAGTGGCCGTTAAATGTTATCTGCTGCAAGTCCATCACCGACTGGTTTATTAGAAGTGTCGAATATTGTTGCCGGATTTGGCCCCAAATACAACCTTGGCAAGACGCTTCAGAAGCATGGGATTCTGTGGCTTCAGGGCAGACTCGAGGAAAACCTGCACACCAGGAAGCGGGGTTCCTGTGCCACATCAATGACCTGATTTACCCGGACATCCATGACCGGTGCTAAAGGAATCAGGCACGTCGTAACATATAAAATCAGTAATGAACCTGCCCCCCTTGTTCTGTTGTCCGGAAACAGCGACTGGGCAGATGTCCATATCTTTTCGTTCAAGTATAAATTTCTTGTTAAAACAGGCGCTAACAGGTGCAGGGAACTTGTCGGGCTCAAACTGTTGCACTCGCTGAAAAGGCGGAATATGGACCTGTGCGCAGCCGATAGGGTATCACATAATACTGATTTAAAAGGACTTTATTACGGACCTGTGAGAAACACGGAAGACCCTTCAGCGCCAGCGACAGCCTGCAACACGCTGTTTGTCACTGCCCCGGGTAGCCCTGCACAGGCAAAACTGCTGCCATGGACAGCCTCAAACCCACCAGCTCCCCACTGAACAGTACCCGGTCAATCGAGCGGAATTACCGCTATTCGGCACCGGTTTTTCTGCTTGCCGCAGTCCTGGCTGTCACCTGGCTGGGCAGTACCGGGACAATCCAGCTGTACACCGGCTGGCTGTATGACTCACTGGTGCGCTATGCCCCGGCAGAACCCACCGAAAAATCGCACATCCTGCTGATCCAGAGCAAAACCTCCAGCCCGGATCCGGCCCGCTGGCCGGAACTCATCTCCCGCCTGTACGAACTGGGCGCGAAACGTGTCGCTTTTGCTTTCACTCCCGCCCCGGTTTCGCCCGGGCTGTTATCCGTGCTGGCCGAGCACCCGGGCATGGTGTTCGCCCAGGAGCCGATCCGGAATGCAGTAACGGGCGAAATCATCGGGCTCAAACCCTGGCCGACGGGCATGAAACAAGCCGGCGCAGTGGCCTCGATACTGGTGATGCCGCCTGACGAACTCGGTATCCGCCGACGCCAGCAATACCATGTGACGGTTAACGGGCGGCCCGAAGCAACGCTGGCCTACGCACTGGCCGGACCGTACAGCGTGGATACCGGTGACACCACGCCCTTCCTGGTCAACTTCCTCGACGGCGGCCTGAGTATACCCATTGTCGACCTGGACTGGGCGTTGTCGGACAACCTGGTACGTTCCCTGGTTGCCGATCGCATCGTGATTATCGGCTTTGCCAAAAATGCCCACGAGACCGGCCTGCATACCCCGGCCACGGGCTCCCGCCGGAGCGTGTCACTGCTCCAGTTCACCGCCCAGGCACTGGACACTCTGCTTGCCGACGACGCCATTCGCGAACTCCCTGTTGCCCTGCAGTTACTGCTCTACATGCTGATCGTGGCGGTGTTTCTCTACCTGTACCAGTCCATGCACGTGAAAGCCGGCGTGTGGCTGACACTGGCGGTGGTACTGTCCTACGTTGCGGTTGCCTGGCTGCTGCTGGGGTTTGCCGATTACTGGCTGCCGGTCGTGGAGATGGCCATCCTGCAGGCCGTGACGTTCGGCGCCGTGTTCATCCGCAAGGCGTCACGGGAAGAGCAGCTTATCCGCCGTACCCTGCTGGACACCACGACAAAACTCCGCGACCGGGTCATCCCGACCAGCTTCTTTGCTTCTGATGAACCCTGGGTATACATCGCCAACCTGCTCAACCAGACACTGGAACTGGACCGCCTTATTTTCCTGGAGAAAGTGGCAGGCGACCACCGCGTACGCGAAGTGCACGCGCTCAATTGCGGGCTGGACGATATCCACGAGATGCGCCGTGATTACCAGCGCACACCGTACAGCACGGCCATCGCCACCAATGCACCTATCCGTGTTGAACGCGATTACCTGGAACGCACGGACGCCGAGGAGGTCCAGTACCTGGTACCGCTGACCTTCGCCGGTGAGGTGCTGGGGTTCTGGGCATTCGGCATTCACCCGGAGAAGATCACCCACGAAGAAAGCTTCATCAGCCTGGCCGGTGACTTCGGTGAACAGATCGCCGAAATGCTCTACCACCGCCAGCGCTGGCAGGAAGAACAAAAACGCGACAAGAACAGGCTGAACCGGTACTTGCGCGTGGAAGGCTGGGATGAAACCCACCGCGCGTTCAACCAGTCCCTGGCACTCCTCGACCGGCGCCTGACGGTGCTGGAGCGCGTGTTCGACGGCATGGGCAGCGCCGCCATACTGTACGACCTGTTCGGCCGGGTACTGCAGGTCAACCTGCAGATGGAAACCCTGATGAAACGCGCCGGGCTGCGCTTCTTCGATATGACCGCCGCAGACATGATCAGCGCCATCAGCGGACGCGAGATCAGTACAGTCCGTGAATACATGCATTACATCGTGATGGAGCGCACGGTTATCTCGCTGCCGGCACCGGCCATCGATAACGACCGCTACACCTACATGCTGACGATCCGGCCGCTGATCCAGAAACAGATGAGCAACCACGAAGCCGACAACGACCTGACCCCCTTCCAGCTCGGCGGCATACTGATCGAGATTGTCGACATCAGCACCTTCAAGACCCTGAACAACCTGCAGGTCAACCTGGTTGATCAACTGAACGTTCGCCTGCGGGACGACCTGGAAGCCATTCTGCTGGCTGCAGACCTGCTGGTGCAGAACAGCGCCGGTGAGGAACAGGACTGGATCACGGACGTCCTCTCCAGCAAAACCGACCACGCCACGCAGATATTCGAGGAAGTACAGAAATACCTGCACTTCAGCTTCGAGGACGCCAGTCTTGAATGTTACCCCATCGATGCGCTGAAACCGCTTGCATCCAGTATCGACGAGATGTCGGAAATGGCCGCAAAGGCAAATGTGGAATTGCACACCAATCTGCCCGAGCTGCTGTGTTACGTGATGGCGGCTCCCCAGGGCCTGATCGAGGTGTTCAACGATGTCATCCGGGTACTGATCCACGATGCCAGCACCGGCAGCAAGATTTTCATCGGTATCACCTCCGGTAACGGGCGGGTCTGCTACCACTTCGTGAATACCGGTTTCGGGTTACCGCCGGAGCGTCTGAACGAGTACCTGCACGGTGACCTGTCCGTCTCGGTGGATGAATTCCGGGGGCTGCGCACCGCCAACCACAGGGTAGAGTCCTGGGGCGGTGAATTCAGCGCCGAAACCGAGCTGGGCAAGGGCATGAGTTTCGACATCTGCCTGAAGGGGTTCCTGTGACCGGGTCAGTGACAAACGGGACCCGCGTGCTTGTTGTCGAGGATGACGGCATGGTGCGCCGCCTGCTCGCAGCCATTCTGGAAAAGGGGGGGTACACGGTATTCCAGGCCGGCAACGGTATCGAGGCACTGGGATGCCTCGACAGCAATCCACCTGACGCTATCATCCTGGACCTGCTGATGCCGGTCATGGACGGTCTGAAATTCCTCCATGAACTGCGCCAGGTCCGCAATCAGGAAGTACCGGTACTGGTGCTGACAGCTTCACTCAACCCCGCCAACGGCGACAAACAGCGCGTGCTGGATGCCGGTGCCAACAGCGTGGCGCGCAAGCCCCTCAAGGGGCCGGAGTTGTTGCAGCAGCTGCAACAAATGCTGGATAGCTGATGGACTTCTTTCCTGTCCCGCTGTTTCCCTCGGGCGGACTGTCCGGTTCGGTTATTACCAGCGTCTGGGTCGGCGTCTTTGTGGTGGCGTTTTTCAACCTGCGTTTCGGCTGGGTGCTGACCGGTCTGGTAGTACCCGGCTACCTGGTGCCGTTGCTGCTGCTTAAACCCTGGTCTGTCGCTGCCATTGTTATCGAAGGCTCCGTCACCTATTTCCTGGTGTGGCTGTTCTCGGAATCGCCCGGGCATAAAAACCGCTGGAGCAGTCTGTTCGGGCGTGACCGGTTTTTTGCCCTGGTGGTCATGAGTGTGGTGGTGCGACTGGTATTCGACGGATTGATTTTCCCGGCCATCGGCGACTGGCTGAACCGCAACTACCATCTCAATTTCGACTACGTCAACAACCTGCACAGCTTTGGCCTGATTGTCATTGCCTTGATCGCAAACCAGTTCTGGAAACCCGGCTTCAGCCGCGGCATGCTCAGCCTGGTCGTCACCGTCGGCGTCAGTTACATCATTGTGCGCTATGGCCTGATGGAACTGACCAACTTCAGCCTCGGCAACATACAGTACGTCTACGAAGATCTCGCCAGCTCCATCCTGGCGAGTCCCAAGGCCTACATCATCATCATCTGCACCGCGCTCATCGCCTCGCGCATGAACCTGTACTACGGCTGGGAATACAACGGCATCCTGATCCCGTCGCTGCTGGCGCTGCAGTGGTATGAGCCAAGCAAGATCATCATCACTTTCGCGGAAGCCTTTATCATCCTCGGCCTGTCCACACTGGTGATGCGCCTGCCGCGTTTTGCCCACGCCAATATCGAGGGCGCACGCAAACTGTTGCTGTTCTTCAATGTCGGCTTCGCCTACAAGTGGCTGCTCAGTCTGGT
>DRNU01000088.1 GCA_011374975.1 Gammaproteobacteria bacterium | reverse complement strand
GAGAACACCTTCTCCTGCGCCTTCTCGCGAATCGAGCAGGTATTGAGCAGCAGCACATCGGCCTCGTCCACTGACTGCGTCAACTCAAGACCACGGGCAGCGGCCAGCACGTCCGCCATGCGGGCGGAATCGTACTCGTTCATCTGACAGCCGTGGGTCTTGATAAATACTTTTCCGGCCATGAAATCCGGGCACTCTCGGTTTTTGTCCAAACGGGCGGGATATTTTACAGGGAAATTCAGGAGATATTCAGTAAATTATCAATAAATTAATTGGAAGTCGGCCTGTAAGCCGGGTTCTGTCGTGAACAGCCATTCATCTGGGATGCACGTCGCCGTGCACCTCGAGCGACCTACCCGGGAGCAGCGCGGGCCACGCCAATGCTCCCCTATTTGGTCTTGCTCCGGGTGGGGTTTACCCTGCCACGGCTGTTACCAGCCGCGCGGTGCGCTCTTACCGCACCTTTTCACCCTTACCGGCGCTATGCGCTTAGGCGGTATATTTTCTGCGGCACTTTCCGTAGGCTCGCGCCCCCCAGGCGTTACCTGGCACCCTGCCCTGTGGAGCCCGGACTTTCCTCCGTGACTGATGTCACAGCGGCTGCCCGGCCGACTTCCACGCGCAAGGTACCCCTGAAACCTTGAAATCTCAAGCTGTTCTGTCGAACTTTCTGACATTATGTCAACATGGCCAGATTACACCGGACGAAATACAACCCAATGATTAATATAAATAAATATGAATATTTTTTGACCGCTATAGACTTTTAGTCATGTCGGTTTTATTAACGTTTCATGAAGGACGACAGGTGAAATTTCCATTATTTTAATGGTTAACAACAAGTTAAATAGCTGGCTTGGTAATTGCTAACTCACTTGCCTGATTATTATTAGAAAAACAGATTTTCCTGGAGGAAATTGAGTGACCAATCTGTCAGTTAAACTCGCCGCTATTGCCGGCATCAGCCTGATTGCGACACAGGCCCAGGCAGCCGTCTGTGATCCCTATGTCGGCGCCGGTGAAACAGTGCTGGAAGGCGCCACCGTTTGCTTCGTCTATGACCCGAACGATATTGACCCTAAATACGGCACACCGTCCGTCAGCGGGGATACTATTTTCGTCACCCCCACCGACTTTTTTGCGCTATCGGAAAACACTGATGGTTCAGTAACTACAACCGGCACCGGCACTATCCAGATCATCGCCAAGCCAGGTTACATCCTGGACGGGGTCAACTTCGGTGAAGCCGGCGATTATCGCATGAGCACGGGCGCAACAAGTGTCGATGTCGACCCTTACCTGCGCCTGTTCGAATGGGGTGGCTTACCCGGGGTTGGAACGGCAGAAGAGCTGTTCGTGCCGGTGACGGGTGACCTGACAATCAAGGATAACAACCTGCACAGCTGGTCTGCTGTCGGCGGCTTTGATCTCACCACCCCTACCTGGGACGGCATCAACCGCGTCGGCCTGACGCTGCAGAATACACTGAATGCCGTCAGCCTGACGGCCGGCGAAAGCGCCCTGATCCAGAAAAAGGCCATTGGCAGCTCGGTCGATGTCAGTACCAGCCCGGTACCTGTTCCCGCCGCGCTGTGGCTGTTCGGCTCCGGACTGCTCGGCCTGGTCGGTGTCATTCGCCGCCGCGGCTGATACAGCACCCTGCTGCGGCAATAAAAAAGGCCCTTGCGGGCCTTTTTTATTGCCTGTCACCGGCTCATCGCCGCGCCACGCGCCGCATCATCCTCCGGTAAGTCACCTTTCCCAGCCACTTGTTGAGCGGGTGTTCGCGCTTCAGGAACACCAGACACTGTCGGCGGCGCAGTTTGATCTGTTTACTCAACTTCACCAGCCCGTGATGCCGGGGGTCCAGTTGCAAGCCCTCGCTGAGCGCCTCGCAGGCGCGTTTGCGGTGATTGAGCTTCATCTCGGCGAGCACCAGGTTCTGGAACACGGTCGCCTGGATACCGGGCTGCGCCGCCGCATGCCGGCACAGGTTCAGCCCGCTGACATCCCGGCTGTAGACCAGCGCCAGACCGTGCCAGGACCGGTACAGGTGCAGCTGCGGGTCCTGACGCGGTGCGCGCTTTTCCGCCAGTGAAAAATGCCGCGCCGCACTGCGCCATTGCTTCTTTTTGAAAAACACCAGTCCAAGCTGATATTCCTCCTCAGCTTCGCGGATACGGGTGGTGGGTACGGGTGTTGCAGATGTTGTCATGTGTCACTCCCTTGTCGTGTTACCGGCAATTCCTTTTGCCGGATCAGGCTGCCTCCCGGACTGTTGCGGCCCGGGGGCCGCTAATCCTGAAGCGTTTTACCAAAAAATGCCAGCAGACCCCGTGTCGAGGCATCGTGCTCACCCTGGGTGCGTGGATCATCCAGCTCTTTTTGAATCACTTTCGCCAGCTGTTTGCCCAGCTCCACGCCCCACTGGTCGAAGGAGTTGATGCGCCAGACAATGCCCTGCACAAAAATCTTGTGTTCGTACAGCGCCAGCAACTGACCGAGCAGGAACGGCGTCAGGCGCGGGTACAGCAGCGAGTTGGTTGGCTCGTTGCCCGGGAACACCTTGTGTGGCAGCAATGCATTGACTTCATCTTCCGGCAGTCCGGCAGCTTCCAGTTCCTGCCGCGCTTCGTCTTCCGTTTTGCCACGCATCAATGCCTCGGTCTGCGCGATGTAGTTGGAAAACAGGATTTTCTGCTGTTCAGCCAGGCCATGGTGTGCATTCACCGCGGTCAGGAAATCGGCCGGGACCAGCAGGGTACCCTGGTGGATGAGCTGGAAAAACGCGTGCTGGCCGTTGGTGCCCGGCTCACCCCAGATGATCGGCCCGGTACGATAGTCGACCACGTCGCCGTCACGGGTCACCCGCTTGCCGTTACTCTCCATATCGGCCTGTTGCAGGTAGGCCGGCAGACGGTGCAGGTGCTCGTCGTAGGGAAAGATGGCATGGCTGTCGGCAGCGAAAAAGTTGTGGTACCAGATACCCAGCATGGCCAGGATAACCGGCATGTTCTGCTCCAGCGGCGCGCTGCGGAAATGCCGGTCCATGTCATGCGCACCGGCCAGCAGCTCCTCGAAACGCTCCATACCGATATACAGTGCGATGGACAGCCCGATTGCCGACCACAGCGAGTAACGCCCGCCCACCCAGTCCCAGAACACGAACATGTTGACCGGGTCGATACCGAAAGCCTGCACGGCCTCGCGGTTGGTGGACATGGCGACGAAGTGGCGGGCCACCGCCGTTTCATCCGGCGCGGCCTCCAGCAGCCAGCGGCGTGCCTGGCGTGCATTGGTGAGCGTCTCCTGGGTGGTGAAGGTTTTAGACGCCACCAGGAACAGGGTGGTCTCCGGGTTCAGCCCGTCCAGCGTGTCGCAGATCTGGCTGCCGTCGACATTGGAGACAAAGTGCACCCTGAGCTTGCCCCCGTAGGGCAACAACGCCTGCGTGACCATCACCGGCCCCAGGTCCGAGCCACCGATACCGATATTCACCACATCGGTGATCGCCTGCCCGCTGTACCCCTGCCACGCGCCGCTGCGCACCCGCCCGGTAAAATCGCGCATCTGTTCCAGTACCCGGTTGACCGCCGGCATCACATCCTCGCCGTCGACCCGCACCGGTGTATTGGCACGGTTACGCAATGCGGTATGCAGTACTGCACGGTGCTCGGTGAAGTTGATCGCCTCGCCGTTGAACATGCGCTCGGTCCATCCCGTCACATCACTGTCGCGCGCAAGCGCGAAAAGCAATTGCAGCGTCTCATCGGTAATGCGGTTCTTGGAATAATCGAGCAGCAGGTCGCCGAGCTGCAGCGAGTAGCGCCCGAAGCGCTGCGGGTCAGCTTCGAACAGGTCGCGCATGTGCAGGTCACGCACCTGCTCAAAATGGTGTTCCAGCGCCTTCCAGGCGGGCATTTGTGTCAACGTGCTCATGCCGGTATCAGCTCTCTTCGTCTTCCAGCAAATTGCGCCAGCGCTGGTCCTGCCTGACAAACAGGCGGTCCGCCTCGGGTGGCCCCCAGCTGCCGGAAGGGTAGGTATGGATGAAGTCACGCTCCGTCGCCCACAACTTGAGAATCGGGTCGACGACTTTCCACGCCCAGCTCACTTCGTCATAGCGCAGGAACAGCGAGTGATCGCCGTCGATGACATCCAGCAAAAGTGCCTGGTAGGCATCCAGTTGCGAAGGGTTGATGCCACACGAGCTGGCATCCAGGCGGGTGGTCTCGGCGCGCAGTTCGAGACCGTCCTGCTTGACCTGCATCTCCATGCGGATACATTCATGCGGTTGCAGGTTGAGCAGTATCCAGTTGGGCTTGAGGCGCTCGATCTGGGTTTCGCGGAACAGTTGCTGCGGCGGGTGCTTGAAACGGATCGACACCATGGAGTTGCTCTTTTCCATACGCTTGCCGGTGCGCAGGTAAAACGGCACGTTGCGCCAGCGCCAGTTGTCGATCAGCAGTTTCAGCGCCACGTAGGTTTCCGTGACACTGTCTTGCGGCACCCCCGGTTCATCCAGGTAACCCTGCACCTGCTCACCATTGACCTGGCCGGCGGCATACTGCGCCCGGAACGCATGCGCGTTCACCGCACTCGACGGGATGGGCCGGATGGAACGCAGCACTTTCACTTTTTCATCGCGCAGCGACTCGGCATCCAGGCTGGCCGGTGGTTCCATCGCCACCAGGGTCAACAACTGCAGCAGGTGGCTCTGGATCATGTCGCGCAAGGCGCCGGCACCGTCGTAGTAACCTGCGCGCCCCTCGGTTCCCAACGCTTCGGAATGGGTGATCTGCACGTGGTCGATATAATTACGGTTCCAGAGCGGCTCCAGCATCAGGTTGGCAAAACGGAACACCAGCACGTTCTGCACCGTACCTTTACCCAGGTAATGGTCGATGCGATAAATCTGCGTCTCTTCGAAATCCTGGTTGAGCCGCCGGTTGAGCGACTCGGCGCTCTCCAGGTCATAGCCGAACGGCTTTTCGATCACCAGGCGGCGCCAGCCACCGTTTTCACGGTTCAGTTCCACTTCACCCAGGTGGCGGCTGACCTTGCCGAAATCGGCCGGCCGTATGGCCATGTAGAAAATCAGGTTGGGCGAGAACTGACCGCCGGACAGGTAATCGCGCAGCGCGGGGTAGACATCCGCCTCGCCAAGGTCACCACGGAAAAAGAACAACCGTGCACAGAAACGCTCAACGACGGCCGGGTCATTGCCGGCGCCGGCAAACATCTCCTGTGCCTGGGCGCGCCAGCTCTCGTCGCTCCAGTCACGGCGGCCGAAGCCGACGACCTTGAGTCCCTCCGGCAGGCGACCGGCAACATCCAGGTGATATAATGCGGGCAGTAATTTAACCCGCGCCAGGTTACCGGTCGCGCCGAAAATAACAAACGTGCAATCTTCCATGCCTGAAAAGCCCTTTCTGCCATTGCCCCGGAGCCAGGCGAACAGCTGTCCGCTTGACGCTCATGCCATCTTGACGCAACCTACCTTATAAAGGGGCCGGGTACCAGCCATGAACATTCTGTTCGCTACCAGCGAGGCGCATCCGCTGATCAAGACCGGCGGTCTCGCCGATGTCTCCGGCAGCCTGCCGCGCGCTATCAGGAATGCACACCAGGACATACGCCTGATCCTGCCGGCCTACCCGGCTGCCGTCGCCGGTGCACGCCAGCTTAAACCTGTCGCCGAATTCAGCCTGCCCGGCAGCAAGGCCCCGGTGCGCCTGCTGCAAGGCTGGCTGCCGCACACCCGGGTACGCCTGTACCTGGTCGACGCCCCTGAATACTTCGACCGGCCCGGTAATCCCTATACCCGGCCACAGGGTGGTGACTGGCCGGATAACGCGCAACGCTTTGCCCTGTTCGCGCGTGCCGTGTGCGCCGTTGCCATGAACCGCACAGCGCTGGACTGGCAACCGGATATCGTGCATTGCAACGACTGGCAGACCGGGCTGGTGCCCGCATTGCTGTCACTGGAAACCAACCGCCCGGCGACCCTGTTCACCATCCACAACCTCGCCTACCAGGGCCTGTTCAGCCACGACAGGCTGCACAGCCTGCAACTGCCGGCGGACTGGTGGTCGCTGGAAAAACTGGAGTTCCACCACCAACTGTCCTTCATCAAGGGCGGCCTGGTATTCGCCGACCACATCAGCACGGTGAGCCCGACCTATGCCCGGGAAATCCGCACCAAAGCATTCGGCTGCGGACTGGAAGGTCTGCTTGAACACCGCAAGACACAGCTCAGCGGCATTCTCAACGGCGTCGATTACCAGGTCTGGAGTCCCGGCCGCGACACCCTCCTGCCGCACACCTATACCGCAACCCGGCTGGCCGGCAAGCGCCGCGACAAGGCCGAGCTGCAAAAGGCTTTCGGGCTGCCGGCCCGGCCTGAACTGCCGCTGTTGGGCCACGTCGGCCGGCTGGTCGACCAGAAAGGCATCGACCTGATCCTGGAACTGCTGCCGACACTGCTGCAACAACACCCCATGCAGCTGGTGATCCTGGGCACCGGCCAGCCGGAGCTGGAAACGGCCTTGCGCGCGGCCGCCACACAGTACCCGCAACAACTCGCTGTGCGCATCGACTACAACGAGGCGCTGTCGCACCTGCTGGAGGCCGGCTCGGACATATTCCTGATGCCGTCGCGTTTCGAACCCTGTGGCCTGAACCAGTTATACAGTCTGCGTTATGGCACGCCGCCCGTCGTGCGCAGAACGGGCGGCCTCGCCGACTCCGTGGTGGATGCCAGCGAGGCCAACCTGCGCCGCCACACTGCGACCGGCTTCGTGTTCGAACAGGCCGATACGCGTGCCCTGCTACAGGCTATCGAACGCGCGCTCGCGCTCTACCGGCAACCGGAACGCTGGCGCGAGCTGATGCGCACCGGCATGCAGGCCGATTTCTCATGGAAACGCAGTGCCGCGGCCTATATCGATCTCTACGCGGGATTGCTCGACAGCCCGCATCAATACCGGGCTACAGCCTGACGGCGAGCCTCTATCTACCTGTTTTATCACAAAAAATACTAACGCGCCCGGGCTTCGCTGCGTTTGCCCTGGAACAGGGTATAATGGCGCGCCCTGAGCCGGGGGGAAGACGACCGCTCCAGCGGCGCATAACCCCTCTAACGCATTAAAAAGTATGGATATGCCAGTGCAGCAATGTATCACCCCTCCGCCCCGCGACAAGGAACTGCGTTCCCGCGTACGCCTGTTCGGTAACCTGCTCGGCGAGGTGCTTGCCTCTCAGGCCGGACACGGGGTGCTGGCCGCGGTCGAAACCCTGCGCAAGGGCTATATCCGCCTGCGCAAGGAAGACAACCCGGCGTTGCGCATGCGCATGGCAAGGGCCATCGACAAGCTGGATCCCGCCACCCTGAATCACGTGGTGCGCGCGTTCAATATCTACTTCAGCCTGGTCAACATTGCCGAAGAGGCGTTCCAGCACAAACAGCGCCGCCGCCACGTGCGCGAGGGCGGCCCGCTGTGGCGCGGCTCCTTCGACCACACCCTGCGCGAATTCCATGCCATGGACATCAACGCGCAGCAGATACAGACCCTGCTCAACAGTGCCCTGTACCTGCCGGTCTTCACCGCCCATCCCACCGAATCCAAACGCCGTGCGGTGATGCACACCCTGCGCGGGATTTTCGTGACCGCCGAACAGCTCGACGGGCCGCGCCTGAGCAAGCAGCAGCGCGCGAACATCATCGATGCGCTGCGCGACCAGATCCAGATCCTGTGGAAAACCGACGAAGTGCGCGCCCACAAACCGACCGTGCACGACGAAATCCGTAACGGCCTGTTCTACTTCCGCGAGTGCCTGTTCCAGGCCGTGCCGCGCGTGTACCGCTACCTGGAGCAATCCATCCAGCGTGTCTACGGCGATGTCGATATTCAGCTGCCCAGCCTGCTGCAGTTCGGTTCCTGGATCGGCGGCGACCGCGACGGCAACCCGTTCGTCAAACCGGCCACCACCGAGTATGCACTGCGCATGCACATGCACGAAGTGCTGAACGAATACCTGCGCCACGTGGAGATCCTGCGCAGCAAGCTGACCTATTCCAGCAACCTGGTGCAGACCACCCAGGCGTTCAACGACAAGCTGGCACACGACCTGCAGCACTACCCGCAGATCATGGGCGACCGTCCCGGCCGCTTTGAACACGAACCCTACCGGCGCATGCTGTTCATTATGAGTAATCGCCTGCGGCACAACATCGAGCTGACCGGCGAGCGTATTGCACACCCCGAGTCCGCCGTTGCCGGCGACTACCCCTGCCGCTACCGCAACGAACAGGAATTCCTCGGCGACCTGAACCTGATCCGCGAGTCACTGATCGCGCACGGTGACGGCAACATCGCACAGGGCGAGTTGCTGGACCTGACCCGGCTGGTGGAGACCTTCGGCTTCTTCCTGCTGCACCTCGACATCCGCCAGGAGTCGACACGCCACAGCGAGGCCGTCGCCGAGTTGTGCAAACAGTCGGGCAGCAGCGCCGATTACGCGGCACTGGACGAAGACGCGCGTATCCGCCTGCTGTGCGAACTGCTGCAACAGCAAGCCCCGGCTGTCGCACGCGACAGTCTCAGCGAGGACACGCAGGAAACCCTGCAGGTGCTGGATGTCATGCTGAACATGCGTGACGAGGTCAGCGCCAATGCCTTCGGCACCTATGTCATCTCCATGACCCACCACGCCAGCCATGTGCTGGAACTGATGTGGCTGGCGTCACTGTGCGGGCTGGCCGGGCGGCGCGGCAACGACTGGTTCTGCAATATCCGTATCAGCCCGTTGTTCGAGACCATCGACGACCTGACCCGTATCGAGGAAGTGATGACCCGGCTGCTCGACGAGCCGGTATACCGCGGCCTGTTGCAGGCCTCCGGCAACCTGCAGGAAATCATGCTCGGCTACTCCGACTCCTGCAAGGACGGCGGTATCCTGGCTTCCGGCTGGAGCCTGTACGAGGCGCAGCAGAAAATCATCCGCATTGCGCGACAGCACGGCGTCGAGTGCCGCCTGTTCCACGGCCGGGGCGGCACCCTGGGACGTGGCGGCGGCCCTACCCACGATGCCATCCTGTCGCAGCCGGAAGGCACCGTGCATGGCCAGATCAAGTTCACCGAACAGGGTGAAGTGCTGTCCTACAAGTACAGCAACGAGGAAACCGCGGTCTACGAACTGTCCATGGGTATCACCGGCCTGCTCAAGGCCAGCCGCAACGTGGTGCAGCCGCACGACGAGGACCACGCGGACTACGCCCCGGTCATGGCCCAGCTGGCGGCGCGCGGTGAACAGACCTACCGCGACCTGATCGACAACACCGAAGGCCTGCTGGATTATTTCTACGAGGCCACCCCGGTGGCCGAGATCGGACTGCTGAACATCGGCTCACGCCCCAGCCACCGCAAGAAGCAGGACCGCTCCAAGAGCTCGATCCGGGCCATCCCCTGGGTGTTCGGCTGGGCACAGTCGCGCCACACCCTGCCGGCCTGGTACGGCATCGGCAGCGCGTTGCAGGAATTTGCGCAACAGGCCGACGGCAACCTCGCCAAATTGCGCAGTATGTACCGCGACTGGCCCTATTTCCGCGCCATGCTGAGCAATACCCAGATGTCACTGGCCAAGGCTGAAATGGATATCGCACACGAATACACCACGCTGGTCGAGGATCAGGACATGGCCGGCGCGGTCTACCGACGTATCCGCCAGGAGCATGACACCACCCTGGAGATGGTGACTAAAGTTGCAGACATCGACTGCGTGCTCGCCGAGAATCCTACTCTGGCGCTGTCCCTGTCGCGGCGCGACCCGTACCTGGACCCGCTCAACCACATCCAGGTCAAATTATTGGCGCGGGTGCGTGACCCGAAACTGGGCGAACAGGAGCAGGATCGCTGGCTGGAATCGCTGCTGCGCTCGATCAATGCCATTGCCAGCGGCATGCGCAACACCGGGTAAATGGCCGAATGACGGTTTTCTGCGGTTGCTATCCTGTAGCACTATCTGGGAAAATACCCCACATCGGCTGAGGGCTGCCTGCCCCGCCCATGGTTTGTAGTTGTACCCTTAAAAAATAACAACAATATATCGCCGGACCGTTGCACGCACAGAAAGCAACGGCCGATACCGTAAGAAGCGTTGGAGGATCCGCCCGTGGGCGTCAACCTGGAAAGCAGGCGTATTCGCCGTCTGCAGCAACAACAACCGGTCAGCGGCTGGAGCCGCACCTCCGGATCAAGCCGTGTCGACCATCCCGTGCGTATCCATACCCTGGGGCGCTTTGCAGTACAGGTCTACAGCCACCCCATGGGACTGTCACTGGCGCGCCAGCAACGCCCGCTGGACTTGCTGAAAGCACTGATTGCACTGGGAGGCCGCGAAGTTCATGCGGAGCTCCTGTCCCAGGCATTGTGGCCGGACACGGATGGCGATGCCGCGCAGAACGCCTTCGATGTCACCCTGCATCGCCTGCGGCGCCTGTTCGACATCAAAGACCTTTTCATCCTGCGCGACCGGCGCCTGACACTGAACAGCAACCTGGCCTGGGTCGATGCCTGGGCTTTCGAGCGCCTGGTCAACCACAGCGAGCGCCTGCTGCACCTGGTCGGCGACCCCATGATCGGCCGGCAGGTCGCGCGTTGCAGCGAACGCCTGCTCAACCTCTACCAGGGCGCCTTCCTCGAGCGCGAGGCAAGCAACGCCTGGACCCTGACCCTGCGTGAACGCCTGCGCAGTAAACTGCTGCGCCACATGCAGGATGCCGGCCTCTGCTGGGAACAGGACGGCAACTGGGAACGCGCCATCCGCTTCTACCGCAAGGGCCTGGAAGTCGATCCCCTCACCGAGGAGCTGTACCAGCGCCTGATCATTGCCTACCGGGCAACCGGACGTCGTGCCGAGGCTATTCGCACCTTCCACCGCTGCCGCCTGATACTCGCCGACCAGTTCCAGATTGCCCCGTCACAACAGACACTTGAGCTTTTCCACTCCCTGAAAGACTGATCCCCCCGCGGGCCCCGGAACGGCCCGCCTGTAACCACGACTCCCTGTCCGTCCGGGCAGGTACGCTTATGCGCCTATAGATTTCTTCCCTGCCCCTCTGTCTACATCCGCTGTAAGTCATCTGTAAGCCACCCGGGCGCATGCTTGGCAGCGTCAGAGAATCACAATAACGGTAACAGGCATGGAAAATTACATCGTACGTATCTACCGGCGCGACGAGAACGATCCGGAGAAAGTCACCGGCATGCTGGAATCAGTCGAATACGAAACCCGCGAGTCCTTTCACAGCATCAACGCCCTGCAGGCGCTGCTCACTGAGCATTCCGGTCCAGGCCGGCGCCAACGCGTGCGAACCGATAGACAGGAAACAACGCACACCGCATCTGTCGCCCTGCTCAAATAGCCACGCAATGGAAAATGGAGAATAAACAATGAAAGCCAGATCCTTCGCAATCATCCTTGTATCAATCCTGATAAGCGCAGGCAATGCCTGGGCCTCTCCGGTCATCGGCAACATGTCCCATTTCAAAATGGACAGACACGATGACGACAGGAGCAGTGACAGACGGCATGGAAATGACTGGCGTAGCGACAGGGGGCGCGATGACGACAACCATGATAATGACAGGCGCAGCACCAAACGACATAACGAAATGCGCGATGAATTCGATTATGATGAAATCATCCTGCCACCGGACAACAATGGCGACAGTAAGGTCGTGTATGAAAAAGTAGAACTGTTCAGGAAAAAAACCTGGTTCACCGACAGCTTCTACATCGATACTGCCGGCACCTACCAGGCAATCCTGACCGATTTCGAGTTCCCCAACCCGCTCAAGTACTCCGGCCTTAATATCACCACGGCGACAGACTCTCTGGGCAAACTGTTCGGCCCGGGTTCATTCACCTTCGATGCCGAACCCGGCAAATACTACGTGAACTTCTTTGCCATGGCAGGTAACGGCAAGGGTTACAGGATGCCCTGGGAACGTGACATGGACATGGATGACTACGGCTACCGGAAGCATGGCTACTACGGCAACAAACTCGGCCAGTATGGTATAGAGATTTCCATGGTGTCAGCCGTACCGGTTCCGGCTGCATTGTGGCTGTTTGGCTCCGGCCTGCTTGGGTTGATCGGGATGGCGCGCACAAAATCCGTTCCGAAAACGACGTTCTTAAATTCACAATAAACCGAGGCGAATTATTCGCCGATAAAAACCAGTCACGGAGGATAATATGCGACTGAAACACCTGATCAGCCCTGTATTTGGATTGATATCACTGGCCACTGCATTTTCCGCTTCTGCAGTAATCATCAACTTTGAAACCACGCCTTCGATTCTCACCGGGCCAAGCCTGTTCTCGGCAGCCGGGCCGGCCCAGGATATTACCGTTGGAGGCATCACAGTCAGTGGAGGCGTCGTTCTGGGCTTCCCAACCAACTTCCCTGCCGCACCCTTTGGAACAGCGCCCAATGTTTACGGCACTGCGAACCATCCTGCGGGAGGAGCTGTTGGCGACTCATCCCTGCTATCCACGATTTCCATTAACATCGATCCCGGCCTGAGTATTACGACAGTTGAAGGACTGCTTTTTAACGGGTTAATCGGGCAGGACACATACAACATAACAGCGTTTTCATCATCTGTAGCTGTCGACACTGTCTCTTTTGTCGATCTTCCAGCGAACCTTAGCAGTGGCTTTGGTGTATTCCGACTGAACTCCGGGGGTGCCGCTATTGATTTGGTAACAATTTCTACAGACCTGGGTGGCGTGTTTTCAGGCGAGTGGGACTTCATTATAGACACACTCGCGATAGGGGAACCGATAGAAAATTCAGTCGTTCCCGTTCCTCCGGCACTTTATCTCTTCGGCAGCGGGATTCTGGGGCTGGTTGGCATAGCCAAAAGACGGAAATCGGAATATCGAGGCACCGGGGAAACAGCTTAAAGATTTCACAGGATAGTTTTTGAATCTATAGCAGCATTTGGTCATATATGCCCGGCCGGGGCATCCTGTAAACAGTCAGCCAGGCAAGCAATTCTGACAGCTAATAACAAGAATTCATGGAGGGCAAATAATGAGCAAACCATTTCTTACCTGCCTCAGAGTCAGCAGTCTTGCAGCTTCCCTGCTTGCCATGTCCTCACTGGCAAGTGCGGTTGGCGTCACTTTCCTTGCGCCTGGATGGACAACAAGCGATTTCCTTACTCTCAGCACACCCACCCGTGCTATTGAATTTGATTCTGCAGGGAACCTTTATATAGAGGACACAACAGATGATAATTCAGGACAGATCCAGATTCTTAAACTGGATGCCTCATCAGGTTACAGCGCATCATCGGTCTTTGCCTCGTACAACACGAGTTACAAAGGCGCAACAGGACTGGATTTTGGCGATCTCGGGGGTTTGTATGTGAGTGAGCGTTCAGTGGATGGGGACGCTGGCATTATCAGGAAGGTCGATGTTGCAACCCGGACTTTACTGGGCGATGTGATGGCCTTTGAAAATCATCGCCCCACAGGGGTTGATGCTGACACCTCGGGCAATGTTTACTATAGCGGAAGAAAAGAAAGTGATGGCACCTGGGGCAGACTATTTGAAATTGATTCAACTACAACCACCCGGTCCATCCTGATTGATAACACCGTTGGAACTGGCATTGCCCTGGATGCTTCAGGCAATATCTTTATTACCACTCCACAACGGACTGATCTGCCCCTGCTTGCCAATTCAATCTATATGTATAACCCTGCCGATATTCTCACTCCTGAACTAATAGCAACTTTTGGCGAGAGAGGCGGCGAACTGACCTTTGATACAGCAGGCAATCTGTATATGGTTGCCCAGGATCAATTAAGCATCATCAGGTTATCCTCCATACCGATTCCTGCCGCGGCATGGTTGTTTGGCTCAGGCCTTCTGGGGCTGATCGGGATTGCAAAACGGAAAGCAATTTAATCACTACAGCATTCATAACAACGGCTTCTTCGGGAGCCGTTGTTATGTTCAATGATCCGCGATCAGCGGAAATATGTGCTCGTTTTCGTACTGGATACGCGCCTTGACCAGGCGAAACAGCTCATCGCTGTCATGCTGTAGAACCGCCTGCTCCCCGTCGTCCGCAACGGGGTGGCACCAATGCCTTGCATAGCGCGAGAAACATTGCCTGACCTCGCGTGCACTGTCGTGAAAACTGCGGGCAGTTTCGCTGATGGCTTTATCCTGGTGACGGGCAAGCTGGGCATAAATGGTATTGTCCTCGAACACCAGATGCATCCAGACCTTTTCCTTGAAACGGGTCATCAGTTCGCAGAGATAGGCGTTGTTGCGCAGGGATTTCTGCTTCACCAAAACCGACAGCACATCGCATAACTCGGCAATATCTTCATTCTGTTTTTTCAGTTCTTCCAGGGAATACATCACTCACGTCCTCTGCCTGAGCGTTCACCCGGCAAAATTCTCGAGCCGGAGGGCCGCAGGATTGCTACACTCTTGCCTCAAATATCTTGGAGTTGCCCGGCCATGTCAATCATTAATCGCTCCACCAGGGTCATTGTACTCACCGGCAGCCTGCTGTTTGCCTCACTCCCCGGCGCGCTGCATGCAGCGCAGTGGTCAGCCCCGCTTAAAGACGGCGGCATCGTAACCGTTGATCCGCAGACCAATCGTGCCACCGTGCGCAGAAACGGAGTGGAAACCCAGCTCTGGGACGGGGTACACCAGCTCAAAGACGGCTCCACGCTTATTATCCGCTCCGGAACGGCGGTTCCCACACAATCCATACTGCGCGCCCGTCAACTGCCTGAAACACCGGAACCGCCTG
>DRNU01000087.1 GCA_011374975.1 Gammaproteobacteria bacterium | reverse complement strand
TGATGGAAATCATGCTCAACCTGAAGGGCGTCGCACTGCTGATGCACAACCGCGATGAAGCCACCCTGCGGCTGAGCAAGAAAGGCCCGGGCCAGATCACCGCCGGTGATATCGTGCTGGACCATGACATCGAGGTCATCAACCCCGACTACGTCATCGCCAACCTGACCAAGGGTGGCGAGCTGAACATGAGCGTCAAGGTCGAGATGGGTCGTGGTTACGAGCCGGCCACCGTGCGTGCCGCCGGACGGGAAGAGGAAAGCAAGCCGATCGGTTCGCTGCAGCTGGATGCCAGCTACACGCCCGTATCGCGCGTGTCCTATACCGTTGATGCCGCGCGTGTCGAACAGCGCACCAACCTGGACAAGCTGATCATCGAGATCGAGACCAACGGTACGCTGGACCCGGAAGAAGCCATTCGCCGCGCCGCTACCATCCTGCAGGACCAGCTGTCTGTATTCGTTGACCTGCAAGGCAAGGAAGAAGCCGTGCCGGAAACCACGGAAGCGGATATCGATCCTATCCTGCTACGCCCGGTCGATGACCTGGAACTGACCGTGCGTTCCGCAAACTGCCTCAAGGCGGAAAGTATTTACTTCATCGGTGACCTGATTCAGCGCACCGAAGTCGAGCTGCTCAAGACCCCGAACCTGGGTAAAAAGTCGCTCACCGAAATCAAGGATGTCCTGGCATCCCGCGGCCTGTCGCTGGGTATGCGGCTGGAAAACTGGCCGCCGGCAGGACTCAAGGACAGCGAAAAGCCGTCCGTCGTCGGAAATTTAATGTAGGAAAGCACCATGCGTCACCGCCAAAGTGGACGAAAACTCAATCGTAACAGCAGTCACCGCAAAGCCATGTTCAGCAACATGGCCGCGTCGCTGATGCGTCACGAAGTCATCAAGACTACCCTGCCCAAGGCCAAGGAACTGCGTCGCGTTGCGGAGCCGTTGATCACCATGGCCAAGAGCGACAGCGTGCACAAACGCCGCCTGGCTTTTGCCCGCCTGCGTGACCGCGACATGGTCACCAAGCTGTTCAATGAACTGGGCCCGCGCTACAAGGACCGCCCCGGTGGTTACCTGCGGATCCTGAAAATGGGCTTCCGTACCGGCGACAAGGCACCGATGGCGCTGGTCGAACTGGTCGATCGCCCTGAATCCGATGCCGGTGACTTCGAGGCTGTTGACGAGTAGACAGTCTTGCAGGCACACGCTTGAAAAGCCGGGCCTGGCCCGGCTTTTTTGTGGGCGGCACCCCTTGCGCCGGTGGTGCGCTATCATAAGCGCATGATCGCAACCTTCACGGATTTCGGTATACCCGGCCCCTACCTGGGGCAGGTGCATGCCGTGCTTTTCAGCGAAGCTCCCGGCATCCCGGTCGTGGATGTCTTTCCCGATCTGCCGGTTTGCAACGTCCGGGCCGCCGCCTACCTGCTGTCGGCCTACAGCCAGTACCTTCCGGAAAACAGCGTGTGCCTGTGCGTGGTTGACCCGGGTGTCGGCACCGAACGGGGCGCCGTGGTGGTGCGCGCCAATGGGCGCTGGTATGTCGGCCCGGACAACGGCCTGTTTTCCATCCTGCTGCGGCGCGCCGGTGATGCGCAGGCATTCAACATCGACTGGCGGCCCGCGCAACTCTCCAGCAGCTTCCACGGCCGCGACCTGTTTGCCCCCGTAGCCGCACGACTTGCGCGCGGCGAGTCACCGCCCGGCGGAGAACTCGATCCCGCCCGGCTGCTTTCCCCTGACTGGCCGGAGGACCTGGCCGAAGTCGTTTACCTGGATCACTTCGGCAATGCCATCACCGGGCTGCGCGCTTCAGGTATAAGCACCACCAGCAGCATCGAGATTGCGGGAAGGAAGTGTAAGTTCAGGCGCACCTTTGGCGAAGCGGAACACGGCGTTCCGTTCTGGTACGAAAATTCTAACGGCCTGGTGGAGATTGCCCTGGCAAACGGCAACGCAAGCCGTGAGCTGTGTCTCGAAACAGGGACTGCCCTGCAGGTCAATGGCGGGCAGGGAAACGCCGGTTAATTTCTTATTTCCCGTCATGCCGGCGCAGGCCGGAATCCACTGCTTCGGATTCCGCAACACCCTCCACTAGCAACCCCCGAATAATCGCCCGCACCTCTGGATGATTAAAATCCCTGCCACCGACAGCGCGGTACACAACCCGCCCGCGCCTGTCGATCAACACAGTCGTCGGCAGTCCTTTCACGCTGTAAGCCTGTGACACCGAACTGTCCCGGTCAAACAGGATCGGAAAATTGGGATATACATCGAGCTGCCCCATATAGGCAAACACATGATCCGGTGTTTCCCACTGGTTGATAGCCAGAATAGTAAAGTCATCATCCTTGAATGTCTGGTACAGCGCCTCCATCGAGGGGAGTTCCCGCCGACAGGGTGGACACCAGGTAGCCCAGAAATTCACCATAAGCACCTTGCCCCGGTAGTTGCCGAGTGAATAAGATTCGCCATCCATATCCTCAAGCGTGAAAGCCGGCGCAGGAACAGGCGGATCAACGCGTGTTAACCGGTGATTCAGTTCCGGCACCGGCAATTGTGCATGCAACAGCGTGGCCGGAAGCAGAAGGCCGGCAGCCAGTGCAATAATCAGGAAACAGTAAACGTTACGGTAGCTCTGCAGGTGCACAACGAAGCCCTTCAAGTTTTCCTTCATGGGTTTCACCCTGGTCACGCCAGGAATAGACAAGGTCAACAACAGTCCCGGGTGGCAGGGGCAGTGTGGTAAAGCCCTGGCTCCAGTCTCCCGGTTCAAAGGTCTGGTCGTCGGGTAAAATCGACCAGCGGAAAGCAACCCCCTGGTCCTTCCATTCGTTGACCCATTGCGTCTTGGTTTTGACGGGGTGCGCCTTGCCATCCGCAGTAATATACCGCCAGTCAGACACCCGGTACGAGACCTGATGATCTGTGTCATTGGTTACAATAGTCCCGAACACGCAATAACCGGCGATAGTATCGACAACTTCAGGCGGCAGGCCGCGCGCACTGTAAGTCGCCCTGACGTAATCCGGCAGCACCTGCAACAACTGCATGCTGAAGCCGGGTTCCTTGATCTGCCATGACAGCAAACCGGTGTCCGGGTTTGTGTATTGCTGTACCTCGCCAGCGACTAAAACCGCCGGCAGACAGCACAAAACCGGCAAATAACGGTGGATCATAGACTTTTCCTGATCAAAGAAACCCGGATAATAAAACAGACGCCAAATACAAAAAAATATTCATTATCCGCCAGGTTGCCCTGGCGGACGGGATATGAAAAACACTCGTGTTGCAAATTATGCTCTTTAAACATGCCCGTTATCCGGGGTTTTTGTATTACGGTTAAGAATCAGCAGGATATAACGCTTCGTTTAGCTATCATACCAGGGGCGTTATACGGCGTTTGCGAGTCAATGCCGCATCTTTATTATTATCAAAGCATGTGCGCCCTGTTTTCCAGTCTTGTCACGTTGAAATGAAAAGTGTAAAAACAACAGATGCTTATAATTAAATCCAGGGGTGTGGAGAAGTATGATATCAGGCGCATGCAAGTTAATTTACCTGATCAAGCAGTTATTATGCGTACGCAGCTATTTTCGTTATGTGTAAAAGGGATTAATGGACACTTTAACAAAATTCAGTGAATCCGCTAAGAGCATGTCGAGAAACCCTTTAGGAATCATCGCGCTCTTCATCGTACTTATCTATGGATTTGCCTCCTTAGTAGTAGTTGCCAGCAATCAACTAACGCCAGAGGAAAGATATCCAATCATATGGTTTCTTGTGTTATTTCCTTTGGTAGTCCTAGCGGTATTTTCATGGTTGGTGAGCAAGCATCATCACAAACTTTACGCCCCGAAGGACTACAGTAATGACGAATTCTTTTTGAATATTTCGGATGCGTTGTCGACTACGAAAGACGAAGTTGACGATCTTGATATAAAAATAGAACGTGGAATTATTAGCGTTGTCACCTCTGAAGAATTTGTACAAAAATTAAATGAGGCTAACGGGGGTGTCAGAGAAATATTGTATGATATTGCTGAAAAAGTATCGAAAGAAGTTAAAAGCACAGCATTTATAGAAGTTGATGCGCGGGAATTTGCTGGGGACAGAGATAAAATATTTTCATTACCCGTCAGTGCTTTTCGAAATTTTGATCAACTACTGGATCGAGTTTTTTTCAGGTTGCCGCGTACTATCAAGCCATTTACATACGGACATAGTTGGGTTTTAGTGGATATTGAAACTAATGAGGTCATCAAGAGCGTAGGAATGATCAAAGGAACAGAGATTGGAAAAAGAGTTGACGATTATCGCGCTCTATCGGATCTAGGGATTGGCGGGGGAAGCAGATTAAAAGTAGTAAGGCCAAATGCACATAACAAATAGCTCCACCGGACAATTCAAAGCGGCACTTGTTTTGCAAAAGTGCGCAAAAACGCGCCACTTTGAATTGTCCGGTGGAGCTAGGCGTTATGTGCTTAAATACATAGAGGAGGTTTCGTATGAGCACAGCTAAATCAGAAGTGCAGTCTCTCCTGGAAAAGCTGCCAGACGACTGTACGCTGGAAGACATCCAATATCACTTATATGTCGTTGAAAAAGTCCATCGGGGTA
>DRNU01000086.1 GCA_011374975.1 Gammaproteobacteria bacterium | reverse complement strand
TACCGACTACGATACCTCCGACCGCCTGTACTTCGAGCCGCTGACGCTGGAAGACGTGCTGGAGATCATCCACAAGGAACAACCCCGTGGCGTCATCGTGCAGTATGGAGGCCAGACACCGTTGAAGCTGGCCCGCGACCTGGAGGCCGCCGGCGCGCCCATTATCGGCACCAGTCCGGACTCCATCGACCTGGCCGAGGACCGCGAGCGCTTCCAGCGCATGGTGCAGAAACTGGACCTGCTGCAACCGCCCAACCGCACCGCGCGCAGTACCGAGGCGGCGATTGCGCTGGCCGGCGAGATCGGCTACCCACTGGTGGTACGGCCATCCTATGTGCTGGGCGGGCGGGCCATGGAAATTGTCTATAACGAAGACGATCTGCGCGCCTACATGGCCGAGGCCGTCAGCGTGTCGAACGAATCCCCCGTGCTGCTGGACCGCTTTCTGAACGATGCCATCGAGGTGGACGTGGATGCGGTGAGCGACGGCGAGGCCGTGCTCATTGGTGGCATCATGCAGCACATCGAGCAGGCCGGCGTGCACTCGGGGGATTCCGCCTGTTCGCTGCCGGCCTACAGCCTGAACCTGGAAATCCAGAACCGGCTGCGCGAGCAGATGCGGGCCATGGCGAAAGCACTCCGGGTAGTGGGCCTGATGAATGCCCAGTTTGCGATCCAGGGCGAGAAAATCTATATCCTGGAGGTCAACCCGCGTGCGTCGCGTACCGTGCCCTTCGTCTCCAAGGCCACCGGTCTGGCGCTGGCGAAGATCGCCGCCCGCTGCATGGTGGGCCGCACCCTGGCCGCGCAGGGCGTCACCGAAGAACGGGTGCCGCCCTATTTTTCAGTCAAGGAGGCCGTGTTTCCATTTGTGAAGTTCCCGGGCGTGGACCCGCTGCTGGGTCCGGAAATGAAATCCACCGGCGAGGTGATGGGCGTGGGGCGCAGTTTCGGCGAAGCCTTCGCCAAGGCCCAGATCGCGGCCGGCGAGACCCTGCCCCGGAGTGGCCGGGTCTTCATCAGCGTGCGCGAGGCGGACAAGGACGACGCCGTGCAGGTGGCGGCCGAGCTGGCGCGCCAGGGTTTCACCATCGTCGCCACGCGCGGTACGGCGGCGGCCATCAGCGCGGCCGGCATTGCCTGTGAAGTGGTCAACAAGGTCATGGAAGGGCGGCCGCACATCGTGGACATGATCAAGAACGACCAGATCGCGCTGATTGTCAACACCACCGAGGGCAAGCAGGCGATCCGTGATTCCTATACCATTCGGGGCGCTGCGCTGCAGCACAAGGTGCCCTACAGTACTACCATTGCGCACGCCTATGCGACCAGCCTGGCACTGACCAGCCTGGATTCTCCCATTGTCGAAAATTTGCAGACACTGCACCAGGAGCACGTGGCATGAACAAGGTTCCCCTGACCAAACGCGGCGCCGAGAAATTGCGCGAGGAATTGCAGCGCCTGAAGACAGTGGAGCGTCCGCGTATCATCCAGGCCATCGCCGAGGCGCGCGCCCACGGCGACCTGAAGGAAAATGCCGAATACCACGCGGCGCGCGAGCAGCAGAGTTTTGCCGAGGGCCGCATCAAGGAAATCGAGGCCAAGCTCTCCAACGCCAACATCATCGATGTGGCCGCGCTGGACGCGGGCGGCAAGGTGGTGTTCGGCGCCACCGTGGTGATTGCCGACGAGGACACGGGAGACGAGGTCACCTACCAGATCGTGGGCGAGGATGAGGCCGACATCAAGCAGGGCCTGATCTCGGTCGGCTCACCCATCGCGCGTGCCCTGATCGGCAAGGAAGAGGGTGATGTCGCCACGGTGCAGACGCCGGGCGGCGAAAAGGTGTTCGAGATCGTCGAAGTGCGCTACGAGTAGGGCAGCCGGAATGCGGCGGGAGCGCGTGCAGGCGGGTGAACGTATCCTGCTCACGCTGTGGGTCGGTGGCCTGTGGAGTGTCGGCTACATTGTCGCGCCTTTTCTGTTTGCCCGGCTCGAAGACCGTGCACTGGCCGGCAGCCTCGCCGGTGCCTTGTTCGAGATCATGGCCTGGCTGGGACTGGCCTGTGGCGGCCTGTTGCTGCTGTCGAACCAGTTGCAGTCCACCGGGCGGCGCTTCAACTGGCGCGCGCTGGCGCTGGCTATCATGCTGGTGCTGATCTTGGTTGGCCAGTTTGCCCTGGCGCCGCAGATCGCCGGCCTGCGCGAGCAGGGGCTGGCGGGAACAGACGCCTTTGCCCGCCTGCACGGCGTGGCCGCCATCCTGTATCTCCTCACCAGCCTGCTGGGCCTGGTCCTGGTTGCCGCCGGCCCCGACCGGGGGCGCTGGGCCCCCTCTTCGGAATGAGCGGCCCGAGACCCACTGGACGAGACTTGGTTATCGTTTGGCTTGGTAATTTGCCCATTTTCACCTTGCCGCCCACTTGCCTGAATGAATTGCAACAGCCCGTCAATGGATGGCGCACACTTCGTCAAACTCGAAGCGAGGGCCGCGCGGGTGCAGCGCGGCCGGATCCCCATAACCCAGATTGAGCAGGAAATTCGAGGCATAGCGCCCATCAGGGAAAAATGCCTGATCGACCTGTGTGTTGTCGAATCCTGACATTGGTCCGACATCAAGCCCCAGGCTGCGGGCAGCCAATATCAGGTAGGCGCCCTGAAGGCTGCTATTGCGGAATGCCGCCTGTTCACTGAGCGTTGCATTGTCCGCATACATGGCCCGCGCCGTATCGATATAGGGAAACAGGGTTGGCATATGTTCATAAAACTGCGTGTCCCAGGCCACAATCACGGTAACCGGTGCGGCCAGCACCTTGTCCACATTGCCTGCGGCCAGCATCGGTTTCAGTCGGGCTTTCGCTGCCGTTGACTTGAGGAAAACCAGGCGCATTGGCAGGCAGTTCATGCTGGTTGGCCCCCATTTGGCGAGATCGTACAGTTCATGCAGTTGCTCATCACTGACCGGTTTGTCCAGCCAGGCGGTATGCGACCGTGCCTGCAGGAAAAGGCGTTCCAGGCTGTCGTTGTTCAGACGATTACTCATTCCTGATGTGCTCCTGTGTCGTTCACACCCGCGTACGCGATGCCGCTGAGATCAGCCATTTCCCGTTTCCAGGTCGTGATGTCGTTCGAGGTAAACTGGTTTAAATGGTCATGTCCGCAGGCCCGCGCCATGACCTGCATCAGGCTGGTCGAGGCTGCAAGGTAGTTCTTCAGGCGGTCAGCGGATTGCTGGATGTCCAGACGATCTCTCAGCTCGGGTCTCTGGGTGGCAATGCCGGCCGGGCAGTTGTTGCTGTGGCAGATTCGCGCGGCCACACAGCCAATGGCCTGCATGGCGGCATTGGATAGTGCAATGCCGTCGGCGCCGAGGCAGAGCGCCTTGACGAAATCGGCCGGTGTCCTGAGCCCCCCGGTAATAATCAGGGTAACATCCGGGCGTTCCTGTTGGTCGAGGAAACGCCGCGCACGTGCCAGTGCCGGTACGGTGGGCACGGAAATATTGTCACGGAAAATCAACGGGGCCGCGCCGGTGCCGCCGCCACGTCCGTCGAGAATGAGATAGTCGACGCCGGCCTGTAGTGCAAAAGCAATATCCTGCTCGATATGATTGGCTGACAGCTTCATCCCGATGGGGATACCGCCTGTCACCTCGCGCACCCGGTCCGAGAAACGCAAAAAATCTTCCGGTGTCACCAGTTCATCAAAGGTCGATGGCGATATGGCCGGCGTGCCTTCTGCAAGCCCACGCACTTCGGCGATCTTCGCCGTTACCTTGCCGGCTGGCAGGTGACCACCGGTCCCCGTCTTGGCGCCTTGTCCGCCTTTGAAGTGGAATGCCTGTACAGAGGACAGCAGTTCCTCGCGGTAGCCAAAACGGGCGGAGGCCAGTTCATACAAATAACGCCGGTTGGCCTGCTGTTCCTCGGGCAGCATGCCACCTTCCCCGGAACAGATACCGGTACCCGCCAGGTCAGCGCCGCGCGCCAGTGCGATCTTGGCTTCTTCCGACAGGGCGCCAAAGCTCATATCCGATACGAAGAGGGGGATATCCAGTCGCAGTGGTTTGTCGGCGTTTGGACCGATCACCAGCCCGGTCTCTACCGGTACATTATCCAGTTTCGGTTTGGTCGCAAACTGTGCCGCCAGGATCTGGATATCATCCCAGTGCGGCAACGCCGAGCGGGGTACGCCCATTGCTCCCATCGGGCCATGATGACCGACGACGCCCAGGCCATCTCTGGCCAGCTCGTGAATATATTTAACGGTTGGTTCTTCGGGCGTTGGCCGGACCTGCAGTGAGTCACCAGGCGCCTGTGCTGCGGGTGCATCCAGTCCCACGTGGCTACCATCGCAATACGGTGGATTTTTACTCTGCTTGCACAGGCATAGATGCGCGGTTTCAGATATCTCCACCTTGAATGCCAGTGGTTCAAACGTCGTGCCCTGGTGTGAGCCATCGCAAAATGGCTGGTTCTGTGATCGTCCGCAGCTACACCAGTGATAGGTCTCGCCGGCTTCCAGCGCAACTTCCATTGGCTGCACGCCGGCTATGTGGGCTTTTGTCATTCTTCTTCTCCGTTAAGGTAAATCAAAGAGCAGGGCTTCTGTGGTTTCCTGCGCATCGAACTGAAGCACCGCCACGTCAGACAGACCAATGCCGTCACCGGCTTCCAGCAGATATTCGTTCACGCTCAGGCTGCCGGAGATGACATGAACATAACACGTCCGACTTGCGGCCAGGGTGTGCTGTTCCATTTGTTCGCGGTCGAGGCGTAGCTGGTACAGGCAGGCGTCCTGATGAATGCGCAAGGTGCCGTCACGACCATCGGGCGATACGATGGCAGTCAGTCCCTGGTTATGTCCGAAGGACTTTTGTTGGTAACCGGGCGCAACGCCCAGCTCGGCCGGCTGAATCCAGATCTGCAAAAATGACAGCGCTTCGGTATCTGACGGGTTGTATTCACTGTGGGTGACGCCGGTGCCGGCGCTCATGAGCTGGAACTCTCCAGCCGGTAACACCTCGACGTTTCCCATGCTGTCCTTGTGTTCGATGGTGCCCTGCTTGACGTAGCTGATAATTTCCATGTCCTGGTGCGAGTGGGTGGCGAACCCGGCTCCCGGTCGCACCAGGTCATCATTGATGACGCGCAATACCGACACGCCCCTGTGATCGGGGTCGTAATAGTTGCCAAAAGAAAACGTGTGGCGGCTCTGTAACCAGCCAAGATCGCTGGGACCGCGTTCATGACTGCGTCGTAGATAAACCATGCAGGGAATCTCCTTTTTTGTGCCAGATCGGCTGTAACCCAGCTTATTGGGTTAATATCTGGAAATATACATCCATCATGTGAAATAATAATTTCTAAAATAGAAACAGTTATACAAATCGAGGGCGTCACGTGGACCGACTTACCAGCATGTCTGTATTTGTGACGGTCGTCGATCAGGGCAGCTTTTCGGCCGCCGCAGAACAGCTGCAACTCTCCCGCGCCACCACCAGCAAACATATCGCAGCGCTGGAAAACTGCCTGGGCGGCCGCCTGCTGAACCGAACCACCCGGCGTATCAGTCTCACCGAGGCCGGGCAGGCCTACTATGAACGCTGCAAACAGATTCTTGACGATGTGGCGGATGCGGAATGTGTCGTGACCGGCTTTTCTTCCGAGCCCCGCGGCCGGCTGCGGATCAATGCGCCGATGTCGTTTGGCACAAAACAATTTGCCGATATCGTCGCAATGTTTTGCCAGGCACACCCGGCTATCGACGTCGAGCTGTCCCTGAGCGACCGCTTTGTCGATGTCGTAGAGGAAGGCTACGATCTGGTGATCCGGATCACGCAATTGAAAGAGTCCAGCCTGATTGCCCGGAAGCTGGCGCCCTGTCGGGTTGTGCTTTGTGCCTCACCGGACTATCTCAAAACACACGGGCGACCGGTGAATCCTGATGATCTTGCGCGGCATACCTGTTTGCACTACGCGTATTCCGGGGTGGGCAAAAGCTGGGTGCTGCAAGGGCCGGACGGTGAACACCGAATCAGGATTCAGCCTAAACTGAGCGCCGATAATGGCGACGTGCTATGCGCGGCCGCCAGACGGGGACTTGGAGTTGCGTCACTGCCTACCTTTATCGTCGGTGACGCCATACGTTCCGGCGATCTCGACATTATCCTGCCCGCTTACCAGCCGCCGCAGATCGACATCTATGCGGTGTATGCCTCGAGGAAGCACCTGTCAGCCAAAGTACGCGCGTTTATTGATTTTGCTGTCGTGCAGATCGGGGAGAAACCGGTATGGGACCTGGGCATTTGAGCGTGTTTTAGCACGATAACAATGCCCTGGTGTTTTGATTCGTCCCTTGAGATCCCGGTGGCTCAGGCCAGTTGGCGATGCCATGGCCTGGATCATCAACTGCGAAAGCAGTTCGCTCTAAAGGTTTCAAGCTATGCATAGTTGCGTTATAGTGCATCTATGCATAGCGTAACCATTACCCCGGAAACACTGTTTCAAGCCCTGTCCGACAGTACGCGCCTGCGGATTATCCGCCTGCTGGTTATGACCGACGAGGAAATCTGCCTGTGTGAGTTGGTGGATACCCTGCTTGAGCCGCAATACAACCTTTCCCGCCATCTTAAAGTCCTGCGTCAGGCCGGGTTACTGACATCCTGGAAGGAAGGGCGCTGGGTATACCACCGGTTGACAGAGAACCCCGACTACCTGCAACAACTCTATACGCTGGTGCGTTCCTTGCCTGACACAGACGATGTCTACTGTACCGACCTCAGGAATTTCAACCAGCGTATGGCGTTGCGTGAAAATGGCCGGTGCAGGGTGGGTGTTCTCTCCAATGCGCTGAAGACAGGGTCTGAATAATGTCTTGCCCTGGCTGTGATGCGGTGGCCCGGGGTGTTTTCCTTGTTCGTCACAGTCCTTGCACATGCAAACAGCGAGTCTGCGGTCGTAGGTCATTATGCGTCGTATTCTTATACAACTATTAACCTTAAGCATACTGTTCAGCAATATGGCCTGGGCGATGGACGAGTGTGCATTGTTTGTTGACGTGCCCGGGCGGCCTGTCAGTCAGGAAGCCGACACGCCTTCGGATGACAGTTCTGTAAATAGTATCTGCGATACGTATTGCATTGGCTGGGCCCAGCTTCTGTGCATGAGCTATCAGACATCTTCCAGCAATATCATTGCTTATCAGTTTGATGTGTTGACCCGCGCTTCGTTTTACCATTCCCTTCAGCGCAAACCGCCGACCGAACCTCCACAAGCCTGACTTGTCTTCCGCCGTGCATGCCACGTTCATTGTGGATGACGGTTATGGCTTTATTGTCCTGATTCAGTACCACTGAATACTTCATCTAACTCAACCGCCCCGGGCGCGCAGCGTGGCGCAATCGAACTGTACCGGGGTGAGGTAAGGATGAGTCAGGGATTCTCCAGGCATTTAAAAGAATTTTTATCGAGAGAACATCATCATGATGGCGTTTTTTAAACAAGGCTTTATTCTGCTCTTGCTCTTTGTTAGCCACCCTGTTTTCGCAGAAGAAGAAGGTGGAGCGGAGGTGCAAGGCATTCCTGAGATGACAGCGGCGCAGCGCCAGGCGATGGGTATTGTCACCTCGCCGGTGAAAAGGCACCGGTTGACGGAAGAGATCATCGCGCCCGGTGAAGTCACTATTAATGACTATCGCAGTTCACAGGTCACCAGCCGGATCACTTCGCAGGTCATCGCGCGCCATGCACGCATGGGCGATGCGGTAACGCGTGGGCAGAAATTGCTGACGCTTTCCAGTGTGGGGATGGCCGAAGCGCAGAGTCAACTGCTGGTGGCAGACCGGGAGTGGCAGCGGGTGAAAAAACTCGGTCGCAAGGTGGTGTCCGAGCGCCGTTATATCGCGGCACAGGTCAACCGTCAGCAGGCTTATGCCAAAGTGCTGGCCTATGGCATGACTGAATTCCAGATCGGGGCGCTGTTGAAACAGGGTGATGCCTCAAAAGCGACAGGCACGTTCGATCTGTTGAGTTCACAGGATGGAACGGTCATCAGCGATCCATTTGTGCTTGGCCAGGTGGTGGAACCGGGCCAGGTGCTGATGGAAATAACGGATGAATCCCTGCTCTGGGTGGAAACACAGCTCAGTCCGGACGATGTGGTCGATATCGCGATCGGAACCCCGACACGTATACACCGTGGCGCCGACAAATGGTTAAAGGGTCATGTGGTGCAGATTCATCGTCGCATCGATGAGACCACGCGTACCCTGCCGGTGCGTATCGAGGTGAATAATGCCCGGGGTCTGTTGCGTCCCGGTCTGTTTGTAAAAGTTGCCTTGCAGACCGCAAAGGGTGAAGCGGTCATTGCGGTGCCGAAGTCGGCAGTCACACTGCTGCACGGAGAACGGGTGGTATTCGTGCTGGAGGGGTATGAGTTATACCCGCAGCTGGTGGAAACCGGCGACTCTCGCAGCGACTGGGTGGAAATACAAAATGGCCTGAAAGAAGGCGATGAGATCGTCACCCGGGGCATGTTCCTGCTGAAATCGCTGTTGCTGAAATCACAGATTGGCGATGCCGACTAGGAGATAAGGTATGTTAAATACACTGGTTGAAGCGTCTCTGCGCTATAAATTCCTGGTCATCGTTATCTTTTCGGTGGTGGCTTTTCTTGGCTGGCGTGCGGTGAGTACCATACCTATTGACGCCTTTCCCGATGTGACACCGGTGCAGGTGAACATTTATACCGAGGCCGAAGGACTGGCCGCCGAGGATATAGAGCAACTGCTCACCTTCCCGGTGGAATCGGGCATGGCGGGTTTGCCGGGCGTGCAGGAGATACGCTCGGTCAGCCTGTTCGGCCTGTCTTATGTCTCGGTTTATTTTGAAGATGGCATGGATATCTATTTTGCCCGGCGACTGGTCATGGAGCGCCTGCAGGAAATCGGTGACCGGATTCCGGAAGGTTACGGTACGCCGGAGATGGGGCCGAATACCTCGGGACTGGGTCAGGTGTTCTGGTATACGGTGGAACGTGCGGACGAAAAACTGAATTCAGATATCACAGACATGGACCTGCGCACCGTACAGGACTGGAGTGTGCGCCTGATGCTGCGCACGGCGCCGGGGGTTGATGATGTGATGTCCTGGGGTGGCCAGGAACTGCAATTCCAGGTGGTGATCGATCCGCTCAGACTGATCGAATACGACTTGAGTTTCCGGGATGTCATCGAGTTGCTGGAGGCCAATAACCGCCAGGTGGGTGGTCAGTATATCAACCAGGGGTCTGAACAATACCTGGTACGCGGTTTGGGCCTGGTGAAAGACGAGACCGATATCGGCAATATTGTGGTCAAGGTGGAAGATGGCACACCGGTCTATCTGCGCCAGGTTGCCACGATTTCACAGCAACCGGCCCTGCGCTCGGGCGCCGTTACCCGGGATGGCAAAGAGGTCGTGCTGGGTATGGCGCTGGCCCGTATCGGCGAGAATGCCAAGAATGTGGTCGACACGGTAAAGGAGAAAATGGTGGTGGTCGAATCCGCGCTACCGGAAGGTATGGTAGTGAAATCCATTTATGATCGTACTGACCTGGTGGAAAAAGCCGTTAATACTGCCGTTAACGCTTTAGTTGAAGGTTCGGTTCTGGTGGCCATTGTGCTGTTCCTGTTTCTTGGAGAAATACGTTCCGCGCTGGTTGTTATCGCCGCGCTGCCACTGGCGATGCTGATTGCCTTTATCATGATGGGCCAGATGGGGCTGAGCGCCAACCTGATGTCACTGGCGGGTCTGGCCATTGGCATTGGTATGATGGTGGACGGCGCCGTGGTGCTGACCGAGAATGCGTTCCGCATCATGGCCGAACGGCGGGAAAAAGGTGAGAAAGTGGATCGTACCGCGGCGGTGCTGGCCGCGGCGCGAGAAGTTGCCAACCCGGTTGCCTTTGCGATTTTAATTATCATTGTGGTGTTCTTGCCACTGTTCAGCCTCAGCGGGCTGGAGGGCAAACTGTTCAAGCCCATGGCATTCAATATCAGTTTCGCCATGGCGGGTTCCCTGCTGCTGACGCTCACGATCATCCCCGTGCTGGCGGCGATGATTCTCAAGCCCAGGGAAGAACGGGATACCTGGCTGGTCAGCTGGATCAAGCGCGGCTATTTGCCCGCGCTGGCCTGGTCGCTGGCCAATAAACGCAAGGTGGTGACATCCGCGATTGTGTTACTGGTGGCGAGCCTGGCGCTGTTCCCCTTGCTGGGTAAGGAGTTTATGCCCCAGTTGCAGGAAGGCTCGATTATGTGGCGCATTGTCTCAATTCCTTCGACCTCACTGGAAACCTCCATTGAAATATCCAAAGATGTGGAAAAAGTGCTGAATGAATTCCCTGAAGTAAACAGCACCATTGCCATGATCGGCCGTGCCGAAAAAGGTGAAACAGCGGACGTTAACTACATGGAGATTTATACCGACCTCAAGCCCCACGATGAATGGGCGGACGACAGGAGCTATGAGGACCTGGCCGTGGAAATGCGTGAAAAACTGGAGGCGGTTGTGCCGACTTCGGTCATCAGCTTTACCCAGCCCATTCAGATGCGGGTGGAAGAACTGATTTCCGGGGTGCGCGCCACCCTTGCCGTCAAACTCTATGGCGAGGACCTGGCCGAACTGGATCGGCTGAGCCAGACGATCAAGCAAAAGATTTCAAAGGTGCCGGGCGTTGCCGATCTCTCGCTGGAAGCCAACCTCGGGAAACCGCAGATTCGTATCCAGGTGAACCGCGGGGCGCTGGCCCGCTATGGTATGAATGCCGATGAAGTGCTTACCGTGGTACGTACCGGAATTGGTAATGAGCCGGTGTCCAGTCTGATCCGGGGCGTGAAGCGTTTCGATATCACGGTGCGACTGGACGATACCGCCAGGCTGTCAGTCGAGTCCATTCGTAATATCCCGCTGCGGACCAGTCACGGTGCCATTGTGCTGCTGAAACAGGTGGCGGATATCACGGTGGCGGAGGGGTATTCCTTTATTCGCCGTGAACAGCTGCAACGCTACGCGGTTATTCAGATGGACGTGCGCGGTCGCGATGTGGACAGTTTTGTCGAAGAGGCCAATGCCCTGATCAAGGCACAGGTTACCATGCCGCCGGGTTACTGGCTGGAGTGGGGGGGGGCGTTCGAAAACCAGCAGCGCGCACTCAAACGCCTGTCACTCATTGTGCCGCTGACAATTTTCTTTATCTTCGTGCTGCTCTACACCGCCTTTAACTCGGTAAAATACGCCACATTGATTATTGCCAATGTGCCTTTTGCAACCATCGGTGGGCTGGTTTCCCTGTTTATCTCGGGCCAGTATCTGTCAGTCCCTTCGGCTATCGGTTTCATTGCAGTCTTTGGTGTGGCCATGCTCAACGGCATTGTACTGGTCAGTTTCCTGAATGAACTCCAGGAGAAAGGCCTGTCGGTGAATGAGGCGGTACGCCGAGGCGCTGAATTAAGACTCCGCCCGGTCATGATGACGGCCAGTGTCGCCATTCTTGGTCTCATCCCCATGCTGTTGTCGACAGGTGTCGGGGCCGAGACCCAGCGCCCCCTGGCCACAGTAGTCGTGGGGGGGTTAATCACCTCAACACTGTTAACACTCATCTTGCTGCCGGTGATCTATGAATGGATGGAAACCCGCAAAAAAATCTGACCGCCTTTTTATTACAGGAAGCTGACCATGAAAGAAATCAAAGCGTTTATTCATCGCAACCGCGTTGCCGATGTCCTGCATGCGCTGAAGAATAATAATTTCTGCGCAGGGCATTGCCATCTTTCCATTAACGATGTGGCGGGTAGCCTGCAGGCCCTGGATAACAGCGAGCAAACCTATTCCATTGAACTTGGCGAGCATACGATTACCGAGATCAAGCTGGAGCTTATTTGTGAAGACGCGCGCGCCACAGAGGCTGTCGCCCTGATTCGTGACAACGCCCGAACCGGCCAACCGCTGGCCGGCTGGATTTATATGACTCCTATCGCTGAGGCCATACCCATTGAAGACCTGGGGAGTCCTGATTAATCCATTTTTCG
>DRNU01000085.1 GCA_011374975.1 Gammaproteobacteria bacterium | reverse complement strand
GATTTCTTCGGCGAAATGGGCCTGTTCGGCGAAGATAGCAACCGCAGCGCCTGGATTCGCACCAAGACCCAGTGTGAGCTGGCGGAAATCAGCTACAGCCGCTACCGGCAGCTGGCCGAGGAAGACACCGGCATCCTGTTCGCCCTGGCCGGCCAGATGGCCACCCGCCTGCGCAATACCAGCCGCAAGGTCAGTGACCTGGCCTTCCTGGACGTCACCGGCCGCGTGGCACGCACCCTGCTCGACCTGTGCAAGCAACCGGACGCCATGACCCACCCGGACGGCATGCAGATCAAGATCACCCGCCAGGAGATCGGCCGTATTGTCGGCTGCTCACGTGAAATGGTCGGCCGCGTACTGAAGTCACTGGAAGAACAGGGACTGATTACGGCGCGCGGCAAAACCATGGTCATCTTCGGGGCACGCTAGCCGGCTCAGGAACAAAATTGCCGCAGGTAGTCTTCGTAATTGTTGCGCTTGCGGTGCAACTTGTCACTTTCATTCAGCGTATACCCACGCCGCAGCTTTGCGCGAACCGCTTCCAGCTGTTTGCGCCTGTTCCAGCATGCCGGGGATTCTTTGGGCACTTTTTTCTGCGCGGTCGGGCGCTTGCGACGCCGCTCCGCGGCCTCTTTACGGTAACTGTCCAGCAAGGCCCGTTCACCCGGTCGCAGGGGGGACCAGCCGCTGCCCGGATCCCTGAGCTTTATCGGCGCATCGTCACTGTGACAGGGGAACTGCTGATAACTGACTTGACCGCCAGGCGATACACAACGATACACATTGGCCCGCGCACTGGCGGCTGAAAAAGGCACCACAAGAAAAACGGCAGAAACCGCAAGACAGGTAAAGGCACGCATTGTTTCCTCCTTGAAACAATATCCGGAACCGGGCGCCTGACTATCGCGCAATAGCGCAACAGACACAATACACGCCGGCTGCCGTACTTCAGGATTTGCGCTTCTTCACCTTCAGTTGCTTCTCGATCCTTTCACATATCGTCCTGAGTACCTTGACGCGGGCGAAATACTTGTCGTTGGCCTCGACCAGTGTCCAGGGTGCGACCTTTGTGCCGGTGTTATCGACCATGTCGCAAACAGCGTCCGCATAATCATCCCATTTTTCGCGGTTGCGCCAGTCTTCATCGGTAATTTTGTAGTGTTTGTAACCGGTTTCCTCGCGCGCCCTGAAGCGTCGCATCTGCTCATCCTTGTCGATGGACAGCCAGAACTTGATAACAATGACCCCAGCGTCGTCCATTTCCTTTTCGAACTCGTTGATCTCAACATAGGCCCTGCGCCAGTCCGCCTCGGAGCAGAACCCCTCGACCCGCTCGACCAGTACCCGCCCGTACCAGGAGCGGTCGAAGATGCCGATATGGTTGCGCCGTGGAAGGCGGCGCCAGAAACGCCACAGGTAGGGCTGCGCCTTTTCCTCGTCGGTCGGGGCGGCAAACTGGTTGACCCGGTAACGGCGCGGATCGAGGTACTCGGTAACGCGGCGGATGGAGCCGCCCTTGCCGGCGGCGTCGTTGCCTTCGAACACCAGCACCAGCGAGTGCTTGCGGAATTTCTTCTTCCACACCAGCTCATTGAGACGGTCCTGGTACTTTGCCAGTTGCTGCTTGTAATCCGTTTTATCCAGGCGCTGCGTAAGGTCCAGGTCCGTCAAAACCGTGCGCCCGTCGATTGCCGGGACATTCACCGGCGCGCTGACCGCCTGCTTTGCATCGGCCTGTGCCAGGCGGTCCCTGATGGCATCGAGAATGGTCAGCCCGACAGTCAGGCCGCGGTAATACGGGTTCTCCGCATTCACGGAAATCCAGGGTGCATGACCGGTATGGGTAACACGCATCATCTGCTCTGCCGCACGTTCGACCTGCCTGTAGCGCTTTGCGCCACCCCAGAGTGATTCCTCGATACGCCACCGGGTACGTGCATCGCTGTCCAGCTTCTTCAGGCGTTTTTCCTGCTCCTTCCTGCCGATCGTCAGCCAGAATTTGAGAATCAGCGCGCCTTCCGCTGCAAGCATTGCCTCGAAACGGTTCAGCGCCTGCAACGTCTGTTCAAACGCCGCTTCACCGGCGTGCTCGAGAATACGGTCTGTCAGCGGGGACGTGTACCACCCGCCGGCATAAATGCCCATGTCACCTTTAGGCGGCAAAGTCCGCCAGTAGCGCCACATGCGTGGCCGCTCCGATTCCTCCTCGGTGGCTGCGGCAAGTGCATAGGTAGTTGCATGGCGGGTATCGAGGACTTTACTGGCGTTGGTCAGCGCATCGATAACACCGGTGCCTTCCATCCCCCCGACAACCAGGATCACGGGAAATTTTTTTGCCGCGATGAGATCGAACTGGGCCTCCAGCAAGTCAGTACGCAGTTTCGGTAATTGCGCCTCAAAATCGGCCTTGTCGATATCGTGCGCAACCCGGGTCGATGCGAACATTACCCCTCCCCCTTGTAACAGGATCTGGCCAGTGACCGGCTATTCAGGCAGTTCACCACGCTTTTTGTAGCGTACTGCAATACCGTATTCCGAATATCCCGGCACGGTCGCCTCACCCAGCATCTGCGTCCCGTCATCGTTCAGGTGCGCCCTGACTTCGATGGGCAGTTTGTCACTCTTGCGGCCGAACAGGGTGCGCTTCTTGCCAAACTGGCTGATATCGATATGGAACACCACATTCCCGTCCGCCTGTTCCTCGTAACGGCCAACCGAGTAATGATTCCCGCCTCCACCGCGCAACCTGCCATCTTCCAGGAAGACCGTGCCTATTGCCTCCCAGCCGTAGGCACCGCCGATTTCGCTACTCCAGATACCATTGATCGACATTCTGTTTACCTCGCTCAGCCAGCTGCCGTGCTTTACCTGTCTACCTGCATGGTAGTTACATGCCGGCTTTTTGTATACAGGCATCCCTTTGCCTGAAATGGCATGGCGACAACTGAAATCAGGGGTAATTTTGAACAGAAATCCCCGGAGATCTGCAGATCAGGGTTGCGTAAAGAACAGCTCCGCCAGTCTCTCACCCGGCTCCTCGGCCCGCATGAATGCCTCCCCCACCAGGAAGGCATGCACCCCGTGGCTGCGCATGCGCTGCACGTCATCGCGAGTATGGATACCGCTTTCGGTGACCAGCAGGCGGCCCTCCGGGAAATCCTTCATCAGCTCCAGCGTGGTATCCAGGCTGGTATCGAAGGTGCGCAGGTTACGGTTGTTGACGCCGATCAGGGTCGCAGGTGTCGCCAGCGCGCGCTGCATTTCTTCGGCGTCGTGCACTTCGACCAGCGCATCCAGCTGCAACTCGCCGGCAAGCTGTAACAGTTCCAGCAGTTGCTGATCGTCCAGCGCCGCGACGATCAGCAGGATACAGTCGGCGCCCATGGCACGCGCCTCGTAGACCTGGTAGGAGTCGATCATGAAATCCTTGCGCAGCACCGGCAACGCGCAGGCTGCGCGCGCCTGCTGAAGGTAGGCGTCGGCGCCCTGGAAGAAGTCCACGTCGGTCAGTACCGACAGGCAACCGGCGCCACCCTTTTCGTAACTTGCGGCGATGGCGGCCGGATCGAAATCCTCGCGCAACAGCCCTTTACTTGGTGATGCTTTTTTTATCTCAGCAATCACCGCCGCCTGCCCGGCGGCCACACGCTGCTGCAATGCCCGGGCGAAACCACGTGGCGCAGCAAGGTCTGTCATGCGTGCCTGCAATTCACCCAGCGGGGTTTGCATACAACGTTCGGCGATTTCTTCTGTCTTGCGTTGCAGGATTTTCTGCAGGATATCGGGTGTGTCGTTCATAGCGCGTTACTGGTTGCGATGAGGTCAGCCAGCTTCTGTTTTGCCGCGCCCGAACGGATCGCCTCGCGCGCAGCCTCGATACCGGCCGCCAGGCTGTCGGCAACGCCGGAAACATAAATAGCCGCACCGGCATTCAGCAACACAATATCGCGCGCCGCACCCGGCGTATCGTCCAGTACCTGGCCGATGGTTTTCAGGCTTTGCTGTGCGTCCTGCACGGCGAGGTCTTCCACTTTCCCGCCCTGTATACCGAACTGTCCGGGCTCGATACTGTAAACACTTACCTTGCCATCCTTCAGCTCGGCGACGCGGGTAGCGCCTGCGATACTGATCTCATCCAGGCCGTCATCGGCATGCACCACCAGCACATGACGACTGCCCAGCTTGCCGAGCACCTGCGCCAGCGGCTCGACCCAGTCGGCACTGAACACGCCCAGCACCTGGTTCGGTGCCGCGGCGGGGTTGGTCAGCGGGCCGAGCAAATTGAACAGGGTACGCACCCCCATCTCCTTGCGCGGCCCGATAGCGTGCTTCATGGCGCTGTGGTGTTTCGGCGCGAACAGGAAACCGATACCGGTTTTTTCGACACAGCGCGCCACCTGCTCCGCGTCCAGGTCCAGGTTGACGCCGGCCGCCTCCAGCACGTCGGCGCTACCGCAGCTCGACGACACGGAACGGTTGCCGTGCTTGGCCACCTGCGCCCCGGCAGCTGCACTGACAAGAGCACTGGCCGTTGAAATATTAAATGTGGACGCTCCATCGCCACCCGTGCCGCAAGTATCAACCAGGTGTTCGCCCGTCACCGGCACGCGGGTCGCCAGTTCGCGCATGACGCTGGCGGCCGCGGCAATCTCATCCACCGTCTCACCCTTCATGCGCAACCCGACCAGGAAACCACCGATCTGCGCCGGGGTGGCCTGCCCGGTCATGATCAGGCGCATGACAGCAACCATGTCGTCTGCAGAGAGGTCCTGCCGTTCCGTCACACTGCGAATTGCCGCCTGCATATCCACGCTCAGTCCTCCAGGAAATTCTTCAGCAGATCGTGGCCCTGCTCGGTCAGGATCGATTCCGGGTGGAACTGCACTCCCTCGACCGCCAGCTCTTTATGCCGCACACCCATGATTTCATCCACCTTGCCATCGGCCGTGCCGGTCCACGCGGTGACTTCCAGGCAATCCGGCAGGCTGTCACGCTCAATCACCAGCGAGTGGTAACGGGTCGCTTCCAGCGGATTGCTCAAGCCCCTGAACACACCTTTGTCCTGGTGATAAATCATCGAAGTCTTGCCGTGCATGATCTCGCCGGCATGCACAATCCTGCCACCAAACGCCTGGCCGATACTCTGGTGCCCCAGGCACACGCCCAGTATCGGTATGCGCCCGGCAAAGGTCTTGATGGTCTCGATGGAAACCCCGGCCTCGTTGGGCGTGCAGGGGCCGGGAGAAATAACGATCTTTTCCGGGGCCAGTTTGCCAATCTCGTCCAGCGTGATCTGGTCATTACGATACACATGCACATCCGCACCCAGCTCACCAAAGTACTGCACCAGGTTGTAGGTGAAAGAATCGTAATTGTCGATCATCAGCAGCATAGGGCAAGCATCCTGTTGTTCTATATACATTTACCGGGATAACACAGCCTGCCATATCTGCCCGGATACGCGCTGTCATCACGCGGACCCGGAACTGATCGGGTGGGACCGGAAATGGAAAGATGGCATTTTCGCCTAAATCGGCGTCAGGATAAACCGCTGTGTGAATACATCAATCAGCAACGGCCCGGCGCAAAAAGGTTCGAGAGGGAACCCTGCCCTGACAGGCTGTGTTGGGCTTCGCTGCGCTCAGCGCCAACCTACGGGGGCAGCCGCCATGGCTGCTGCCCCCTGACCACGGTCATTTAACCATCCGCCATTGATAACCGTCCCGCGCCAACAGCTCATCGGCCTCTTCCGGCCCCCAGCTGCACGCCGGGTAATTCGGGAAGCTGCGTGGCGGCAGCGCCTGCCAGACATCGAGAATGGGCTGCACCAGCTCCCAGCACACCTCAATATAGTCTGCGCGCTTGAACAGCGTGGCATCGCCGCAAAGACAGTCATAGATCAGCGTTTCATAACCACTGGAGGTAACGGACTCATCGAAGTAGTCCTCGTAGTCAAAATCCATGCGCACCGGCAACACGCTGAACTCAGTGCCCGGCACCTTGGCGTTGAACTCCATACTGATACCCTCGTCCGGCTGTATACGCAGCACCAGGCGGTTGGGTTCTATATCACTACGGCGTTCCCGCACACCACGAAACATCATGTTGGGCCCATGCCGGTACTGGATTACGACTTCCGAGTAACGCCCCGGCATACGCTTGCCCGTACGCAGGTAAAAGGGCACACCGGCCCAGCGCCAGGAATCGATCATCAGCTTTATGGCGACATAGGTTTCCGTATGCGAATCCCCGGCGATACCCGGCTCGTCGCGGTACGCGGGCAGGTGTTCACCGCTGGCCAGCATCCCTTCACCGTACTGTCCACGCACTGTATCGAGCAGTACCTGCTCGGCATCAAACGGCTGTATCGCCTTCAGCACCTTGATATGTTCATCACGAATGGCATTGGCATCAAAGGAGTTGGGCGGTTCCATGGCCACCACCGACAGCACGGCCAGCAGGTGGTTGGCAATCATGTCGCGCAGCGCACCGGCTTCCTCGTAGTAACTGGCACGGTCCTCTACACCCAGTGACTCGGCCACTGTGATCTGCACATGGTCGACGTAACGGTGGTTCCAGATCGGCTCCACCGTCCCGTTACCGAAACGGTACGCCATGATGTTCTGCACCGTCTCCTTGCCCAGGTAATGATCGATGCGATAGATCTGGTGCTCGTGGAAACTCTGGTGCAGGGTTGCGTTCAGTGCCCGGGCGGATTCCAGGTCGCGGCCGAAAGGTTTTTCGATAATCAGGCGACGCCAGCAATCGTCACTTTCCTCCGCCAGCCCCGCCCTGCCAAGCTCGGTCGCTATCACCCCGAAAAAACTGGGCGGGGTCGCCAGGTAGAAAAGATAATTGCACGGTGCGCCCTGCTCCTCGCCCACCTGGAGCAGGAACTTTTTCAACTGCAGGTAACTTTCCGCATCCCGGAAATCGCCGGGCATGTAGTAGGCCTTGCCGATATTGGCATCCCACAACGCCTGGTCAAAACCTTCACCGGTAAAAGACTTTACTTCCCGGCCCAGGGTCTGCCTGTAGGCCTCGCTGTCCATCTCCACGCGGTCGACACCTACCATGGCGATTTTCGGGGACAGCAGCTTTTGTGATGCGAGGTTGAACAGCGCAGGAATCAGCTTGCGTTTGGTCAGGTCACCCGCGGCACCGAAGATAACAATGATGGCCGGTGGCGCAGCCAGGGGTTGCTTTGTCTGGCTCATGATTCCACGCCACTCCTTCGTGTGCTGACCGTCAAAGCCTGTTTGTTATAGTCAGTTGTTACCCGGCCCGCCACTGTAGACGGTCTCATAGTAGAGCTTCTCCAGTTCCCGCTTGTGTTTGGTTTCTTCATTGGCGAGATACTCGAACAGGTCGTGCACCAGGCCGGGCTGTGTGCTGTCGGCCAGTTCCCGGTACTGTTTCATGGCCGCATCTTCACGGCCTACCGCGTACTGCAGGATAGTCTGATCGTCCGGCTTGTCACCCAGGTCCGGCAGCTGGATGTAATCCGAGAAACGGTGGTCTTCCACCGGCGTCTGGATCTGCTGGTGAATCTGCTCCTCGACCTGTGGGTCTTTTGCCAGTTTGTCGAACAGGTCAAAATGCTCTTTTTCCTCAGCCGCCAGCTCTTCCACAAGGTAGCGCAGGTTCTTGCTCACTTTCGGAACCAGGGCGGTATAGAAATCGAAAGCCGCCTTTTCGAAAGAGGTGGCAACCTCGAG
>DRNU01000084.1 GCA_011374975.1 Gammaproteobacteria bacterium | reverse complement strand
TTTCGTCCGACATGGGCGACAGGCAGGCCTACATATCAAACAGCATGACGTCGGCGACGTCCTTCGCCCACCTGGAGAACTGCGGCACCTGGAACAGCTCCTGGCCGATGGCGCGGTGCATGTCGGAGATCAGCATCACGCCCATCTCGCGCTGCGGGAAGGCACCGGCATAGTCGATGATATGGCCGTACACCTGTTCCGCATCGCCGTTGCCGCGCACGCGGATGGCGCGCCCCACCAGGGCGGTGGCCACGGCGTACTGCAGGTCAGTCTCCTTCGGCACCGGCGTGCGCTCGCCGCGTGTGATGGCATCGATATCCGGCAGCTTGTCGAGGTTGTCGACAAAGGCGTGCAGCTCGATACCGGCAGCGGGACCGACGCAGGCCTGCAGGGCCTCTACCAGCACCTGCGAATTACTACCGAACTTCTGCAGCGCACGGTGCGCGAACTCCCAGGAACGTGGCGAGGGAAACGCCACCGGGTTATGCGCCGGGTCGAACTCGAACAACAGCTCGGGACGGAAACGCAGGAAGGCGATAAGCCGCTCATCGATACCGTTGGCGTAGGCCCAGGCCACCCAGTCGTCGAGGTTGACGTCCAGCTCGTAGTGCGAAAAACGGTTGGCCAGCGGCGCCGGCATGCTGTAGGTGACGCCCCGGTCGCCCTGGCGGTTGCCGGCGGCGAAAATCGCCCAGCCGGCGGGCACTTCATAGGCGCCCAGGCGACGATCGAGGATCAGCTGGTAGGCCGCCGCCGAGACGCTGGGCGGCACCGAGGTGATCTCGTCCAGGAACAAAATACCGTTCCGCCCGTGGCGTTCGACATCCGGCAGCATCGCCGGCACCGCCCATTCGACCTGCTCGCCGACGCGGAACGGGATACCGCGCAGGTCGGTCGGCTCCATCTGCGACAGGCGGATATCGATCACCGGCACCGCGTGCTGCTGTGCAACCTGGGCCACGATCTGGGATTTGCCGACGCCAGGCGGGCCCCACAGCATAACCGGCGTGTGCTGGTCGTGCAGCACGCTTTGGAACTCGGTTTCCAGGATGGTCAGTAACTGGGATGGTCGCATTGTTCCTCCGGCTGCGGGGCGGCCCATAAAACAGGCGCCATGGTACGCAAATCACCACTGAATTGCATGGCGCGATGGCGAAAACCACCTAAACACAAAGGGTTAAACAGGTCGCATACAGGCCTGGCACAGCCATTCAATAAATCCCGCCGGGGGCCGTTATTTATCCGTATTCACAGACCATAAAACCGACACATCTATGCCATCAACTGAAGTCAGTATTTCGCGCCTGTTACTCTGCTCATCCGACAAGACCAAACTGGAACCGCTGCAGCAACGACTGAGCGCGGCCGGGGTCAAGGTCGACTGCGCCACCACCGCGGACGAGGTGCGTCGACTGCTGTGGGAACAGCACTACGACGGCGTGGCGGTAGACCTGCTGCTCGCCGACCGTGACGGTATTTCGTTTGCCATGGAACTGCGCCAGGAACACCCCTGGGTGTCAATCCTGGTCATTTCCACCACCCAGGACAACAGCGACGATGACGCCGGGCCGGACTGGCTGTCGCGTACTTCCGAATACGCACGCCTGGTGTTTGCACTGAAACAGGCCGGCCAGCGTGCCGCCGGGCACCCGCCCTGCATCCTGCACGTCGAGGATGACGATTCACTCGCGGAGCTGGTACAGAACACCATCGGCAAACAGACCACCCTGTTCCGTGCCCGCTCCGCGCAGGAAGCGCAAATCGCCATGGCGCTGCGCAAGTACGACCTGGCGCTGGTACGCGCCGGGGTCGCCAGCCTGTCGGTGCCGTGGAAAAGTCACATGGCCGCGCAGCAGCAGGCGCTGTGCGTCAACACCGATACCCGCAGCGATCCCTTCCTGACCATCATGAACAACCTGCGCCGCACGCCCTACGTGCACGAACCTGCCTACTGCTAAAACGTAATTCGGGGCCAGGGTCACTGCTGTCCCGTAAAGTGCGGCGCGATCATCCACGCCGGCAAATCACAGGGTTCCTTCTCCCTCCGGGAGAAGGGCGAGTTGGTTCCCTCACCCCAGCCCTCTCCCGGAGGGAGAGGGCGTATTTAGTCTGACCCTGGGTTACTTAGCGGGGCGGGTTGGCCGGTGGCGCGCCAGCGCCGGTAGTCGGCGATGATCTGCGCGTGATCGAACACCAGTGGCGGGCATTGTGCCGGGTCGTACAGGGCCAGGTTCTGCGCATCGTCCTGTGCCTGTGGTTCACCCGACGCGGTGGCGATATAAACGGCACTGACCGTGTGCCCGCGCGCATCGCGCTCCGGGTCCGAATAACAGCCCAGTAAAAACAGCAGGCGCACATCCAGCGCCGTCTCTTCGCGCGCTTCACGCACCGCGGCCTGCTCCAGGCGCTCACCCACATCGACGAAACCACCCGGCAACGCCCAGCCGTGCGGCGGGTACTTGCGTTCGATCAGCACGATCGGCCGGCCCGGCCGGTCATGCATTTCAATCACGATATCGACCGTCAGCAGCGGCGTGACCGGCTTCATCCTTTCAGCCCGCGCAACAACCGGCGCGCCTTCTTGTCCGGCCGGCGTTGGGGATGCGGCATACTGGCAGCCGCCAGCTTGTGCTGTTCGCTCAAGGCCGCCCGTTTGGCAATACTGTCTTCGAATTCCTCGTACAGGGTCTGCGCCAGTTTCGCCGGACCGCGCCGCTCCGCCAGCCCCAGCACGCGCACACTGTATGCATAACCGTCCTTGTTAACTTCCACCTCATCACCCACTTGCACAGCGCGCGCCGGTTTTACGCGCACACCGTTGAGCTGTGCCCTGCCACCGGTTACCGCCTGCGCAGCCAGACTGCGCGTCTTGTAAAAACGCGCCGCCCACAGCCACTTGTCGATACGTACCGATTCAGCCATCAGAGAGCAGCCTGCGCAGCTTGCAGTAACTTCCCGACCGGCACCGCACCATCCAGGCGCTGCTCACCGATAAAAAACGTCGGCGTCGACTTCACCGCCAGATCATGCGCCGCCTGCTGGTATTGCCGCAGGCGGTTCTCGACCGCCTCATCCTGCCAGGCCGCCTCAACCTGCTGCGCCTGCATCCCGGCCTCCAGCGCCAGACGACGCAGACAGTCGCGGTCACCGATATTCAGCCCCTGCGCAAACAGTGCAGAGAACAGACTTGCATGCAGACGATAAAACACCTCCGCAGAAACAAACTTCGCCGCCTCGGCAAGCTGCAGGGCAGAACGCGAGTTAGTCGTGAAATCATGGTCCAGCAACGGCAGATTCTCGGCCTCGGCCATCGCCTTCAGCGTGGCCATCATGCGCTGCCATGTCTCGGACGGGTAATCCAGCGAGGCAATAGGCTCGCCCTCAGCGGAAGTCTCCGGATGAATCTCCAGAAAACACCAGTTGACCTTCAGATCATAACTGTCGCGCAGGTGATTCAGATGCGCATCACCCACATAGCAAAACGGGCAGATGTAATCGCTAAAGACGGTGACTTTCAGCTCAGGTCTGGAAACTGTCATGCGCACAGAATAGCGCATAAACCCATAAATGTGAGCACTGAACCCGCCAGACAAAAGACGCCGCCCCAGGACACTCCAGTTTTTTGCGCCGGGTCGGGGGAGCCTTTCCTGCGCCTTGCGCCTGCGCCTGAAGCCGGAAAGGCTCCCCCGACCCGGCGCAAAAAGACCTCTAACAGAGCGCCAGCCCACCGATCAGCCGGACAACTCGACCAAAAGGCTGTTCATACGTTTGACGAACGCGGCCGGATCTTCCAGCTGACCACCTTCACTCAGCATGGCCTGCTCGAACAACAGGTGAGACCATTCCGCAAAGCGCGCATCATCCTGCTCGTTTTGCAGCCGCACCAGCAGCGGATGCTCCAGGTTTATCTCCAGCGCCGGCTTGCCGGCCGGCACATCATGACCGGCCTGCTTCATCAGCTGCTGCATATGCACCGGCATTTCGTGCTCGCCCAGCACCAGGCAGGACGGCGAATCCGTCAGGCGCTGACTGATGCGGACTTCCTGCACCTTGTCGTCCAGCGCTTCCTGGATACGTTTGAGGAAGTCCTTGTGCTCACCTTCCCTGGCCTCGGCAGCCTTCTTGTCTTCCTCATCGACCAGCTTGCCGAGATCCAGCTCGCCCTTGGCGACCGACACCAGCGGCTTGCCGTCGAACTCGGTGAGGTGCGATACCAGCCACTCATCGACACGGTCGTGCAGCAACAGCACCTCAATGCCTTTCTTGCGGAACACTTCCAGGTGCGGGCTGTTCTTCGCCGCGGCGAAACTGTCCGCCGTCACGTAATAGATCTTGTCCTGCCCTTCCTGCATACGGCTGACATAGTCTTCCAGCGATACGTTCTGGGCATCGTCGTCATTGTGCGTGGAGGAGAAACGCAGCAGTTTGGCGATGCGCTCGCGGTTGGCGAAGTCTTCCGCCGGACCTTCCTTCAGCACCCGGCCGTACTGTTCCCAGAACCCGGCATATTGCTCCGGTTCGTCCCTGGCCATTTTCTCCAGCAGGCCCAGCACTTTTTTCACCGACGCCGCGCGGATGGTGTCGATAAACTTGTTCTTCTGCAGGATTTCACGCGACACGTTGAGCGGCAGGTCGTCGGAGTCCACCAGGCCGCGGATGAAACGCAGGTACTGCGGCATCAGGTTCTCGGCGTCGTCCATGATGAATACGCGCCGCACATAGAGCTTGATGCCGTGGCGCCGGTCACGGTCCCAGAGGTCGAACGGTGCCTGTTTGGGGATGTACAGCAGGCTGGTGTAGGACTGGGTGCCTTCCACCTGGTTATGCGTCCACGCCATCGGTTCGCCGAAGTCATGCGCAACGTGCTTGTAGAATTCCTTGTACTCGTCGTCCGTGATCTCGCGGCGCGGGCGTTTCCACAGCGCCGAGGCGTTGTTGACCACCTCGAACTCATCTTCCTTGCCTTCCTCGCTGGAGGGCATTTCGATGGGCAGCGAGATGTGGTCGGAGTAACGGGTAATGATGGAGCGCAGGCGGAAGGCGTCCAGGAACTCGTCCTCGTCTTCGCGCAGGTGCAGTGTCACTTCGGTGCCACGGCTGTCCTTTTCCACGGCTTCCAGCGTGTAGCTGCCTTCGCCGTTAGAGACCCACCGCACCGCTTCGTCGGCCGCTGCACCCGCACGACGCGTGGTGAGCGTCACCTCGTCGGCAACGATAAAGCAGGAGTAGAAACCCACGCCGAACTGGCCGATGAGTTCCATGTCCTTGTTCTGGTCGCCGGTCAGCGCTTCGAAGAACTGCCGGGTGCCGGACTTGGCGATGGTGCCGATGTTGTCCATCACCTCCTCACGCGTCATGCCGATGCCGTTGTCGCTGACGGTGATGGTGCGCGCGTCCTTGTCGAAGCTGACGCGGATCTTCAGGTCGCTGTCGCCGTCGTACAGCGCGTCATCGGACAGGGCCTCGAAGCGCAGCTTGTCGCAGGCGTCCGAGGCGTTGGAAATCAGCTCACGGAGGAAGATTTCCTTGTTGGAATACAGGGAGTGGATCATCAGGCCCAGCAGCTGCCGGACTTCGGTCTGGAATTCCAGGGTTTCTTTCTGTGTTTCAGTGGTCATGGTCTCGACTCTTCATTCTGCGATTAATGCCGCCTGTGCGGCCGGGAAAAACAGTCTCAGCGACGCGATATGGGGGCGTCAGCCCGGGATTTCAACACCCTCGTGGCGCAGCAGGCGCTGTTTCACGTCCAGCAGCCGCCCCTGGCGCCGGCCGGCGAAGCCGCCCGGCCCGCGTTGCGCCACCACGCGGTGACAGGGCACCACGATGGGCACGGGGTTGTGCCGGCAGGCGTTGCCGACCGCGCGCGCGCCGCTGCCCAGGCGCTTTGCCAGCGCCCCGTAGGTCAGCGTGCTGCCGCTGGGAATGCGGCGCAGTGCTTCCCATACCCGCCGCTGGAAATCGGTGCCGGTCAGCTGCACTGCCAGTTCCGGGCTGTGCCGCGGATTCTCGAAGTAGTCCAGCACCGCCTGCACCACCTGCGCGGCCTGCGGGCTGGCAGGCGGGCGTAAACGGTAGCGGCCCGACAGGAACTGCAGCTGGCCGAGTGCCGCGCCCTGCATGCGGATACCCAGCCGGCCCACCGGTGACTCGAAAACGGCATCAAAGTCCATACTCAATGCTCCTGTTGTCCCTTGGGCGCCTTGCGCTGCGCACTGCTGACCAGGTGCAGGCGCTGGATTTCGTTTTTCAGCACCGCCTTGCGGCTGGCATCGCGCGTGGCGCGCAGCAGGCTGCCGTAGATGCGGCGCGCATCGTCCAGCAGGCCCGCCTCGACCAGCGCCTTGGCGGCACGGTAGCGCGCGGTCTGCGCCCAGGGGTCCATGGCGGAGGCATCCAGCAGGGTGGCTGATTTCAGGTACAGCCAGGCGGCACGGTCGTATTGCTCCAGTGCCTGCAGCGAGTCGGCGACCCAGAACAGCAGCTCACGCCGCTGCTGGGGTTCCAGATCTTTTTCCAGCAGCCTGTTGAACAGCGCCAGGGCCTGCTGGTGGTATTTCAAAGTTTGCAGGTCGAACACCACCTGCAGCAGGCGGTCGATGCGCTGCTTGTCCCACTTCGCTTCTTCATCTTCCAGCAACTGTTGCAACAACTGCACCCCGTCGTCGACGCTGTCGGTGAAGATGGCCACGCGCGCGCGGCGCAGGTCCCAGGCAAAGCGGTCGCCGCCGGCCGGTGGCTCGGCCAGCCCCGCCATCAGGCGTGAAGCGGTCTTCAGTTCACCGGATTCGAGCGCCTCGTCGATCAGGCGGTAGCGGATCACCGGCGGCAGATCATCGACATCGGCATAACGCCGTGATTCCAGGTACAAACGCTGTATCAGCCGTTTACCTTCCGGCATTTCGTCGAACATGCCGACCAGGTATTCGTGCGCCAGCGACTTGCGCTGCGGTGTCGCGCCATACTCCGCCAGTATGGTGAACAGCACCCGCGCACGCAGCGGTTCTTTTTCCAGCGCCTCGGTGGCGGGAAAATACCAGTCCTCGTCGTTGCCGAGCAGCTTCTGTTCGCTGTTGCCGATGCGCTTGCCCTCGGCCAGGTAGGCATCCCACAACTGGTCGGCGTCGATGTCCAGCACGCCGTGGATCAGCTGCGTATCGAACGGCAGCGACAGGGCATGCTCCAGGTAGTCGATCTGTTTATACGGCTGTCCGGCCTGTTGTGCCGCGTCGGCCGCCAGCCCCCACAGGGCGCTTTGCAGGCCGGGCTGTTTCACTTCCTGCGCCAGCTTGACCGCCGCCTGTGCCAGCTCGGCGGCACGCTCCGGCGAGACGCGCAGTTCGGCGGCATAGCGCAGGAAACGGCCCTGCGGCGAATCATCCTTCTGCAACAGCCTGAACGCGGAATCGGGATGTCCCGACTGCAACATCACCTGCGCGCTGAGCCAGCGCCACTGCGGGTTCTCGTCACCGAAATCCTGGCGGTAACGCAACAGCGCCAGGCGCGCATCCTCGCTGCGGTTCTCCAGCACGTAGCTGCGCACCACCAGGCGGCGCCAGCCGGCCAGTACGCCGGGGTCGACCTCGCCATCGTGGAACCACAACAGCTCGCGCACCGCGGCACGTGCCGCCTCGGCGTCACCCTGTTGCAGCCGGGCATCGGCCTTCAGCGACAGCGCCAGGCGCATGAAATGGGCATCGAGATCGGGGGGTAGCCGGTCGACGCGTGCGATCAGCTGGGGGTAGAGTTGCTGGCTGGCGAGGATCTGCAGGCGTTCCTGCTCCCAGGCCATCCATTGCGCGGGATCCTGTTCCCGCGCGGGCTGTTCGGCATCCATGCGCCGCAGCGCCAGTTGCGGTGCGCCGGCGCGCGCCAGCTGCGCCAGTTCCTGCAGGCTGGAAGTGTCCAGCGCAAGCGCCCTGCCGGAGAGCAGTAGTGCAACGGCAACAAACAGGAAAAACCAAACAAAAACGGACAACCTGCGGCCAGGTTGTCCGTCTGTATACTGCATCGCGGTAGCCGGAGGCTGCCGCACGGGATCAAAGCTTCTCTTTGATGCGCGCTGCCTTGCCGGAGAGTTCACGCAGGTAGTACAGCTTGGCGCGACGCACGTCACCGCGGCGCTTGACCGTGATGCTGGCCACTGCCGGGCTGTAGGTCTGGAACACGCGCTCGACACCTTCGCCGTGGGAAATCTTGCGTACGGTGAAAGCGGAATTCAGACCGCGGTTGCGGCGTGCGATAACAACGCCCTCGAAGGCCTGCAGGCGTTCGCGGCTGCCTTCCTTGACCTTGACCTGGACCACGACGGTATCACCGGGAGCGAACTCCGGGACTTCCTTGGTCATCTGCTCGCTTTCCAGTTGTTCGATTATGTTGCTCATGTTCATCCCCTGCATACGGGTTTCAATTTGCCTGTGTCGATTGCCACTCGCGGATGTATTCCGCCAGCAGCGCCTGTTGTTCCTTGTTCAGCTCGATCCGCTCCAGCAGATCGGGCCTGCGTTGCCAGGTTCTCCCCAGCGACTGTTTCATACGCCAGCGTTCGATGTCGGCATGGTTGCCGCCCAGCAGAACATCCGGCACTGCCTGTCCATCCACCACGTCCGGGCGCGTGTAGTGCGGGTAGTCCAGCAACCCGTCCATGAAGGAATCCTGCTGCGCGGATTCCTCGTCACCCAGTGCGCCGGGCAGTAAACGCGCCAGCGCGTCGATCCAGACCAGCGCCGCCGGCTCGCCGCCGCTCAGCACATAGTCACCGATGGACCATTCCTCGTCGACCTGGCGCCCGATGAGGCGTTCGTCGATGCCCTCGTAGCGTCCGGCCAGCAATATCATGTGCGGTAGTTCCGCAAAACGCCGCACCGCGTTCTGGTCCAGGCGCTTGCCCTGCGGGCTCAGGTAAATCACCGGTCCTGCGCCCTGTGTACGCGCCGCGGCGATGGCATCCGCCACCGGCTGCACCTGCATCACCATGCCGGGGCCGCCGCCGTAGGGCCGGTCGTCCACGCTGCGATGCCGGTTGTCGGCATAGTCGCGCGGGTTCCAGGTGCCCAGTTCCAGCAGCCCTTTCTCCAGGGCGATGCGCGGAATACCGTAACCGCAACACTCCCGGATCATGTCCGGGAACAGGGTCACCACGTCGATACGCATGGCGTCCCTCAAAAATCCTTGTCCCAGTCGACCTGGATTTCACCCGCATCCAGATCCACCGCGACAATAACCTGTTCACTGATGAACGGGATCAGCCGTTCGCGTTCACCTTTCACTACCAGTACATCGTTGGCACCGGTTTCGATCAGGTGATCCACGGTGCCCAGTGCATCACCCTCCAGGGTAATCACTTTCAGCCCCTGCAGGTCGCTCCAGTAGTACTCGCCCGGTGCGGTCGCGGGCAACTGGTCCCTGCGGATACCGATCTCGCGTCCCATCAGCGCATGCGCCTGGTCGCGGTCTTCACAATCCTGCAGGTGCGCTACAACGCCCTTGCCCTGCTGCCGGCCTTCCAGCAGGCTGAACTCCTGCCAGCCGCCGTCCCGCTGCTGCAGGTACCAGGTCCGGTAGCGCACGATATTCTCGCGCGGCCGGGTATAGGAAAAGATGCGTACCCAGCCACGAACACCGTAGACCCCTGAAACCCGGCCAACCGGAACGATGTTCGGCGCTGTTCCGGCGTCGCTTACTGTGCCTGCTCCTTGAGCAGGTTGGCGACGCGGTCGGAAGTCTGGGCGCCCTGGCTGACCCAGTGCTGCGCGCGCTCGGCATCGATACGCAGGCGGACCTCCTGGCCCTTGGCACCGGGATTGAAGAAACCCAGACGCTCGATGTAGCGCCCATCGCGACGGTTGCGGGAGTCAGTGACCACAACATGATAGAAGGGCCGCTTTTTTGTACCGCCACGCGCCAGTCGAATAGTTACCATCGAGAGTAAACCTCTACACAAATAATAGTGAGCAGGCCGGCCAACAGAATCCGGCACTACGGAAAGGCGGGCATTTTACGCGAATTGGCTAAAAAGTGAAGCACCAGACCATAAATAACATGGCGTTTTACCGCGCCGGGGGTATTTTACGCTTGTCGGAATTATTTACATTTAATGTAATCCAGGAAAACTCCGCCCTGAATGATGATATCAGACTGTTTTACGAGCATTTAAACGGGGAAAATGCCGCCCCGGAAAATTCCCGGTTTGACGGGATATTTTACAACTTAAACAACACCCTCCAATAGGGCCGCTCACGCCAGACATACAACCTTATGTTTTTAAGTGATTTTTTAAAGCTGGCACGAGGGTTGCTCTGGTATTACCTGCAAGGAAACAGGAGAGTCATTACCATAACAACAAACGGTCGATTGCAGGTGTTCCATACGTCACACGCATCCGCCAGATAAGCCACCGGCAATAATTACAACCAGTACCGGTGTCAGGGGGGAGAAGGACAACAACAATAATACCGACTCTTGATTTTACGGCGATCCTTTTGGGTCGCCGTTTTTATTTGGGGAACTTGGCCCCTAGAATGGGAAACCTTGCGGCATGCGCCCCTTCAGGCCACGCATCATGTTCTTCATGCCGCCCTTGGACATTTTCTTCATCATCTTCTGCATCTGCGTGAACTGCTTCAGCAGCCGGTTGACATCCTGTACCTGGGTGCCTGAACCCGCGGCAATGCGGCGCCGGCGCGAACCCTTGATGATATCCGGGAAACGCCGTTCCTTGTCGGTCATGGAACGGATGATGGCCAGCATACGGTGCATGTCCCGGTCGTTGACCTGGTCGCGCACGTTCTGCGGCAACTGGCCGACGCCGGGCAGTTTGTCGAGCAGGTTACCCAGACCGCCCATGCCCATCATCTGTTCCAGCTGGTCGTGAAAATCCTCCAGGTCGAAGCGCTTGCCCTTGTGCAGCTTCTTCGCCAGCTTCGCCGCCTTGTCCTTGTCGACCTTGCGTTCAGCCTCTTCCACCAGGCTGAGCACGTCGCCCATGCCCAGGATGCGCGACGCCACGCGGTCCGGGTGGAACGGCTCCAGTGCATCGGTTTTTTCACCGATACCCAGGAACTTGATCGGCTTGCCGGTGATACTGCGGATCGACAGGGCCGCACCGCCGCGCGCGTCACCGTCGGTCTTGGTCAGCACCACGCCGGTCAGCGGCAGCGCTTCATGGAAGGCACGCGCGGTATTGGCGGCATCCTGGCCGGTCATGCTGTCGACCACGAACAGCGTCTCGATCGGGTCGACGGCACTGTGGATACGACGGATCTCATCCATCATTTCGGTATCGATATGCAGACGGCCGGCGGTATCGACAATCAGCACGTCGACGTGCTGTTTGCGCGCCTGCTCCAGCGCGGCCTGCGCGATCGCTACCGGGTCCTGGTCGCTGCTGCCGGGGAAGAACTGCGCCCCGACCTCTTCGGCCAGGGTACGTAACTGTTCGATGGCCGCCGGCCGGTAGATGTCGCAACTGGCGACCAGCACGGATTTTTTCTTGCGCTCCTGCAGCCAGCGCGCCAGCTTGGCGGTGGAGGTAGTCTTGCCGGAGCCCTGCAGGCCCGCCATCAGCACCACGGCGGGCGGTTGTGCATTGAGGTTCAGCTCGTCACAGGCCTCGCCCATCAGCGACACCAGCTCGTCGTTGACGATCTTGACCAGTGCCTGCCCCGGGCTCAGGCTTTGCATCACTTCCTGGCCAACCGCGCGCTGACGGACTTTCTCGGTGAATTCCTTGACCACCGGCAGCGCCACATCGGCTTCCAGCAGTGCCATGCGCACCTCGCGCAGGGTTTCCTTGATATTGTCTTCGCTGAGGCGCCCCTGCCCGCGCAGGCGCTTGATGGTCCCGGTAAGCCGGTCAGTGAGGTTCTGGAACATGGTGTTTCATCCCGCTGGAAAAGAGAGTCCAAACACGCGGCACGGGCCGGGGCCGCCGGTCCTGTGCGCGCATATCAGGGCGGGATTATAGCGTGAAGCGGTCGCCCCCGTACAAACGGTGTACCGGCTGCTCGCCGAGGTGGCCGCGGCATTGCCGGATGATGGTGTCTTCGCTGCCGGGCTTCAGGTGGGTCAGGTACAGGCGCGGGCTGTGATCGAGTTTTTTCAGGTCATTGGCCAGCAGCTGCGGGCAATAGTGCCGTGCCCGGGTGCTCAGCTCACAGTCCTCGTCGGCAAAGGCGCTCTCCACGATCAGCAGGTCCAGCTTGTCGTGCTTGTTCAGCGCCGCCCAGAATTCATCGTTGCTGGTGGTGTCGCCGCTGAAGGCGAAGCAACCGACACCGTTCTGCACCCGGTAACCTGCCGCCGGCACGGCATGGTTGACGGCGATCATTTCCACGCGCCGGTTCCCCACCCGGATCTGCTCGCCCGGCTGCATTTCCTCGAAACGCAGCACCGGGTGCTCGGGGCTGGGCAGCTGCGAGAAGTCCGGCCAGATCTGCCAGTTGAAGATATGCGTTTGCAGCGCCTTGATGGTTTCACGCCGCGCATGCACCACAACCGGTTCCTGGTTCATTTCGAACACGGAATCGAGCAGCATGGGGATGCCGGCGATATGATCGAGATGTGAATGCGTGACAAAGATATGCCGGATCGCCGCCATCTCGTCGATGCTGAGCTCGGTGATCCCGGTCCCGCCATCGATAAGGATGTCATCATCCACCAACAGGGATGTGGTAATCGCGTCAGCGCCGATCCCCCCGCTACAACCTAATACTCTGAGTTCCATAACAGTCGCTCATTACAGTCAGTTGCTTTGCTCAATGCGAGTATCGTGCCACTGGATTTCCCGCAAAAAGTGGTACCTGCGTCACAGTTCTGTTCCGGAAAAGCAGCCGGGAACGGCGCCGGCGGCCGGCAACTGCCCCAATGCGTCACCTGCCCTGACACGACCGGGCAGACTTTCCGCGAAAAGCCGCTTATGCCATTATGCCGGGCATGAACCTGTTCCTGATTGCCGCCGTGGCCATTGTCCTGTACCTGCTGACCAGCGCCGCACTCACCCTGCGCCTGGCCGGCAGCACATCCGGACTGCACCTGAAGCGCGGCCTGGTGCTGCTGCTGGGTTTCGGCGCCGTGGCGGTACACGCCATCGTGTTGTACCCGGAGCTGTTCACCGGCCAGGGGCTGAACCTGGGCTTTTATAATGCCGCTTCGCTGGTGGCACTGATCTCTGTGGCCCTGCTGTTGCTGACCGCACTCAGGCAACCGGTCGAAAACCTCGGCATCCCGATTTTGCCGGTCGCCGCCGCCACGGTGGCGCTGGCCAGCTGGAACCCGGGGCAGCACAGCAGCATCACCGGCGGCAACTGGCAGCTCGACCTGCACATCCTGTTCTCGGTGCTGGCCTACAGCCTGTTCGCGCTGGCCGCGGTACAGGCGATCCTGCTGGCCATCCAGGACTGGCACCTGCGCAATCGCCAGCCGGGCGGCTATATCCGCGCCCTGCCGCCGTTGCAGGTGATGGAACGCCTGCTGTTCCAGATGCTCGGCACCGGCTTCGTGCTGCTCAGCGCCGCGCTGCTGGCCGGCATCCTGTTCCTGGAAGACATCTTTGCCCAGCACCTGGTGCACAAGACCCTGCTGTCCATCACCGCCTGGGTGATCTTCGGCATTCTGCTGTGGGGACGCCGGAAATTCGGCTGGCGCGGGCGCAAGGCGATCCGCTGGACGCTGAGCGGTTTCGCGTTCCTGCTGCTGGCCTACTTCGGCAGTAAACTGGTGCTGGAACTGATCCTCCAGCGCGGCGCCTGACAAAGCCCCGCCAAGCGCCTACAATCAAGAGTATCTCTGGCAACCGGGCGATCGCTCTTTGGACGACATACCCCTGGGTGCACTGTTTGGTGCGCTGGCATTCCTGATTGTTCTATCCGCGTTCTTCTCCGGCTCCGAAACCGGCCTGATGACGCTCAACCGCTACCGGCTGCGGCACCTGGCGCGAACCCGGCACGCCGGCGCGCGCCGTGCCCAAAAACTGCTGGAACGCCCCGACCGCCTGATCGGCCTGATCCTGCTCGGCAACAACTTTGTCAATATACTGGCCTCCTCGCTGACGACAGTCATCGCGCTGCGCCTTGGCGGTGAAGCCGCCATCGCCGTCGGTGCCGGCCTGCTGACCCTGGTGATCCTGATTTTCGCTGAAGTCACACCCAAGACGCTCGCCGCCCTGCACCCGGAACGCGTCGCCTTCCCCGCCGCCTTTGTCTACGCCCCCCTGCTGTGGATCCTCTACCCGCTGGTGTGGATGGTGAACACGGTTGCCAACGCGCTGCTGAAAATGCTCGGGGTGCGCCAGGAAGACGGAACCTCGGACGCGCTCAGCCAGGAGGAACTGCGCACCGTGGTGATGGAAGCCGGCGCCATGATCCCCAAGCGACACCAGGACATGCTGCTCAACATCATCGACCTGGAAAAGGTCACCGTGGAAGACATCATGGTGCCGCGCAAGGAAATCATCGGCATCGACCTGAATGACAACTGGGACGATATCGTGCGCCAGATCACCATCAGCCAGTACACACGCCTGCCGGTGTTCCGCGACAGCATCGACCACGTGGTCGGCTTCGTGCACCTGCGCAAGGTCATTCCGCTGCTGATGCGCAACAAACTGGACCAGGAAACCCTGGAGGGCCTGATCAAGGAGCCGCTGTTCATCCCGGAAGGCACACCGCTCAACCGCCAGTTGCTCAACTTCCAGCGTGAGCGCCGCCGCATCGGCCTGGTGGTCGACGAATACGGCGACATCCTGGGCCTTGCCACACTGGAAGACATTCTCGAAGAAGTGGTGGGTGAGTTCACCACCGACCCGGCCACCAGCATCCGCGACTACACCCCGGAGGCAGACGGCAGTTTCCTGGTCAGCGGCAGTGCCAGCATCCGCGACCTGAACCGCGCGCTGGACATGGAGCTGCCCACTGACGGCCCCAAGACACTGAATGGCATGGTGCTGGAATACCTGGAGGACATCCCCCAGCCCGGCACCAGCATGCTGCTGTCCGGTTACCCGGTCGATATCGTGCAGACCCGCGGCAACCTGGTAAAAACCCTGCGTATCCATACCAACCAGCGGCGCCCGGTAGCGCCGGAGGCAGATCGATGAGTGACCGGGTCAACAGAGACGACGCAGACTGGCAGCGCCGGCTGACACCCGAGCAGTACCAGGTAACGCGCCGCAAGGGCACCGAGCGCGCCTTCACCGGCCGTTACCACGACTGCAAGACGCCGGGCACCTACCACTGCGTGTGCTGCGATGCGCCCTTGTTTCACTCCGGGGCCAAGTTCGACTCCGGCAGCGGCTGGCCCAGCTACTGGCAGCCGGTATCCGGCCAGGCAGTCCGCAGTGACAACGACAGCAGCCACGGCATGCAACGCAATGAGGTGCTGTGTGCGCGTTGCGATGCCCATCTCGGGCACGTCTTCGAGGACGGCCCTCCACCCACCGGGTTGCGTTACTGCATTAACTCCATTGCGCTGATATTAAAGGAAAATACATGACACTGGCCGCATATGCCTGTCACCGCATGGGCAGCCGCACGTACAGACAACAGATTAGGCGAAACCTGCCGTTGTCTATAATCGGAACAAAGTCACACAACGAGGACATTCATGGCCAAGCTGACGCTGTCATTCAAGGACCGCAAGCTGAAGGTTTTTGCGCTACCTGATGATGGTGAGTGCCTGATCGGGCGCGAGCCGGATTGCACCATCTGCATCGATAGCCTGGCTATCGCGCCACAGCACGCCCGTATCCATCCTGCCGATGGCGGGCTGGTCATCGAGGCCGCGAGTGATGACGCCGTGGTGCAGGTCAACGACCAGCCGCTCAGTGAGGCACACCCGCTTGCCGAGGGTGACCGTATCCAGATCGGCAAGCACCTGCTGACCTATGCCGAAACATCCGACAGCATCACGCCGGATGCCGGCAGCGTGGCAGCACCCGCCCCCATCGTCGGCTGGTTGCAGATCCAGAGTGGCAGCCACCTGGGGCGTACCATCCGTTTGGAAAAAGCCTTCACCCGCATTGGCCGCAAGGATGGCAACCTGGCCGTCATCGCGCACCGCGACGACGGCTTCTACCTGTCACACCTGCAAGGCGAACAGCCGACACAAATCAATGATACGGACATGGGCGAAGACGCTCACCGGCTGGACAACGGCGACCGCGTCAGCGTCGGCGACCTGCAGGTGCAGTACTTTGTCGACACCAGCGCGGTACAGGAATCCACCGTACCGGCCACTGAAACAACCGAACAGCGCCGCTTCAGCCGCATCCCCTTCGATGTCCAGGTCACCCTGGCACATGCGCAGGACAGCTGGGATACCGGCCTGATCGATATCTCGTTACACGGCGCACTGATCAAAACCCCGCAGGATTTCGCCAGCACCCCGGACCGGGAATACCGGCTCAGCGTACATCTTGAAGGCGGCCCCGACATCAGCATGGATGTACAGGTCGCACATCACGAGAATGAAGAACTGGGACTGCGCTGCAAGGATATCGACGTCGACAGCATCACCCACCTGCGCCGCCTGGTGGAACTCAACCTCGGTGATCCCGAACTGCTGGAACGCGAACTCTCCGCTCTGGGCTAAAACCAATACCCTACGTGTTGGAGAACCAGTCGAGCACTTCCGCATAACGTGACACAGCATGAATCTCCAGCCCCGGCACGCCGGATTTCGGCGCATTGGCCGCCGGAATCAGGGCGTGTTTAAAGCCCAGCTTGGCCGCCTCGCGCAAACGCTCCTGGCCATTCGGCACCGGCCGGATCTCACCCGCCAGACCCACTTCACCGAAGACAATCAGCTCATTGGGCAACGTCGCATCACGGAAACTCGACAACACCGCCAGCAGTACCGGCAGATCGGCCGCCGTCTCGTTGACACGCACCCCGCCAACCACATTGACGAACACATCCTGGTCACTCATCAACACACCGCCGTGGCGGTGCTGTACCGCCAGCAGCATGGCCAGCCGGTTCTGTTCCGGCCCCAGGCTGACGCGGCGCGGGTTGGCCAGCTGACTGTCGTCGACCAGCGCCTGCACTTCCAGCAGCAACGGACGCGTGCCTTCCATGGTGACCATGATGACGCTGCCCGCCACCGGCTGTTCGTGACGCGACAGGAAAATCGACGACGGGTTTCGCACCTGTTTCAGGCCCTTGCCGGTCATGGCGAACACACCCAGCTCGTTGACCGCGCCGAAACGGTTCTTGATGGCCCGGATGATGCGGTAACGGCCGCCGGAATCCCCCTCGAAATACAGCACAGTATCGACCATGTGTTCCAGCACGCGCGGCCCGGCCAGCGTGCCTTCCTTGGTGACGTGGCCGACCAGGAACAGGGCGGTGCCGGTCTGCTTGGCGAAACGCACCAGCTGCGCAGCGCTTTCGCGCACCTGCCCCACCGAACCGGGCGCCGATTGCAGCACCTCGGTATACAGCGTCTGGATGGAGTCGATGACCATGATCTGCGGCGCTTCGCCGCGCGCGTGTTCGAGAATGGCTTCCACCGAGGTCTCGGCCAGGATGCGTACCGCATCGGCATTCACGCCCAGCCGTTGCGAACGCAGCGACACCTGTTCCGGCGATTCCTCGCCGGTCACATACAGTGCTTTCATTTCAGCGGGGAACGCCGCCAGCGCCTGCAGCAGCAGGGTCGATTTGCCGATGCCGGGATCGCCGCCGATCAGGACCACCGAGCCCGCCACCAGCCCGCCGCCGAGCACCCGGTCGAGTTCTTCCATACCCACCGGCATGCGCGTTTCCTGGCCGGGTTGCACTTCGCCGAGCGCCTGCACCTTCGGCCGCGTGGCGCCGGCATAGCCGGCAAAGCGCGCTGCCGCCTTGCCGGCGGCCGGCACGACTGACAGCGCTTCACTGAGGCTGTTCCAGGCGCCGCAGTCGCTGCACTGCCCGGCCCACTTGGAGACCTGGGCGCCGCATTCGCTGCATTGGTATAACACTTTTGATCTGGCCATGATTTTTTCCTGTACCGTCATTGCGAGGAACGAAGTGACGGACTAATCAGCTTGCGTAGCTGCGCGGCACGCGCGCGGATACGCCGCACAATAATTCGTAACTGATGGTACCGGCCTGCGCGGCAACCGTCTCTACCGGCAACCCCTCGCCCCACAGCAACACGGGATCACCGGGCTTTGCCTGCGGCTGATCACCCAGGTCCACGCAGATCATGTCCATCGATACCCGGCCCACCAGTGCCGTGGGCTGCCCGTTGACCAGCACCGGGGTGCCGCTCGGCGCGTGGCGCGGGTAGCCGTCAGCGTAACCGACCGCCACCACCCCCAGCGTCATGTCGCGCGGGCAGGTCCAGTCCTGGCCGTAGCCGATGCTGTCGCCCTTGCAGCGCTGCTGCACCGCGATCAGCGCCGATTCCAGCGCCATGGCCGGGTGCAGGTCGAGGTCCGCGGCGGCCGCCAGGGGCGAAGCACCGTACAGCATGATGCCGGGACGCACCCAGTCGAAGTGCGTATCGGGCCGTGTCAGCAACGCAGCGGAATTGGCCAGCGAGCATTCGGCGCGCACACCCTGCAGCGATTCGAAAAAGTGCGTGATCTCGTTGAAACGCGACAACTGCTGCGCGTTGAGGGCGTGCCCGGGTTCATCGGCACAGGCCAGGTGCGACAGCCAGCGCAAGCCACCGGTCTTCACATAGCCCAGGCGTTGCAGGCGCTGCCAGACCGCCAGCGCAACGTCCGGGGCGAAGCCCAGCCGGTGCATGCCGGTATCGACCTTGAGCCACAGTTGCAGCGAGGCGCCGGAACGGAACTGTTCCAGCCAGGCGACCTGCTGCTCGCAGTGCACCACCAGTTGCAGCTGGTGCGTCACGGCGAGTTCCAGCTCGTCGCGTTCGAACAGGCCTTCCAGCAGCACGATCTCGTGCCGGATACCGGCTTCGCGCAACTGCATGGCCTCTTCCAGGCTGGCCACGGCGAAAGCGTCCGCGGCGCCCAGCGCACGCGCCACCGGCACCGCGCCGTGACCATAGGCGTTGGCCTTGATGACCGCCATCACGCGGCTGTCGGGTGCGGCACGACGTGCCAGGGAAAGGTTATGCGCGAGAGACTGCAGGTTGATACGCGCCCGGACGGGCCGTGTCATGCATAGTCCTCGCTGCTGTAGGAATCCGCCGGGGTGAAGTTCTCGAAGCGGGTGTGCTTGCCGAGGAAGGTCAGGCGGCGTGAACCGATGGGGCCGTTACGCTGCTTGCCGATAATGATCTCGGCGGTGCCCTTGTCGGGGCTGTCCTCGTCGTAGACTTCATCACGGTAGATAAACATGATGACGTCGGCGTCCTGCTCGATGGCGCCCGATTCACGCAGGTCCGACATCACCGGGCGCTTGTTGGGTCGCTGTTCAAGACTGCGGTTCAGCTGTGACAGTGCGATCACCGGCACGCTGAGTTCCTTGGCCAGCGCTTTCAGCGAGCGGGAGATTTCGGAGATCTCGCCGGTGCGGTTTTCCTTGTTGCCGGGCACCTGCATGAGCTGCAGGTAATCGATAACGATCAGGCCCAGGTCGTGCTCGCGCTTCAGACGTCGCGCACGCGCGCGCAGCTCGGTGGGACTCAGTGCCGGGGTGTCGTCGATGAACAGCGGCGCCTCGGACAGGATGCTCACGGCTGAGGTCAGGCGCGGCCAGTCGTCATCGTCCAGCTTGCCGGTACGCACCTTGGTCTGGTCGATACGGCCCAGCGACGACATCAGGCGCATGGCCAGCTGCTCGCCGGGCATTTCCATACTGAATACGGCGACCGGACGGCCGTCCTTGATGGCCGCGTGCTCGGCAATATTCATGGCAAATGTTGTCTTGCCCATCGACGGGCGGCCGGCAATGATAATGAGGTCCGAGTCCTGCAGACCGGCGGTCATTTCATCGATATCGGAGAAACCGGTGGCAATGCCGGTGAGCGGGTTGTCCTGGTGGAACAGGGTATCGATGCGATCCACTGCCTTGGTCAGCAGATCCTTGATATTGGTGAAACCGGAACCGCGCGCATTGCCCTGCTCGGCAATACGGAACACCATCTGTTCGGCGTGGTCCAGCAGTTCCGGCGAATCGCGGCCCTCGCTGAAATAGGCGCTGTTGGCGATTTCGGTGCCAACCTCGGCCAGCTGGCGCAGCACCGAGTTCTCGCGCACGATATTGGCGTAGGCGCGAATATTAGCGGCGCTGGGGGTGTCCTGGGCTAGTGTGCCGAGGTAGGCCAGCCCGCCGACATCGTCGAGCTGCCCCTGGCTGGCGAGCCACTCGGACAGGGTGATGACATCACAGGGGTCACCGCGCTCGATCAGGCGCCCGCTGGCAACGAAAATCAGGCGGTGGTCACGGCGGTAGAAGTCGTTCTCGCTGACCAGGTCGGCGATCTGGTCCCAGGCGCGGTTGTCCAGCAGCAGGCCGCCCAGCAGGGACTGCTCGGCCTGGATGGAGTGCGGCGGGACTTTCTGTCGATCACTGCTGAATTCGACCGTGCTCGCCGACTGAACCGGTTCCGGCATCTATACTCCGCTATAACTCAAGTGGTGTTGCGCGCGGCCGCGAAACTGCGGCGCGCTGTCAGGCAGCTGAGCATACAAGAGCTTTCGGCACCGGCTCAAGTACGCAATTTGCGGGCCTTGTCGGGACCCTGCGACAAAAAATTCCCGGCACCAGACAAAACAACGCCTTGCCGCACAGATACGGCAAGGCGCATTAAGGAAACCCCGGTAAATTCGTTACCCGTCGCTCCGGCATGCACCGGAATGACGGCGTGACCAGGGTTTACTCTGCTTCGATGGTCAGCGCGATTTCGGTGTTCACGTCGGTATGCAGGTGAATCTGCACCGCGTATTCACCGAGCTGGCGGAAGGCACCTTCCGGCAGACGCACTTCGTGACGCTCCAGCGTCACACCGGTAGCCGTTACAGCCTCGGCGATATCGGCGGTACCGACAGAGCCGAACAACTTGCCTTCCTCACCGGCGCGGGCCTGAATGGTGATGCTCAGCTCGGCCAGTTGCTCGCGGCGCGCCTCGGCGGCAGCCAGTGAATCGGCAGCAGCCTTTTCCAGTTCGGCGCGACGTGCCTCGAAGGCCTTGATATGTTCCTCGGTGGCGGGTGTTGCCTTGCCGCCGGGGATCAGGAAATTACGCCCGTAGCCCGGCTTGACGTTGACCCGGTCACCCAGGTTGCCGAGATTTTCAACTTTTTCCAGAAGTATGACTTCCATCGTTCAACCCTACCCTATGCACACAGCTTCAAATTAATCGGTTTTGGCGTTCGCGGTCTTGCCCCGCAGATCCAGCCAGGGATCCAGCAGGCCGGTCACCACGACCACCACCAGCGCCTGCGGTAACAGGCTCATCAATACATATATCGCTATCAACCAGCCCCGCGCCGCCTTCAGGTTCGCCAGCGTGGCGTGTACCACTGCCAGGCCGATGAACAGGAACAGCACCATCACGACCAGCCCCAACTGCCGGGCCAGTACGCTGAACACGCCCAGCTCCAGCATCGTCGGCACCAGGATAGCCAGTCCCAGCAGTGACAGCGCGCGGTTCAGGCGCAGCGCGTAAAACTCGGTACGCAGCGCGCCGGGCTTGACCAGCAACGACTGCCACCAGCGCCCCAGCATCAGGCAGGCCAGCGCCGCAAAGCTCAGGCCGGCAGCCAGCGAACCGGTCATGAACGGTGCCACCTGCTGCACGAAATCGCGCAATGGCGCCACATCGACCTGTATCTCCGGCTGTTTCGCGATGCTGTCGACCATGCCCAGCAGGAATTCCTCCCACCATGGCGTCGGGTCACCGTACAGCGCAAATACCACCAGTATGCCGGCCATGGCCAGGCCCGTCAGCGCCAGCATTGCCAGTGCCAGCGAGCGGCTGGCCCGCAATATCACCGCCGCCAGCCATACCGGCAACCACAGCAGCAGTGAAGTCACTACCACGGCCATGCCTTCGTGCAACACCAGCCCGGCCAGCAGGCCGGTCACCAGCGCTGCGCCCAGCAGCACCAGGACGCCGGGCCTGGCACCCGCGTGCAGGCTGTACAGCGCCAGCGCCGCGGTCCCCGCGTAACTCAGAATCGAGGTCAGCGGCGGCGCCAGAAAACTCAGTACGGTACACAGTGCAATGACCAGTACCGCCTGTAACGGCCCCGTGACAATCAGCCCTGCCAGTGCGCGCATTATTCAGTGCCCGCAAGACGGCCGGGCGCGGAGCCCACCGCGATCAGCCTTTGTGCGAATCGCAGTACGGCAGCAGGGCCAGGAAACGCGCGCGCTTGACGGCAGTCGCCAGCTGACGCTGATACTTGGCCTTGGTACCGGTAATCCGGCTCGGTACGATCTTGCCGGTTTCAGTAACGTAGTTCTTCAGTGTCTGAAGATCCTTGTAATCAATCTCTTTTACGCCATCTGCGGTAAACCGGCAGAACTTACGGCGACGAAAAAAACGGGACATAGTATTTCCTCTGTTACTCGACCGGTATCTCAACGGTCTCGATTTTCAATGCGTGCAATGCAACCCTCAAATCCGGGGCCCGGTAGCCGGCGCGGCTCAGAAAGCCTGTCACCTTCAACCAGGTGCCGGGGGGCTGTTGCCTGACCGCGGCGCTGAGCGCCTGGCCACTGGCCACCACCGACATGCGGCATTCCACATCCCGCACCTGTCCGGCCTCACTGCGCCTGGACTGATGCGCTATCACAAAACGGGCAATGGGTATGCCGGCCGGCGTGGTGCGCACTTCTGCGCTTTTCAACAACTGGCCGGTAAGCACCAGCTGGTTGTCCGGCTGCCCCCCGTTGCCAGGGTTGACCACCACTTACTCGGCGCTGGCGCCTTCTTCCGTGGAGCCGGTCACTTCAGCAGGCGCAGCTTCTGCCGGCTTCTCTGCCGGTGCTGCCGCTTCTGGTGCAGGCTTGCGCGGTTCGCGCTCTTCACGGTCATCGCTGCGCTTGACCAGCAGGGAAGCATCGGTAACCGCTTCCTTGCGCGAGATGATCAGGTTACGCAGCACGGCATCGTTGAAACGAAACGCGCTTTCCAGCTCGTTCAGCTCGTCGGTGCCGCACTCGATATTCATCAGCACGTAATGGGCTTTGGCAAGCTTCTGGATGGGATAGGCAAGCTGACGGCGGCCCCAGTCTTCCAGGCGGTGAATCTTGCCGCCGTTGGCTTCGATGGTCGCACGGTAACGGTCGATCATCGCGGGCACCTGCTCGCTCTGGTCCGGGTGGACCAGGAACACAACTTCATAATGACGCATTGAATGCTCCTTACGGATTATCAGCCTTCCGCTCATGCGAAAAGCAAGGAGTTACGCGGAACAAGCCCGCGCAAAAACGGGCGAATTCTACGTTACTGGCGGGGCGCTGGCAACCGTTATCAGTGCCCGGCGGGTGTGCAGGCGAAATCTTCGCAGACCCCGGCCGTGGCTTTCAAGGCATTGATTTCACGGCGGGTCAGCAGCAGATTGGCATCTTCCGGCGCCTGCGCAAGGGCACACTCCAGCACTGATTGTGCCTGTTGCCGGCAGCCGCGGGCCGCCAGCGCCAGCGCCAGGTTGTTCATGACCGACACATTTCCGGGCTGCAGGGACAGGGCCCGGCGGTAGGCCGCCGTGGCGTCGGCGAAGCGTTGCAGGGTATAGGCGGCGTTACCGGCAGCGGCCCACAACAGCGCATATTCCGGCCAGCGCCGGGTGCCGGCGTGATAGGCCCGCCACGCCGCGGCGACAGCCTGCCGGCGCTCCAGCGCACTGGCGGCCCGCAGGTACGCTGCCGCGCTTACCGATACCGGCACCTTGCCCGGCGCCACCACCACCAGCGCCCAGTGCTGCGCACCCGCCCAGCTGTCCAGGAAACGCTGCATGGGATAGACCTTGCGCGCGTCCCGCCCCGAGCGCAGGTAGATTTCCCGGGCCTCCAGGTCGTAGCCAACCACCACCGCGTAGTGCCAGACCGGCAACAGCCTGTGGCCGAGGTTCTGCAACACCAGTACCGGGCGGCCGGCGGCGACTTCCTGCAACAGGCTGTCGACATCGGGCGGGATGCGCACGGCCAGGCGCCCGTAATGACTCGCCGCCGCCAGCATTTCCACCTGCAGGCTGCCCTTGTTGTCAGGCAGGTAGACCAGCGGTTGCAACTGCTGCGGGGTCACCTCGACAGCGTCGGCCTGCAACACCATGGCCAGCGCGGCAGGGCCGCACTGGTAATCATCCTGGGCGAAAAAGGGGGTGTCGGTCAGTTCAGCGGTGGGTGGCAACGCGGGTGAAAAAACTTCAGGAGGATGTGGTGTGGCGCAGGCCTGCAACAGCGCGATGCACAGCACCGCCAGCAACCGGCCTGCAACCACCGTCAAACCGTCATGCCGGCGCAGACCGGCATGACGGGAGAAGACATGGTCGCGCTCTCCCGGGTTATCGGGAGAAAACATAACCCATGCTGCCCCGGCTTATCTCGGCGGATTGATGAAGGTGAAGATATTGGTGACACCCAGCACATCCAGGATCACCAGCACCAGCAACACGGCAATCATGATGCCCACCACACCGGAACCGGCCGGCAGGTTATCGATATTGTCCCTGATCTCACTGACCTGCGCATCGCTCAGCGCGGCGATACGGGCCTTCGCCAGTTGCGGGTCCACACCGCGTTCGATCAGCTGTTCGCGCACTTCGTCGCGATCCAGCATGGAAATCAGTGTGGCGCGGTCCAGGCTCTGCCACTGTTCCTGTATGAGCTGGTCGGTAGTGACCATGCCGGACCAGGCGGGCAGCGAGTAGCTGCTGAAAAACGATACGCTAACGAGTAGCGCTACAACCCGCTTCATCAGGGGTGACATCATGGCATTTCTCCTCTCAGGTTATTTTCAAACTACAGCCAGGCGTTGACGGCGCGCCTCGAACAGACAGATGCCGGTCGCCACCGATACATTCAGGCTGCTCATGGAACCCGCCATGGGGATCGACAGCAGCTTGTCACAGTGTTCGCGGGTGAGGCGGCGCAGGCCCTTGCCCTCGCCGCCCAGCACCAGCGCCAGCGGACCGCACAGGTCGGCTTCATACAGACTGGCTTCGGCTTCGCCGGCGGCACCGTAAAGCCAGATACCGGCATCACGCAGGGCGCGCAGCACCCGCGCCAGGTTGGTGACACGCACCACCGGCACACTCTCCGCCGCACCGCAGGCCACCTTGCGCACCGTCGAGTTGAGTGGCGCGGAACGGTCACGCGGCACGATCACGGCGTCCACGCCGGCGGCATCGGCACTGCGCAGGCAGGCGCCGAGGTTGTGTGGGTCCTGCACGCCGTCCAGCACCAGCAGGAACGCCGGCCGCTCCAGGCCTTCGATAAAGGGCATCAGATCCTGCTCGCCAAGGCCGGCGACATGGCCGGTCTCCGCCACCACGCCCTGGTGGCTGGCGCCTTTCACCAGTTCATCCAGCTCATGGCGCCCGGCGCGACGCACCGGCACATTGGCCGTGTCCGCCAGCGACAGGATGGTGTTGATACGGGCATCGGCGCGCGATTCCAGC
>DRNU01000083.1 GCA_011374975.1 Gammaproteobacteria bacterium | reverse complement strand
TCCGAGGCCTACCGGGAAAAACTTGTCGAAGCCAACCGCAAACTCTCGATCAGTAATGACGAGTTGCAGCATTTTGCCGTGCATGACCCCCTCACCGCCCTCCCCAACCGCACCCTGGTGCTCGACCGCCTGCAGCAGGCCATCCTGACGGCCCGGCGCAACCATCATACGATGGCGCTGATCATGATCGACCTCGACCACTTCAAGGAAGTGAACGATACGCTGGGTCACTCGGTCGGTGATGAACTGCTGGTCGGCGTCGGCAAGCGCTTCGAGTCCGCCTTGCGCGAACCGGACACCCTGGGGCGCCTGGGCGGTGATGAATTTGCCGTGGTGCTGCCACAGGCGAACCTGGAGGCCGCATTAACCGTGACAGGAAAATTGCAGGCTGCGCTGCAACAACCCCTGGAAATCGAGCACAACAGTTTTTCGGTTGCCGCCAGTATGGGCATCGCCGTTTACCCGGATCACGGTGACGATCCGTCCACGCTGCTGAAGGGTGCGGACGTGGCTATGTATGTCGCCAAACGCAACCGCGACGAATACGCCATCTACGACCCGGAGCACGACAGCTACAACACCAACCGCCTGGGGCTGCTGAACGATTTACGCGCGGCCATCCAGCAACGCGAGATCGGTATCGCCTTCCAGCCCAAACTCGACCTGCTCAACCAGGTGATCACCGGTGTCGAGGCGCTGGCACGCTGGACCCATCCGAAGCGTGGCATTATCCCGCCGAATGAATTCATCCCGGTGCTGGAGCAGACCGGGCTGATCAAGACTTTCACCCTGCAGATTCTTGAAAAGGCTGTCAGCTACTGCAAGCGCTGCCAGAACAAGGGCTATCAGCTGAGCGTCGCGGTCAACCTGTCGATGCACAACCTGCGCGATACCAGCCTGCCACAGCAGATTGCCGGCATACTCGACCGCTACCACCTGAACAAGCAGTTCCTGGTACTGGAAATCACCGAGAGCGCCATCATGCATGACCCGGAGCTCAGCCTGGATATCCTGACTGAACTGAACAATATGGGCGTGCAACTGGCAGTGGATGATTTCGGTACCGGGTACTCCTCGCTCAGCTATCTCAAGCGCCTGCCGGTACAGCAGCTGAAAATAGACCGCTCATTCGTGAGCGACATCATGGATGACACCGACGATGCCATGATCGTGCGCTCTACCATCGACCTGGCGCACAACCTGGGCCTGAATACCGTTGCCGAGGGCGTGGAGACCCAGCATGTGCTCGACAGACTGAAGCAGATGCACTGCGACCACGCCCAGGGTTATTTGATCAGCCGGCCATTGTCACCCGATGACTTCATGAGCTACCTGCAGGCCGGTGAATGGAATGTGCTCACCCTTCCTGAAACGGAAGAAACCTGCAACGACTACTGACGCATATGCGGGAACAGCAGCACGTCGCGGATTGATGCCGAGTCGGTAAACAGCATCACCAGGCGGTCGATGCCGATGCCCTCGCCTGCCGTGGGCGGCAACCCGTGTTCCAGCGCACAGACATAATCCTCGTCGTAGTGCATGGCCTCGTCGTCACCGGCTTCTTTTTCTTCCACCTGCTGGCGGAAACGTTCCGCCTGGTCCTCGGGGTCGTTCAGCTCCGAGAAACCGTTGGCGATCTCGCGGCCGCCGACGAAGAATTCAAAACGATCGGTGACAAACGGGTCGTCATCGTTACGCCGCGCCAGCGGTGAGACCTCGGTCGGGTAAGCGGTGATGAATGTCGGGTCTTTCAAACGCTGCTCGACCGTCTTCTCGAAAATCTCGATCTGCACCTTGCCCAGCCCGTAGCCGTCCTTGAGCGGGATACCCAGCGCTTCTGCAACTTTGCGCGCAGCATCCAGGTCTTCCAGTTGCGCGGCCTGCAGGTCCGGGTTGTAGTGCAGGATGGATTCCTTCACCGTCATGCGCGTAAAGGGTTTGCCGAAATCATACGCGTCATCCTGGTAGGGAATTACGCTGCTGCCGATAATGTATTCCGCCATGGAACGCAGCAGTTGTTCGGTAATGTCCATCAGGTCATGGTAGTCCGCGTACGCCTCATAGAATTCCAGCATGGTGAACTCGGGGTTATGCCGCGTGGACAACCCTTCGTTACGGAAATTGCGGTTGATCTCGTACACTTTCTCGAAACCGCCGACCACCAGCCGCTTGAGGTACAGCTCCGGCGCGACACGCAGGTACAGCTGCATGTCCAGCGCGTTATGGTGCGTGGTGAAAGGCCGCGCGGTCGCGCCACCCGGGATGGCCTGCATCATCGGCGTTTCGACTTCCAGGAAGCCGCGCTGGTTCAGGAACTCGCGAATGAACTGCACGATGCGCGAGCGCACGATAAACGTATTACGCGATTCCTCGTTCATGATCAGGTCGAGGTAGCGCTGGCGGTAGCGGGTTTCCTGGTCCGTGAGGCCGTGGAACTTCTCCGGCAGGGGGCGCAGTGACTTGGTCAGGATACGCAGGTCATCCACCTTGACCGACAGTTCCCCGGTACGGGTTTTGAACAACACACCCTCGGCGGAAATGATGTCACCGATGTCCCAGCTCTTGAAAGCCTGGTAACGCCCTTCCGGCAGGCTGTCGCGTTGTATGAACAGTTGCAGACGCCCGGACATGTCCTGGATGTGCGCAAAGCTGGCCTTGCCCATCACGCGCTTGCCCATCATGCGCCCGGCCACTTTAACGCGCACCGGGGTGGCCTCAAGGGCTTCCGCCTCCATGTCATCGTATTGCGCATGCAATTCGGCCGCCAGTGAATCGCGGCGGAAATCATTGGGGAAAGCGTTACCCTGCTCGCGCATCTGGCTGAGCTTCTGGCGGCGCTGGGCAATGAGCTTGTGTTCGTCGTTATCAGTCATAGTCATCAACTTTTCTGTAAAAACCTGTAAAAGGCCTGATCAATCCGCCATTCCGGCGCAGGCCGTGATGACGGGAGTCACCCTATAATCCGCTCTTCAGGCTGGCCTCGATAAAAGCATCCAGATCGCCATCCAGCACCGCCTGGGTATTGCCGGTTTCCACGCCGGTGCGCAGGTCCTTGATGCGCGACTGGTCCAGCACGTAGGAGCGTATCTGGCTGCCCCAGCCGATATCCGACTTGCTGTCCTCGACGACCTGCTGGTCAGCGTTGCGTTTCTGGATTTCCAGTTCATACAGCTTGGCTTTCAGCTGTTTCATCGCCGTGGCGCGGTTCTTGTGCTGGGAGCGGTCGTTCTGGCACTGCACCACGATACCGGAGGGTTCGTGCGTGATACGCACCGCCGACTCGGTACGGTTGACGTGCTGGCCGCCGGCGCCGCTGGCACGGTAGACATCGATACGCAGGTCAGCCGGATTGATATCGATTTCAAAATCATCATCGACTTCCGGCGACACGAACACCGCGGCGAACGAGGTGTGGCGGCGGTTGCCGGAATCGAACGGCGATTTGCGCACCAGCCGGTGCACGCCGATCTCGGTACGCAGCCAGCCGAAGGCATAGGGGCCGTTGATCTTGATGGTCGCGCTCTTGATGCCCGCCACTTCACCGGCGGACACTTCGATAATCTCGGTGGAAAAGTCGTGCCGTTCCGCCCAGCGCAGGTACATGCGCAGCAGCATATTGGCCCAGTCCTGCGCTTCGGTACCGCCGGAACCCGCCTGGATGTCCAGGAAGGCGTTGGCCTCGTCCATCTCGCCGGAGAACATGCGCCGGAACTCCAGCGCCGCGACGCGCGTCTCCATGGCGGCAACATCGCTAACCACCGCCTCGAAGGTCTCTTCGTCGTCTTCCTCGCTGGCCAGCGCCAGCAGGTCCGCGGCATCGTCCAGCGAGCTTTCTATGTGCGTGAGGGTATCGACCACCTCTTCCAGGCGCGCCCGTTCCTTGCCCAGTGCCTGCGCCCGCTCCGGGTCATTCCAGACATCGGGCTCTTCCAGTTCGCGGGTGACTTCCGTCAGGCGTTCACACTTGTTGTCGAAGTCAAAGGTACCCCCTCAGGGACGCGGAACGTTCCTTTAAATCCTTGATCTGGTTCAGTACGGGATTAACTTCCAAGACGACTCCCCGGGCAAAACGGGCATCATACCGGGTTCGCCGGTGGCTGCCAAAGGGTCAGCCGCGACGGCGGATTTCGACCAGCCGGTTGTCGGCGTCCACTTCGATCAGGAACACGCCCTGAACCCCATCGTGGGTCACGAAACGTCGCAACGCAGCGGCAGGAAACTGGATGCTGCGACCCTGGCTGTCGCGCGCCAGCACGTTGCGCGCCTGGCCCGCGTACATACGCTGGTAGGCCTCGGCGTCGATTTCCAGCGTTACGCTGTAGATTCTGCCGGTCATCAGGCTAGAGGCCCGGAATACTGGATACCGGCTTTCGCCGGTATGACGGGTTAACCAGAATTTCTTTATATTTCACAATGGATTACCTGTCAATTACTTCGATCACTTCCACCATCAACTGTAATCCCAGCATACCCCGGTACTCGTTGCTGTCGAGACGGTACGCCAGGTGTACCTGCTGCCCGTTGCGCAGGCTGTGGTCTGCAGCCTGGTTGAAGGCGATGGCATCCAGCACCTGCGTTCCCCCTTCCGGCCGCACTGACAGCTTGAGATGGTGCTCGCCGACGATGCGCTGGTTCACCACGGTAAAATCGCCGTCGAACACCGGCTCCGGGAAACCCTGCCCCCAGGGGCCGGACGAACGCAGCAGTTCTGACAATTCCAGGCTGAAGTCCGTGCTGTCCAGCCGGCCGTCCGATTCAACCACGCCGGTCAGCAGGTCCGGATCGAGCCGCTGCGTCAGCTCCTGTAAAAACGCCGTCTCGAAGGCAGGCAACTGGTCTTCGTCCAGAGACAACCCGGCCGCCATTGCATGGCCGCCGAACTTTTGCAGGATGTCCGGGTGCTGCGCCGCGACCGCATCCAGGGTATCGCGGATGTGCAGGCCGGGTATCGAACGTGCCGAGCCCTTGATGGCATTCGGGCCGCTGCGCGCGAAGGCGATCACGGGGCGGTGGTAACGCTCCTTGATGCGCGCCGCGAGGATACCGATTACGCCCTGGTGCCAGTCAGGGTCGAACAGGCAGAATCCGGGCGGCAGTTCATCTTCCCCGTACTGGATCTCTTCCACGTACGCCAGCGCCTGCTGTTTCATGTCGGCTTCGATTTCGCGGCGTTCGCGGTTCAGCGCATCGAGGCGTTCCGCGAGTTGCCGGGCCTGTGCAGGGTCTTCACTCAGCAGGCACTCGATGCCCAGCGCCATGTCATCGATGCGCCCGGCCGCGTTCAGGCGCGGTCCCACCGCAAAGCCAAAATCCGAGGCCACCACGCGCACGCTGTTGCGCCCGGCAATATTCAGCAATGCCTGGATACCCGGTCGGCAACGGCCGGCACGAATGCGTTGCAGACCCTGCTGCACCAGCACCCGGTTGTTGTCGTCCAGTGGCACCAGGTCGGCGACGGTGCCGAGTGCCACCAGGTCCAGGTAGTCCGCCAGGTTGGGTTCTGCGATATTCTGCCGCGTGAACCAGCCGCTATCCCTGAGCCGGCCACGCAGCGCCATCAACAAATAGAAGGCGACACCGACACCGGCCAGGTTCTTGCTCGGGAAGCTGTCGCCCGGCTGGTTGGGGTTGACGATGGCATCGGCGGCCGGCAGCTCCCGGCCCGGTAAATGGTGGTCGGTCACCAGTACCCGGATACCCTGCCGGTGCGCGGCCGCCACGCCATCGATACTGGAAATACCGTTGTCGACCGTGACGATCAGGTCGGGTGAGGAACGGGCGGCGACGGCAACGATCTCCGGCGTAAGCCCGTAGCCGAACTCGAAACGGTTGGGCACCAGGAAATCGACCTGCTGCGCACCCATGCGGCGCAGGGCCGACACCATCAATGCGCTGCTGGTCGCGCCATCGGCATCGAAATCGCCGATGATCAGTATGCGCTGCCCTTCCTGTACAGCCGTGGCCAGCAAATCAACCGCCTCCGGCATGCCTTGCAGGGCATCGGGCGGGAGCAGGCGCGCCAGACCCTGGTCGAGCTGCGTGGCACTGCTGATGTTTCTTGCCAGGTAGATGCGTTGCAGGACCGGGTGCAGGTCCTCCGGCAGCTGGTGGGCCGCCGTGTCGGCGTGTTGTCGGACAATGATTTTTTTCATGCCAGTATGTCCCGGCAGGAACGCAGCGGTTTCCAGAACTGCCAGCGTTGTGCCGGTTGCATGCGGTACGCCCGGCCATTGAGGGGTAACAGTTCGAGACTGTGCAGGCGTCTTCCGGCCAGGGCGGCGCACAGCGGATCGAACCAGTCGCGTGCGTAGCGTTCCAGCACCGTGTTCCATTGTTGCAGGTCTTCGTAGGCCGCCGCGCTGTCGAGACCGTCCAGCACCAGTAATAACTGCCCGTCCTGGATTCTGTCGAGCAAGCTGCCGAGCCGTTCCGGCAAGGGTTCACATGCCGTCCCGCTGTGCAGCGCCAGTCCGCGCACGCAGGCGTTATGACTGAAGACCTGCGTGAAAGGTGCTGCCGGTATCGTCTCCGGCAGGCGTCCCCCGCCCCAGATCCAGATACCGTTGATGACCGGCTGTCCGCGCTCCGCTCGCCGCTGGTTGACCGGGTGTGAATACATCAGCATCTGCAGTTCATTACTGCGCTGTTCCCATTGCGCGGCCTGTTCGCCCCGTGCCAGGCGGCCGCTGACCGGTTTACCGCGCAGCCCGGGCAGCGCCGTGGTGTGCAGGTCGCCGGCATCGTCACCCAGCAGGTACCAGCGCCGCCGGTCACCGCGCACCAGTTGCCAGCCATCGCCGGCCAGTAACGCTGTCAGGGCTCCGGCCAGTTCGCTGCTTTCATCGTCGTCGAAGGGGAAAGTCGCTGCATCGAACAGGATCAGGCCCCGGGTATCGGCGCGCAGGTGTACGGGGTCGGCGTGCAGGCACCAGGCTTCCGGCGCCTGGCCGGTATCGCCCAGGCAGGCAAACGGGGCGACCGGACAGGCGTCGTCATTGCAAGGGACAGCAAAAAGAGTCAGGGCGGCCTGCTCCAGGCTGTCCGCCACAAAGGGGCGTGACTGGCTGCGGCTCAGCCAGCGTGACAGCGTCGGCACAGTGCTGAAGGCTTCCGGCACATAGCCCGGGACCGCAGCGGCCAGCCCGGGGACGAGCAGGCTGACAGATAGTGTCAGCTCAGGTTCCCCACAATGGCATCGCGCACCGGTCCAAGTTTTGCGTCGATGGTAATCACACCCTCGGAGCACTGTTTGATCGCGGTATCGGGATCCTTGAGGCCGTGGCCGGTCAGGGTGCAGGCAATGGTGCTGCCTTCCGGGATCTTGCCGCTGGTAATGTCGCGCAGCGCGCCGGCCAGTGAAGTAGCCGATGCCGGCTCGCAGAAGATGCCTTCCTTTTCGGTGAGCAGTTTCTGTGCGGCGAGGATTTCCTCGTCACTGCATTCGTCAAACCAGCCGTTGGATTCCTCGCGCACCTTCCAGGCCTTGTCCCAGGACTGCGGGTGACCGATGCGTATCGCGGTGGCAACTGTTTCCGGGTTGTCGACCATTTCACCGCGCAGGAACGGCGCGGAACCGGACGCCTGGTAGCCCACCATCTTCGGTCGGTTGTTGACGATGCCGTGTTCGAAGTACTCGGTGTAGCCCATCCAGTGCGCGGAAATATTACCGGCGTTGCCCACCGGCAGACAGTGATAGTCCGGTGCGCGTTCCAGTTCCTCGACGATTTCAAAGGCCGCGGTCTTCTGGCCCTGCAGGCGGAACGGGTTGATGGAGTTGACGATAGTCACCGGTGTGTTCTCACCGATATCCTTGACCAGCTGCATGCCTTCATCAAAGTTGCCCCGGATCTGCAACACCACCGCGCCGTGTATCATGGCCTGCGCCAGTTTGCCGAGCGCAATCTTGCCTTCCGGGATCAGCACGAAGGCCGTGATACCGGCGCGCGCGGCATAGGCTGCGGCGGAAGCGGAAGTGTTACCGGTCGATGCACAGATCACGGCCCGGCTGCCATCCTCCACCGCCTTGGTCACCGCCATGGTCATGCCGCGGTCCTTGAAAGAACCGGTCGGGTTCAGGCCTTCATATTTGACGTAGATATCCACGTCCTTGCCGAGCGCGCGCGGGATATTGTTCAGGCGGATGAGCGGCGTGTTGCCTTCACCCAGGCTGATGATGCGCGTGTCATCGTGGACGGGAAGACGGTCCCGGTACTTGTCGATCAGGCCGGTATAACGTGAACGGAATGGCATGTCAGTTACCTTTGCAAAAACTTCGGAAATTTATTCGCTGCCGAGGTGTTCCATGCGAATGCGCGTCACCGTGCCCTCGATGGTATCCAGCGCCTCGATCTGCGCAATGGCGGCGTTCATCTGCTGCTCGCGCACCCGGCGTGTCAGCATGATGACCGACACCTGCTGCTCGCCCGGCGGCGGCTCTTTCTGTATCACGGCCTCGATGCTGATGCCGCCATCGCCCAGGATACGGGTGATTTCAGCCAGCACGCCGGGCCGGTCGACGGCGCACAGGCGCAGGTAGTAGGCGGTCTCGACGTCGTCCATAGACAGGATCGGCAGGTCGGACAGCGAGTCCGGCTGGAAGGCCAGGTGCGGCACCCGGTTTTCCGGGTCGACGGTCAGGGTACGCGCCACATCCACCAGGTCGGCGACCACCGCCGAGGCGGTCGGCTCGGCGCCGGCGCCGGCGCCATAGTACAGCGTGGGACCGACCGCATCGGCCTGCACCAGCACCGCGTTCATGACCCCGTCGACGTTGGCAATCAGGCGCTTCTCCGGGATCAGTGTCGGGTGCACGCGCAGTTCCACACCGGCCGCGGTGCGGCGCGTCATGCCCAGGTGCTTGATGCGGTAGCCGAGTTGTTCGGCATAGCCGACATCATCACGGGTGATGTGGCCGATGCCCTCGGTATAGACCTTGTCGAACTGCAAGGGGATGCCGAACGCCAGCGAGGCAAGAATCGCCAGCTTGTGCGCGGCGTCGATACCCTCGACATCGAAAGTCGGATCGGCTTCGGCGTAACCCAGCGCCTGCGCCTCGGCCAGCACGTCGGCAAAGTCGCGGCCCTTGTCGCGCATTTCGGTAAGGATGAAATTACCGGTACCGTTGATGATGCCGGCAATCCATTCGATGCGGTTGGCGGTCAGGCCTTCGCGCACCGCCTTGATGATGGGGATACCGCCGGCCACGGCGGCTTCGAAGGCAACCATCACGCCCTGCTTCTGCGCAGCGGCGAAAATCTCGTTGCCGTGCGTGGCGATCAACGCCTTGTTGGCGGTTACCACGTGCTTGCCGCTGGCAATTGCTTTCAACACCAACTCGCGTGCCGGCTCGTAGCCACCGATCAGCTCGACGACAATATCGATATCCGGGTTCTCGACCACGGCAAACGCATCGTCGCTGATCGTGACCGCCTCGATACCCGGCAGACCGGACGGGTCGTATTCACGCGCTGCCGCGTGCACGATCTCGATACCGCGCCCGGCACGGCGTGCGATCTCTTCCGCATTACGGCGCAATACATTGAACGTACCGCCACCGACGGTACCCAGTCCCAGCAATCCTACTCGTACAGGTTTCAAGAAGCCCCCTCGCCCGCTTCCGCGTATTGTTTTTCATCTCGTCGAAACATATCCCGGATGCCGCGCACGGCCTGCCGGGTTCGGTGTTCATTTTCAATCAGGCCGAAACGCACGAAGCCGTCGCCGTATTCACCGAAACCGATGCCGGGCGATACGGCTACTTTCGCTTCCTGCAACAGCTTCTTGGTGAACTCCAGCGAACCCATGTCCCGGTATTGTTCCGGGATCGGCGCCCACAGGAACATGGTCGCTTTGGGCTTCTCCACCTTCCAGCCAATACTGTTCAGGCCGTCGCACAGCACATCACGACGGCTGCGGTACATGTACACGATCTCCTGCACACAGTCCTGCGGCCCTTCCAGTGCGGCGATGGCGGCGATCTGGATCGGCGTGAACATCCCATAATCGAGGTAGGACTTCATGCGTGTCAGCGCCGCCACCAGCGTTTTGTTGCCGCACATGAAGCCGACCCGCCAGCCCGGCATGTTGTAACTCTTGGACAGCGAGAAAAACTCCACGGCGATATTCTCGGCACCCGGCACCTGCAAGATGGAAGGCGCCTTGTAACCGTCATACACCAGGTCCGCGTAGGCCAGGTCGTGCACCACCCAGATTTCGTGTTCGGTGGCGATTTCCACCACGCGCTCGAAGAAGTCCAGTTCCACACACTGGGTGGTCGGGTTGCCCGGGAAATTGAGGATCAGCATCTTGGGCTTCGGCCAGGAATCCTTGATGGCTTTTTCCAGCTCCTCGAAGAACGCATCCTCACCGCCGATCACCGGCACGTGGCGGATATCCGCACCCGCGATGACAATCCCGTAGGGATGTATCGGGTAGGCCGGGTTCGGCACCAGCACCGCATCGCCAGGCCCCACCGTGGCCAGCGCCAGGTGCGCCAGGCCTTCCTTGGAGCCGATGGTGACAATGGCCTGGGTTTCCGGGTCCAGCTGCACGTCGTAGCGGCGCTGGTACCAGTCGCAGATGGCCTTGCGCAGGCGCGGGATGCCCTTGGACATGGAGTAGCGGTGGGTATCGCTGCGCTGGGCCGCCTCGGTCAGTTTGTCGATGATGTGCCGGGGCGGCGGCTGGTCGGGATTTCCCATACCAAAATCAATGATATCCTCGCCGCGCGCACGGGCGGCCGCCTTCAACTCATTGACTATATTGAAGACGTACGGCGGCAAGCGTTTGATTCTGGGAAATTCGTCCACGGCCTGTATTTTCAGTCATTAATTTTCAGCAAGATGAGCCGCGTAGGGTACTGAAATTATTGAAATGTCACAAGCGGATGCACTATCGTAGTGAACATGCATTTTGTTCAGGAAGACTTCAGCAGCGAGTTGTTGATCCGTGGCTACGGTGACAGCGGCATTCGCGTGGGCGCTGAAACCTACCGTAACAGTCTAATCCTGACTCACGAACGGATCATCACAGACTGGCGCCCCCAGCGCCACGACGAGCTGACAGCAAGCGATTTCGAATGTTTCGGCAGCATGCAGGCCGACATCCTGCTGCTCGGCACAGGACCTGTGCTGAAGTTTCCCTCGCCGGCCTTTACCGCCCCGCTGCTGGCGGCAGGTGTGGGCGTGGAGATCATGGATACGGCGGCAGCCTGTCGTACCTTCAATATTCTGCTTGCGGAGGGCCGGCCGGTCATTGCGGCATTGCTGTTGGGTTAATCCCCATCTGTCATTCAGACGCCGGCATGACAGCCTGGTCTGTCTTTTCCTGGCAGAAAGAGCAGGCTCAGCCGAACAGGGCGTCAGATGAAAAACCTTCGCTTTCGAGGATCTCGCGCAGGCGGCGCAGCGCATCCATCTGTATCTGCCGCACCCGTTCACGGGTAACACCGATTTCATTGCCGACTTCCTCCAGCGTGGAAATCTTGTAGCCGTGCAGGCCGAAGCGGCGCTCAACCACTTCGCGCTGCTTGTCGGTCAGCCGGGCGATCCAGATTTCAAGGTTGGCCAATACATCCTCGTCCTGCAGCAGGTCGCCGGGGTCGGTATTGTTTTCATCCGGTATGGCATCGATCAGGGTTTTGTCGGAGTCCCTGCCGACGGGGACATCCACCGAGGTTACGCGTTCGTTGAGCTTGAGCAGGCGTTTAACATCATTCAGCGGTTTGTCCAGCAGATTGGCGATGTCCTCGGCGTTGGGTTCGTGATCCAGCGATTGTGCCAGGCGGCGTGCGGCATGCAGGTAACGGTTGAGTTCCTTGACCACGTGTATCGGCAGGCGAATGGTGCGCGTCTGGTTCATGATGGCGCGCTCGATGGTCTGGCGTATCCACCAGGTCGCGTAGGTCGAGAAACGGAACCCGCGCTCGGGGTCGAACTTCTCCACCGCGCGGATCAGGCCCAGGTTGCCTTCCTCGATCAGGTCCAGCAACGCCAGTCCGCGGTTGATATAGCGACGCGCGATTTTAACCACCAGGCGCAGGTTGCTTTCGATCATGCGCCGGCGCCCGCTTTCGTCGCCCTTTTGTGCCAGGCGAGAGTAATAGACCTCTTCCTCGGCCGTCAGCAAGGGCGAAAAACCAATCTCGTTAAGGTACATCCGGGTGGCGTCAAAATGCGCCCGGGTATCGGGCGGTTCGCGCCGGATCGGGGCCACCGCTTCTACCTTGACCTTGGGCGGTACCTTTCCTGTCTGGTCCTGGCTGTGGCGTTTCCTGGCCATGCATAGCCCCTTTTTGTTTATCGCGTCAGCGAACTAAAGGGTTCGCTGATATTTTCCGTGGCGGCGACGATTACCGTTTGGGAAGGTAACGGAGCGGGTTTACCGGGCGGCCCTGCTTGCGAATCTCGAAATGCAGCTGTGTCCGGTCGGTGCCGCTGCTGCCCATCAGTGCGATCACTTCACCCTGCTTTACCCACTGTCCTTCTTTGGCAATCAGCTTGCGATTATGTGCGTAAGCGCTTAGAAATTCCTTGTTATGCTTGATGATAATAAGCCTACCGTAGCCACTAAGTCCACTCCCTGAATAGACCACCTTGCCCGCCGCGGCTGTGTGTACCGGGGCGCCGGTCTTGCCGGCGATATTGATCCCCTTGCGCCCGGAGCTCGCCGCGTTATAGCCGCTGATCAGGCGGCCCTGCACCGGCCATGACCAGCGGATGTGTTTGCTGTTCAGCGCAGCGCTGTATGATTCGGTCGTGGTGACTTTCGGGGCTGCCCGCGTACTGGCGGTTTTGGCGGGCGCCGGTGTTACGCGCTTCGGCTTGCCGGAAGAAGGATAGTGCGGCTTGGGCCGGCTGGGTGTTACCACTATGCGCGGTACGGGTTTGGGCGCAGGTTTTGCCCTCGCGGGCTTTGGCTTGCTGGCGCGTACCGGCGGTGGCGTGAGGCGCAGCCGCTGCCCCTTGTAGATGGTGTAGGGTTTGTGCAACCCGTTCCAGCTCGCCAGTTCGTCCACGCTGCGCCCGTACTGGAAGGAGACCGAATAGAGCGTCTCGCCGGTCCGCACATAATGCATGTCGGGGATGAGCACCGGCCGCTGGCTGCGGTCGCCCACCGGCGCACGCGCCGTCCCGGTGCTGCATGCCTGTAACAGGCATGCCAGCAACAGCCAGTAGCCGCTTTTAGGCCCGGATAACCAGATACGCAATTACCCCCGCCCCGACCAGTCCCCAGCCAATGCGCTCGACATAGATACGGATACGCTGTTCCATGGCCGCCCCGCCCCACGACAGTAAACCCGCGACCAGGAAAAAACGCGCGCCGCGCCCCACGGCGGAAGCCAGCACAAAAGGCAGGAATGCCATGGAGAGTGCACCGGCCGAAATGGTGAATACCTTGTAGGGAATGGGTGAAAAACCGGCGATCAGCACCGCCCAGAACCCCCATGCGCCGAACCAGTCCGTCGCCTTGCTGTAGGGTTCTGCCCAACGGCCGCCCTCTTCAATCAGGGGCGCAATCCATTCCAGCGCAAAATGGCCTATCGCGTAACCCGCCATACCGCCAGCCACGGACGCCAGCGTGGTAATGGTGGCGAAGCGCATGGCCCGCTGCGGCTGCGCCAGGCTCATCGGCATCAGCATCACGTCCGGCGGTATGGGGAAAAACGAGGATTCGGCAAAACTCAGCCCGGCGAGGTAACGCGGCGCATGGCGATGCTGCGACCAGCGCAGTGACAGGTCATAGAGACGGGTAAACAGGCCCATCAGCCGGCACCCCCGAGCAGCGGGACAAATACCACCGGTTCGAAATCGACCCGTTCGTAGACCGTCGGCGTACGCGTCACCGAGACCAGTGTCTGCTGCGTGCGATTGCCCAGCGGCATCACCAGCCGGCCTCCGACTGCCAGCTGTTCCAGCAGCGCGCGGGGAATATCCTCGCCGCCGGCCGTGACAATAATGGCATCGAATGGCGCAAACTGCGGCCAGCCCCAGCTGCCGTCGCTGTGCTGCACGCGGATATTGCGATACGCCAGCTTGCGGAAACGCTGGCGCGCCTGGCTGGCCAGTGCTTCCAGGCGCTCGGTGCTGTAGACCTTGTCGACCAGCTTCGCCAGGATTGCGGCCTGGTAACCTGAACCGGTACCGACTTCCAGCACTTTGGACGGTTCCACTTCCAGCAGCAGTTCGGTCATGCGCGCCACGATATAGGGCTGGGAAATGGTCTGCCCGAGCCCGATGGGCAGTGCGGTATCCTCATAGGCGCGGCTCGCCAGCGCCTCGTCGACGAACAGGTGGCGTGGCGTGGAGCCAATGGCCGCCAGCACCGCCGGATTGCGGATACCTTCGTTACGCAGGCGCTCGACCAGCCGATCGCGGGTACGCTGCGAGGTCATACCGATGCCCTGCGACTTCATCATGCGTGCAGCGTATCACCCAGGCAGGAGCGGACCTGGTCCAGCACCTCGTGGCGGGTCAGGTCCACGTGAATCGGCGTCACCGAGACAAAGCCGTTGCGCACCGCGTGAAAATCCGTACCCGGACCCGCATCCTGTTCACTCCCGGCTGGACCGACCCAGTAGATCGGCCGCCCGCGCGGGTCAGTCTCGCAGATCACCGGCTCGGACTTGTGGCGGTTACCGAGGCGTGTCACCTGCCAGCCCTGTAATTCCTCAAACGGCAGGTCCGGCACATTCACATTGAGAATCGTTTCCGCCGGCACCGGCTCGCAGTTCAGGCGTTGCAGCAGTTCCAGGACCACTTTTGCGGCCGTATCGAAATAGCCCTGGCGTGTCGAAACCAGCGATACCGCAACGGCGGGCAAGCCCAGGAAACGCCCTTCCATCGCCGCCGCCACGGTACCGGAATAAATCACATCGTCACCCAGGTTGGCGCCGGCATTGATGCCCGACACCACCATGTCCGGCTCCTGCTCCAGCAGCCCGGTAATGGCAAGATGCACGCAATCGGTGGGCGTGCCTTCCACGCAGGTATAGCCGTTGTCCATTTTGCGCGCCCTGAGCGGGCTGTCGAGGGTCAGCGAGTTGCTGGCGCCGCTGCGATCCCGGTCCGGCGCCACAACGGTGACATCACCTGCCGCCTGCAGGGCATCCGCCAGGCAGCGCAGGCCCGGCGCCCGGTAACCGTCGTCATTGCTGATCAGAATATGCATTGCCGGCCATGATACCGGAGATGACCCCCGGCGCCCATTGCCCAGCAGGTAAAAGTGGATTGATCGGGCGGGAATTTACCCTTACCTTCATGGAATGAAAAAACCCAGCAGAGAAGACATCCAGCTGTTCCGCAGCAGCGTCGGTCAGATCCGGCCGGTCAAGCACGACCGGATCACACCGGTACGGCGCGCCGTCAGCACGCGCCCGCAATTCCGCGACCGGGACGAGGCCGAGGTGCTGCACGACCTGCTGTCCGACCAGTTTGACCCGGCCGACATGGAGAACGGTGAAGAGCTGCTGTTCGTGCGCCCCGGCCTGCAGCACCGCACCCTGAAAAAACTGCGCCGGGGCATGTTCGTGGTAAACGCCGAACTCGACCTGCACGGCATGAACGTACCGCTGGCACGCTCGGCGGTCGCTGAATTCCTGCACGAATGCCAGCGCCGCCATATCCAGTGCGCACGCATTATCCACGGCAAGGGGCTGGGATCACGCCACCAGGGACCGGTGCTGAAACGCAAAGTAGGCAGCTGGCTCAGGCAGCGCAACGAAGTGCTTGCCTATTGCTCGGCACGTAACTGCGACGGTGGCACGGGTGCTGTCTATGTCCTGTTGAAACGAAACCAGGGCAGCCGATAGCAATTTTCGCCGGACAGGTCCGGGATAACAACCAGGAAGACACCACAACCGGATTGGCGTTGTATCCGGGCGATAGAGGGCGGCATCGGTTAACTATCAGCGTATTCTGCAAAATAGACAGCCACCCCCAGGGCGATCAGGGCAATCTCCACGGTGGTGATCCAGAGCAGGATATAGGTAATACGGCGCCCGGCAGGTTTCATCGGTTGCCAGACACGACGCATGTACCAGCGCCACGGGCCGAAGCGGGACCAGCGCTGCCAGTTGATCATGTATTGCTGCAGGTATTGTGCCCAGACGACGAGACTTTTATCGACCTCATGCAGGTGCGCGCTGCGTTGTTCGGCGGGCAGGCGTTCATAACGATCGGTAATCGTCAGCCTTGATCCCTGTGCAGCAGGCTCGATGGTGAAGGTGGTACTGGATTTTATGCCGCGGTCATAATCGATGTGGACACCGTCATCCCGCCTTGTGGCAGACAAGCCGAATTCGAAATCAAAGGGGGGTTCCTGGCTGATATTCCGCCCGCTAAAGACAAACCGGTTGTCAGGCCCGGCTTCCCAGTGTCTGAATTCGAGCATGGGGTTGATGCGGTACAGTCGTTCGATGTCCGCGCAGAAGTCTTTCAACGCCTCGACTGAAAGCGGCGTTTCGACCGAAGCCCAGGCGGCATCCTCGCCCGTGGCGCTATCATCCATCCGGGTAAGGCACGATGAGCAGGGGCGTAGTCAGTTTGTGCGTGAGCGCATCCGTGATCATCCGCGAACGCAGCCCGGACTTCCCTTTCGGCCGGGGTGAGCCCAGTATGATCAGGTCGTAGTCCTGCTGGCGGCTGGAGTCCAGCAGGCATTCATCCGGTTCGCCGACAACCATGTCATTGGTGTAATCCAGCTCCCGTTCCACGGCGGTGGTGCCGACACGCACGAAGTTTTCATCGACTTCACGCCCGAGCTCGGCTTCCAGGTAGCGGCGAAAGGTATCGCGGGTGGAGCCGTTGGTGAGCCAGTCATCGCCTGTCGTCCCTTTCCAGAAACCCGGCACCACGATCAAATGATGCAGGTGCGTGCCCCTGCCGCACATTTTGAACGCCATTTGCTCGGCAGCCATGGCACCTTCTGTGCCATGACTGGCGAGCAACACCTTGTTGACAGTCATCATTGCCCCACCTGGAAAGCGCCGGTGCACCCGTTGCCCGGCACCGGCTTTCCCGTTTCAGACAAAGAAATACACACCAAAGGCAATAGCCAGGGCAAAGGCCAGTGCCATGAGGTCTTCCCTGCGATCACTGCCGAAAATGGACAAGGCCGAACCACGGTCAAACTTTGCTTCCTGTTCACTCATTTCCGTCACCTCGCTCTAGATTTTATCGCTGACCAGCATCATGACCACGACCAGTGAAAGTGCTGCCTTGGTAAAGCCGACAATGCCGCCGATAACAGCAGGCTGGCCACCCGCCTGGCGCATGGACCCGACGGTAATCTGCATACCCAGCCCCACCAGGCCGAAGGCGAACAGCCAGGTGATCCATTGCCGGAATTTCTTGATCTTTTTGGCTGTGTGGCGCACTGCCTTGTGTGCCTTTTTCAGGATTTTGTTCGCGTCCTTCGATACGACTTTGGCATTTATCAGGCCACGAATGGCAGTATCATCCTCGATGGACATGATCTTGCCATTCTCCACCAGGCGTTGCAGTGCCTGTTTGCGGTCCACGCGTTCAACCTTTACGGCTTCCGCCTGCAACAGCGAAATCTCTTCCGCCTTCAGCAGCTTCTCTTCCTTGAAGCCCGTTTCAGCCGTGTTGCCGAAATATTTACCCTTGTAGTGGTTGGCCGGTGCAAACATGCCGGTGGTCGACAGCGCAAACATCAGGATAAAACCCAGCACGAAAAGCGGGAACTTCTCGAAGATAACGGCACCCACGTTGACCTTCTGTGCGGCTTCTCCCTCACGTTTCACGTACCAGATAGCCAGCCAGACAACAATGATCGGTAACACCAGCACGCGTGTGATGTTGAAGATCTCGGCTACCTTCAGGGTTTCGATACCGTCCGGCTGGTAGGCCAGCGCGGCACCTGCAACCTGCGCGGAGTTCAGGATCCCGGTCCCGGCCCACGCACCGAACTGGACGTGAGACATGCCCAGCAGGTTGCCTATGATCGGGAACACGAACATGCAGCCTACGCCCCAGAGCAGGATAGTGCCGATGGTGTAGGCGATTTCCACAGACTTGGCCTGCACGACGGGCGCTGATGCAACGGTCGCCGAAACGCCGCAGACACCCATCCCGGCTGACAGTACCCCGGCCATGGAATTGGGTATTTTGCGCCGGGAACCCATCCACAACACCATGCCGACCGAACCCAGCACGAAAAAGCCGATCATGACAATGGACAGGCCGCCCAGGTTGACCAGTTCAGCCGCGCTGTACAGGGTGCCCAGCAGGATAACACCGGTCTTCAGCCCAAGGCGTGACAGGCGAACTCCATTCTCTGCCCAGGCCGGCACCCTGAACACATTGACAATGACAATACCGGCCACGATGCCCAGCACAACGTAGTTGAGACCAAGCAGTTTGTGGATGTATTTCCCGGTATCGCCGACCTTGCCCATGCTGGTGCCGACCACCGCCACTTCCGGGGCAATGAACCAGCGCACCAGCATGGCAATGAGGAGGATGAACATACCGCCTGCAATTGAAGATGAATAGTAGTCCCAGTGCCCTTCACGATGGGAACCAAACAGCTGCCATGCACCTATGGCGGTCGCGACGACGCCGAAGTACAACGGGAGAGTGGTTAATTCACCAAGGTATTTATATTTTTTGCCGTTGGCCAGATGCTCGATATAGGGCGCCATTATGCCACTGTCGGCAAGCCCCCAGATGGCCAGCATGATGATTCCGATGATGAGTAACGCCGGTGATTTCTGCGTGTAAACCATAGCTGTCTCCTCGATTCCGACATATGATTTAAAAGCTTTTCTGTCTGTGCTTTACCTACGCTGTATCACTGCCCTTTATGACCTTTACACACAAACCATACTGGTTACGGCGTCGTTCAATCCCTTCAACAGGTCTGTTTTCAACATAATCCCTCGCGGGTTTCCCGGAAACGGAACAAATATCCTTAATAAGTTATTTATAATATAATTACCAAGCTAATCACGACGTGCAGCCTGACCCACAGGTGAAAGCAGAACCGTCGCCTGTAACCGGACGCAACACGCCCTAATAGATAGGACTGATAGCTGTTCTGAAATATTCCAATTAATTGCGATGCATTGTCATATCACCCGGTAGCGTTGGCAGGGCGGGCATAATTCGGTAGTCTCTGGCGGGTGCCCGAACCTGCTCGATTCAGGCGCAGAACCTGGATCAGCGAATGGCACGGACTTTACTACTCACTTGTATGCTGCTGGTCACCTGCCTGCCCCTGCCCGGCACTGCAGGAAACAATCCGCAGGCGATTGAGTATCGATTCGGTGTATTCCCCTATTTATCCGCGGTGCGCCTGGAAGAAATCTATGCGCCTGTAAGCGCGGAACTGGCCCGTGAATCTGGCCTCGACATCCATTTCCGCACATCTTCCACTTTCGAGCGCTTCTTCACCCGGCTCAAACAGCAACACTACGATATCGCTCTGATTCAGCCTTTCTGGTACCCGCCTGCTGTGGATAAGTTCGGTTACCTGCCGCTGGTGCGCATGGAAGAACCGCTCAGTTCGCTCATCATGGTGCTGGAGGACAGCCCGCTGCAGACAGTGGCCGACCTCAAAGGCACGGTCATTGCCACGCCACCGGCATTTGTCCCCGTGGTCCACATGGCCCGGCGCGCCCTGCTCGAAGCCGGCCTGGTACCCGACCGGGATGTGCAACTGAGAGCTTTCAAATCCGTTGATTCCTGTTTCCAGCAATTACTGATCGGGACTGCCAGTGCCTGTATAGCACCGCCTTTCGCGCCTGCAGTGATTATGGAGAAGATGAATGTGCGCCTGCGTGTATTGCTGGAAACCCCGTCTATTCCCAACCTTTCAGTGGTCGTTCATTCACGGTTGCCCCTGGAACAACGTGAACAACTTAAAGATATATTTTTATCATGGGACCGGAACACGCCGGGGCAGAAACTTCTGAAAACGATCAAAACCCGGGCTTTTGTCCCCGCAGTTGATGCAGAGTACGATGCAGTACGTACCTTCCTTCGTGACATCAGGAAAGAATGAGCTTGAGGCTGTCACTCAAATACCGTATCGCCGTCATGATCTTCCTGCTGGAGGCTGTCATGATGGGCATCGTGTTGTGGCAGACTCTGGGGCAGTCACTGGAGTCCAGCCGCACACAGCTCGCCGCCAACGAGCAGGCCTTGCTGGGTGCGGTGAGCGGCATCAGCCGCATTGCCCTGCTCACGGAAGAGTACGCCGATTTACAACCTTACTTTGAAGACCTGCTCAAAGATCCCCGCATCGTCCGGGTCATGCTCGTCGATGCACAGAACCGCGTAGTGGCCAGCACCCGGCCCGATGATGTCGGGTCCGGCATGCCGGCACTGACCGACCACGGCGACGCTTTCTGGCGCAGTCGGGAAATCGCAAATGCCGCAGGACCACTCGGCGTACTGGCCATGGAATTTTCCAATGCCGCGTTACTCGAAACCTATGCCAGGACACGCAACCTCGGGCTGGGCATTGCCCTCATCGGTATGTTGATTATCGCCATTGCCGGTGTACTGGCCGGTTTCCTGTTGACCCGCAGACTGGAACGGATCACACGGGCGGCACAGCGCTTTGCACAGGGTGAACAGGTAATAGAATCCGGCGTGCACGGGCATGATGAACTGGGCGAGCTGGCGCGCAGTTTCGATGACATGGCCGGCTCTGTGGCCAGGAACCAGCACCGGTTACAGGAGAGCGAACATTACAACCGCATGTTGTTCGAGCAATCCAATATCGGGCTTGCACTGTGCAGCATGGAAGGTGAACTGGTTGATATCAACCCCGCCTTTGCGCGGATTATCGGTCGCAGTGTGGAGGAGACCCTGCAACTCAGTTACTGGGATATTACACCGGAAAAATATGCCGAAGATGAAAAATTCCAGCTGGAAACCCTGAACTCGACCGGGCATTACGGGCCCTACGAAAAGGAATACATCCACAAGGACGGACACCTGGTACCGGTACGTCTGCAAGGCTCTCTGCTGAAAAAAGACGGGCAGGTTTTTATCTGGTCCAGTATAGAAAACATCACGGAACGCAAACAGACCGAAGAGGCACTGCGGGAATCGCAAAGGATGCTGCAGCTGGTGCTGGATTCGATCCCTGTACGCGTGTTCTGGAAAGACCGTGATTGTGTCTATCTTGGCTGCAACCAGCACTTTGCCAGTGACGCGGGACTGGAATCCCCCGGGCAGATTATCGGCAAGACCGATTTTGAACTGGGCTGGCGAAAACAGGCTGAGCGCTATCGATCGGATGACCGGCAGGTTATGCAGAGCGGTGAACCGAAACTGAATTACGAGGAACCTCAAAGCCGGCCGGACACCCCGCCGCTCTGGCTGCAAACCAGCAAAATCCCGCTCAGGGACCTGGACGGCAATATATTCGGTGTCATGGGGGTTTATGAGGATATTACCGAGCGTAAACAGGCCGAGGAGGCGTTGCGCCGTTCACAGAAAATGGATGCAATCGGGCAGTTGTCCGGTGGCATCGCCCATGACTTCAATAACCAGCTCAGCGTCATTATCGGCTACCTGGATTTCCTCAAAGACCATTTTCCGGAATACGCGGAACCGCACCAGTGGGTAGACACGGCCAGCAAGGCCACCCTGCGCTGCATGGATCTGACCCGGCAATTGCTGGCTATTTCCCGCCGGCAGAGCAGAGAAAAAATTGTCGTGGATCTCAACAGCTCGTTACAGGACCTGGAAAACATGATCGCACGTTCGGTCACACCCGAGGTCAAGTTGGAATATTCCATCGCCAGTGACCTGTGGATGACCGAGATCGATCCCGGTGAATTCCAGGACGCAATCCTTAACCTGGTAATCAACGCCCGCGACGCCATGCCCAATGGCGGCAAACTGATGATCGAGACCGCCAATAAAACACTGGGTGCAGACTATGTCGCTCTCAACCCCGGGGTCGAGTCAGGTGACTATATACAGCTGATGCTGAGCGATACGGGCACAGGTATGGACAGGGAAACCCAGGAACATATCTTTGAACCGTTTTTTACGACCAAACCCGAGGGCAAGGGTACCGGCCTGGGACTGGCCATGGTCTACGGCTTTGCCAAGCGCTACGGTGGCCACATCAAGGTATATTCTGAGCCCGGCACAGGAACCACCATCCGCCTGTATCTGCCACGCACCGACACCAGTGAAGCTGCTGCCGCGGTCAGCCAGGCCGATCGTATTGATCTGCCGACCGGTGACGAGACCGTAC
>DRNU01000082.1 GCA_011374975.1 Gammaproteobacteria bacterium | reverse complement strand
TGCCGGTGGATATGTATATCGCCGGTTGTATGCCGCGCCCGGAAGCGGTTATCAGCGGGCTGCGTGATCTGATGGAAGATATCCGCACGGGGCGTGCAGAAAACTGGAAGCGTTATTTCCAGAATTATGATTATTACCTCGGTAACCAGCAGCAGTTGTTTGGCGAGGACTGGCAGACGCCCACGGATATTATTGCCGAGGCGCGCCATTACGGACTGATGACGGACAGTACGCTGGGCGAACACACAGCGTTGCTGGAGAAGCACCAGAAGCCGCTGGAGGCGCTGGAAATGCGCCTCAGCGTAAAAGAGAAACAAAAGCCGTAGGTTGGGCTGAGCGCAGCGAGGCCCAACATGCACCGGTCGGGAATTTTCCCGGCCAGAGGCATAACAGAGACAGCACAGGAAACGGTTTACCGGATTATGAGTAAAGAACTGAATATCTGGCTGGATGACCTGCTGAGCGATATCGAGAGCGTGCAGTTCAAACGCAAGAGCTCGCGTCGGGTGCGTGTCGACGTGGGTTCGGAAGCGTTGCCGGCGCTGCTGGAGTTGCTACAGGGGCGCGCCAGTTATGTGCACCTGTCGGCCATCAGTTGCGTGGACTGGATCGAGGAGGACGAGTTCGAGCTGGTATATCACGTCTGGTCCTACGAGACGCAGTCGCTGGTGTCGGCGCATACGCGTATCCCGCGTGAGCCGGGGGTTTACCTGTCTATCTATGACCTGTACCAGCCGGCGGCGTTTTTCGAACGCGATATCCACGAGATGTTCGGTGTTTTCTTTGAAGGCAGCCCGGACATGGAGAAGTTTATTCTCACCGAGTGGAACGGGCCGCCGCCGATGCGCAAGGAGTTTGATTCCGAGGCATTCGTCAACCAGACCTTCTCGTGGGAACCGTATCACCCGCAATGGTTGAAAGAGCTTGAAGAAGAGGGCGGTGGTATCACCACGCGTCCCGAGGATGTGCGGCGATGAGGCCGGAGAACTACCAGGCCAGGAGTCAGCCGCCGAGTAATGAGTTCGAGCTGAACTTCGGTCCCAATCACCCGGGTATCGAGGGTAACTATGCGTTCCGGGTGAAGCTCAACGGTGACGAGGTGCTGGAAGCGCGTGCCGATGCCGGTTACCTGCACCGCGGTTTTGAAAAGCTCATGGAAGGCCGGCTGTGGATCCAGAACATCGCCCTGGTGCCGCGTATCTGTGTGCCCGACCCGGTGCCCATGGAGGTCTGCTACTCGCTGGCCATCGAGGAGATCGGTGGCCTGGACGTGCCGGAACGTGCGCAGTGGATCCGTGTCATGCAGCTGGAGATGTCACGCCTGGCGGCGCACCTGTTTGCCTTTGGCGGCCATGCCGCCACCACGGGTATGTACACGCCGATGTTCTGGGGCGTGGCTGACCGCGATCTTATCCTGGACCGTTTCGAGGAACTGACCGGCGGGCGGGTCTACAGTATCTATAACATTCCCGGTGGCGTGCGGCGTGATGTGCCGGACGGTTTCCTGGAGCGGCTTTCCAGTCTGCTGGATTACCTGGAATCCAGGCTGCCCGATTACGACAACCTGTTTTTTACCAACCAGGTGTTTATCACCCGCGCCCGCGATGTCGGCACCATGACCCAGGAGCAGGCGCTGAGCTGGGGTGTGACCGGCCCTAACCTGCGCGCCACCGGCCTGGCTTTCGATGTGCGCCGCGATGACCCTTACCTGGTGTATGACCAGATCGATTTCGATATCGCCACGGAACCCGGTGGCGATGCACTGTCGCGCAACCTGGTGCGGCGCAGTGAACTGAAGCAGAGTATCCGTATCCTGCGCCAGGTGATCGAACGCCTGCCGTCCATCAAGGGGCCGATCCGCTGTCCGATCCCCAACCCGCTGGCCTGGAACGTGCCGGCCGGCGAGAGTTATACGCGGGTAGAGTCGTCCAAGGGCGAGCTTGCCTATTACGTGGTTTCCACCGGTGGTGACAAACCCTACCGGGTGCACGTGCGTGGCCCGTCAAGCATGCACGCGGTACAGGTGCTGGAGAAACTCGCCGTCGGTTCGCGGCTGGAGGACATCGCCCAGATCATGTTCTCGCTGGATGCCTGCCCGCCGGAGGTGGACCGCTGATGTCTGACATTCCCTACAAAGACAAGGGCAGCATACTCGCGCCGTTCAAGAGCCTGGGTTTCCTGGCGCGCAAGCCGGTGACCGAACCGTTTGAGCCGCGCCCGGCTTCCGATAACTATCGCGGTTTCCACGTCAACGACTGGGAACAGTGCATCGGTTGCAGTACTTGCCAGAAGGTTTGCGATAACGCCGCCATCACGATGGTGCGTGTGCCCGGCCTGCCGGAAGACCCGGTCAAGGGCATCCGTAATGAACGCCCGGCCATCGACTACGGCCGGTGCTGCTGGTGCGGGCTGTGCGTGGATATCTGCCCGACCGGTTCCATCTCGCTGACGACTGAGTATGTGCACACCTGTCGTGAAGACGAGCTGGACAGTTATTTCATCCTGCCGGACCCTAACGGGATGCACGGGGAGCACTTCCCCACAGGCTGGGGCAAGAGCACCGATGCGGACCTGGTCGACCTGGAACGCCAGCCCATGGGGGAGGTGGCGCCCGAAGAACGCATCGACTCGTACCGGGAAATCGTCGACGGTTTTACTGAGCAGCAGGCCATTATCGAGGCCTCGCGCTGCGTGCAGTGCGGCATGTGCCACGACTCCTGCCCCACCAACATGCACGCACCGGAATACATCCGCGCCATCTGGGAAGGTGATGCCGAGGAAGCGGTACGGCAGATGTATCGTACCAATCCTTTTTCGCATGTCTGCGGCAGGGTCTGCACCCACCGCTGTGAAGCCGCCTGTTCCATCGGCCGGCGCGGCGAGCCGGTCGCTATCCGCTGGCTGAAGCGCTATGCCATGGATGCAGTGTCGGACGAACGGGTGCGCGAGATCGCGGCCGAGGGCAAGGTCGATTACATCAGCGGCAGGAAGGTAGCGATTATCGGTGCCGGTCCGGCCGGCCTGACGGCGGCTTTCGACCTGGTGAAAAAAGGGCACGAAGTGACGGTCTTCGAGGCGCTCGACAAGCCGGGTGGCATGACCCGCTACGGCATCCCCGAGTACCGGCTGCCTTATGATCGCCTGGACGCCGATGTTGCCGTCATTACCTCGCTGGGCGTCAAGATTCGCTATAACACCCGTATCGGTGCAGATATCAGCATGCAGGACCTGGAACGGGATTACGATGCCGTGCTTGTTGCCATCGGCCTGCAGCAGGGGCGTTCCACGCGCATTCCCGGCAGCACCCATTCCCAGGTAAAGAAGGCCGTCTCCCTGTTGCGCAAAATCACCCAGGGCGAGAAATTCGATGTCCCGCACCGGGCGGTGGTGATTGGTGGCGGCAATGTGGCCATGGATATAGCGCGCAGCCTGGCGCGCCTGCAAAAGACCTCGTATGGCGAAGTACAGGTGACAGTCTGTGCGCTGGAAGACTTCGACCATTTTCTCGCCGACGAGGAAGAAGTCGTCGAGTCACGCGAGGAAGGCATCGAGATCCTCGACAGCCGCGGGCCCAAACAGATCGTCATCGGCAAGGATGGTGAACTGAGCGGACTGCTGACACTGGGCGTGAAATCTATTTTCGACGCGGACGGTCGTTTTGCGCCGCGCTACGACGACAGCGATGAACAGATGCACCCGGCCGACATGGTTGTTGAATCCATCGGTCAGATGAGCGATGTGTCCCTGTTCGGGGATGACCTTACCGAACGCCTGGAGTGGAACCGCGGTCGCCTCAAAGTGGATGAGAACGGGCACACGTCCGAGCCGTGGCTGTGGTCCGCCGGCGACATGGTGTTCGGCCCGGATGTGGTGCATGCAGTGGCTGACGGACATCGCGTGGCGGCCAGTATCGAAGATTACTTCGCAAGTTCCGGGAGTCAGAATAATGAGTAAGGACCAGGAGGGCCACAGTGCCGCCTACGAGCGTATCCGCTCGAAAAAAACACTGGGCGAAATTCTCGAGGTTGCCACCTCTTTCGAAAAGGCGGCTTTCGATTTCTATACCGCCCTGGTTCCGAAAGTGAGCAAGAACCTGCGCTACCTTGTGGAAGAGCTGGCGGCGGAGGAAAAAGAGCATTTCGATCTGTTCGACAAACTGGCTAAAGACCCGCAGGTCGAGGAGCAGATTCACCAGCAGATCCAGACGCCGGTGGAAGATCATCGTTTCTCGGACTACATCCAGCTGCCGGACCTGGGTAACAAGCCGGACGATCAGGCTATCCTGCAGTACGCGGTAGGCCGTGAAGATGCGGCCATGAAGCAGTACCGGGAACTGGCCGACAGCACACAGCCCGGCCCGGTGCACGACCTGTTCGAGTATCTCGCCAATGAAGAAACCAAACACAAGCGGGAACTGGAGAAGCTCTACTATGAGACCGTCTACAGTGGCGGGCCGGGTAACAACTGACTAT
>DRNU01000081.1 GCA_011374975.1 Gammaproteobacteria bacterium | reverse complement strand
GACACCGGCCGGCCACAAGGTGTATGTCTCGGTGACACCGATCAACCTGGCCCGCGACAGCCTCGCCCTGCTACGCGACACGGCCGACGATATGCCGCTGGCAAGTCCCTTTGATACGCATGCGGTGAACGGCGATTTTGACCATATCGATGTCAGGACCGCCTACCTGAATTATTGTAAACGCGTCATCCAGTACTTTAACCCGGATTACCTGGCAATCGGCATTGAAGTAACCCTGTTGCGCAAGCATACCGATAGCGCAACCTGGCTGAAGTACAAGGCGCTGAATGATTTTGTTTACACGAACCTGAAAACCCTCTACCCGGATCTGCCGGTGTTTGTGTCCGTATCGCCCATCGAGATGGTGAGCGGCTACCCGCTCGGCCTGCCAGCTGAATTCTCCGGTGACCCGGCAGGCTACGAGGCATCGCAACGGGCGGCCCTGGCCGATGTCATGGCGGCCAGTGACTACTACGCCATTTCGCTCTACCCCTACCTGACGGCATTCAATAACTCACCCTACCCTGCGGATTTTCTGGACACCCTGTTTTCGTTGAGCAGCAAACCCCTGGCGATTGCCGAAACCGGTATGCTGGCTGAATCGATAACAGCGTTTTCCACGCTGTTTTCAGGATCGGTAACACTGCAAGACGACTACCTCGCCGACCTGCTCGACAGCGCACAGGCGCGCAATGCCGAGTTCATCAACTGGTTCATATTGCAGGACTATGACCGGCTGTGCAGCTTTCTCGGGGGCTGCTCCGATACCGAGGTGCTATGGCGCGACTCGGGCCTGTATGACGGTTTCGGTAACATCCGGCCGGCCTATACGCGCTGGACAGACCGGCTGGCTATGCCGACTCAGTAGCAAATCGCCTGTAAACAGCCTTGTCACTTGCCCGGCGCCTTACTGCGTTGAATAGAATTCCTTGAACCGCGTATTAAGTTTGTCCGGCTGAAAGAGTATCGACGGGGTGGCACGTCCGGGCTCCTCCAGCGAGCGAGCTACAACATCATCGATGATGCCAAGGATAAAGGCCCGGACCACCGGGTTGAAGATGTCGTTATGACCCTTCATGACCGACTTGTCTGTCTTGATGAAATGCAGCGGGTAGTTTTCCGGTAACGGCCCGAAAGTCGGGTGCCCGGAGAGTGTCGTCCACCCCTCGGGAACACAACGATCCGGCACCTGCTCACAGGTGGTCAGGCTCAGCCGGTGCGTGTCCCCGGCCGGTTCTGCGCTCAGCCTGTGGGTCAGGTAAGGCGCGAAGTTCCCGACTGCAGTCGCATCCAGGTGTTCCTCTTTCAGGACCAGGTGCTCCTTGCTCAGGCGGTCATAGTAGCGTTCGCGCTGCAGATCGTGTTGATGCCAGGTCAGCAACAATCCTAAGGTCTGGCCCGCCGGGAAGGTGTAGTGAGTCGCCCAGTCAGCGTCGCTGCTCAACGAGATAAACAAGGGGGTCTGGCCGTTCGGGTAGTTGTTATGCAGAGCGGTCTCGATCAGGCTCAGCGACTGGTTGGCCTCAATCGCGGGATTGAGCACGATGATCAGATCACCGAGCGTTTTTGCCTGCGCGCCATTCCGCGCCTGGTTTTCTGCGCGCTCGGCCAGTACCTCGGTGGTGGCGCTGACCACGATAGCACCCCCGAAACTGTGGCCGATGACAACCATGACGTTGCCGGCATTTTCCCGGTCGATTCTGTCCAGTTCAAGGAGGAGGCTGGTGACGCCACCCTTGCCGACTTCTTCGGCAACAGCCTTTCTGTCCCAGAAGGTAAGATTTTTCAGCACGGGGAGATCCAGGCTCGCCCCTCTCCAGCCTATATACAACCCGACCAGACGCCGCTTTCCCAACGATGAACTGGAATTCGCCACCGCTGCCAGGGATTTCCTGAAATCAACCAGGTTACTGTCAGTCTGTTTGGCATTGTGCTTCCACCCGTGAATGAATGTAACCACGACAACGCCATCCTCCTGTGCATGCGCACGAATTTTTTCCAGGACATTGTCCACCCATTCGCTGTTGAAAGTGTTCCCCCGCTCGCTGAACTCGACAAAGGCAAGATCATAGTCCGGGTATTCCTGATAGTAACTTTTAGCACACACCTCGCTGTCCGGGTTGACACAGTTGCCGGCAGTCCAGTTCTCGGTGTGGTAGGGATTTTTGCTGGCGCAGCCTGCAACCAGAAGCAGCGCAAGCGCCATGAGGGTGTTCAGGTGATAGGTCTGCATCTTCATGGAAGCTCCTTGTTGGTATGTCAAAAATGACACATCCTGCCGGGCGGGTTTTCAAGACACCCTGCTGTCACTGAAAGCCGATGCCACGCGTCCGGCCGGAAGGGGCGCGGGATATCCATTCACCACCGGGTTAGAGTATAGTTTACAGCATGTCCGGGGCCGCACATCACGAATCCCTGCATCATCTTGCCTACGGCGATATGGCAAAGCGCTCACGCGCATCCGGCCTGGTCTACCTTACACTCTACGTCATCATATTTCTCTTTACGCCTTACAGCGAAGACCATCCTGCCGTCATGCTGCCGGCAGGTGGTGCGATCCTCCTGCTCGTGGCTGTCCGCACATGGCTGATTTACCGCTTCGATGGGATATACCCGCCCAAACCCGGGCAGTGGCTGAACGGTTTTATGGCCTGTACGCTGTTACTTGCTGCGGTCTGGGGCGGCATGAGCGCCTTTGCCGTGCACTTCTACGCACTGGAATGGACCTCGATGCTGATACTGTTGAGTACAGCAGGTATTTCGGCCGGCGCAATTACCACGCTATCTATCCACCGGCGCCTTATCCTGGCCTCCCTGGCTCTCCTGCTGTTGCCGGCGACTATAACCACAGCCACCCTGCAAACCCGGGAGGCCCTCGCAATTACGCTGATGTTTATTACTTATTGCGGTTTTATGCTCGGTATCGCCATCCGCGTCAACAAGGAGTACTGGCACGCATTAAACAATGCCATTCTGCTGGACCAGCGCGCCCGGCAACTGGAGTCCAGCAACCAGGAACTGGAATCCTACAGTTACTCTATCGCCCACGACCTGCGCACTCCTCTGCGATCCATTATCGGGTTCAGCCAGATTCTTATGGAAAGCGCCCACGACAAGTTTAGTGAAAATGAGCGGAGCGACCTTAAAAGGGTTATCACTGCCGGCAAGCATATGGCCGAACTTATTGACGATATCCTTGAGCTTTCACGCATATCAAGAAAGGATCTTGCCTCACGCCAGACAGATCTCAGTAACCTGGCCAGCACGCACGCCCAACTGCTTGCATCCCAGGCACCGGAACGTTCTGTCAGCTTCAATATAGAACCGGGACTGAGCGCCTCCGGCGATCCCAAATTACTGGGTATTGCGCTGCAGAACCTGCTGGACAATGCCTGGAAATTTACCTCAAACCGTGACAATGCCGAAATCTCCCTGCGCGCCAGTCAGGTGGACAATGAGACCGTCTATTCTCTTTGCGACAATGGCGTGGGTTTTGACATGGCTTATGCAGAAATGCTGTTCAAGCCGTTTTACCGCCTGCACAATGGCACGGAATTCCCGGGGACCGGGGTCGGCCTGGCAACCGTCGAACGTATTATCCTGCGCCACGGCGGGCGTATATGGGCGGAGGCCGAGACCGGCAAAGGCACCTGTGTCCACTTCACCCTCAGAAAATAGTCAATGTGGCGGCGAAAACCGGACAGCTTCGGGACCGGTGTGGCAGACCCTGCTGCCTCAAGCGGCTGCGTCGTCGCCCGGATGCGGAAACTGCTTGCGCAAATACTCGCCAAAGCTGCGGCAGGCATCCACCGTAGTGAACATACCCACGAGTTTTCCGGCCCTGGTTACAATGGCAGAACCTATATGCCGCTCGGCCATGGTCAGCAGTACGTTATCGAGCGGTTCATCGACGCTGACGATGTAGGGGTCAGCCATATACAGGTCACTGACATTCAGGTCGCCACTGGCGCCTGTTTGTGAGTGCACATGTATGGCTGAAGTCAAATCCCTGTCTGTTATGACGCCCACTACCTGGTGGTCCCGGGTAACCGGGAGGTGGCGCACATTGTGGCGCCCCATCAGTTCGCTGGCCGCGTCGAACGAGGCGTCCAGGTCGACCGAGTAAGGGAAAGGTGTCATGGCGGTTGTCAGCGTAGGCATTTTCTTCATACTGCATCATCCTTTAATCAAAGATTTAACCTGTAGGCTGTTACTTTACACGCCCGGTCAGGCACAACACAAACACACTGAAAGGGCCATAAACGACGGGATCAAGCTGCCGGCGGACCGGTCGATACCCTGTAGGGTTTCTTAAAAACGGCCAGGTACACTTTCATGTCTGATCCAGGTGGTTTCCCGCGACGTATGACTTTAATGCTGCTGTTGATGCTGCCATCCCTGTTATCGGCAGGCATCTACAGCTGGACGGATGAAAACGGCAAGGTTCATTATGGTGACCGGCCACCGGTTGACCGTAATGCGGAAAGAGTGACTGTTCGCGTCAATACCTATGAATCCCCTTCCGAAATCACGCAAGTTGATTCCCGGACAAGCTCCGCCCCCAGGGGCAAAGTCATTGTGTACACCACACAACGCTGTGGTTACTGCAAGAAGGCCAAGAAATTCCTCAAGCGCAACAACATCCGCTACACGGAGTACGATGTCGAGACATCGGCAAAGGGAAAACGTGACTACAAAAAACTGAAAGGCACGGGGGTCCCCATCATCCTGGTCGGCAACCAGCGCATGAACGGCTTCTCTGAAGGGCGTTTGGCCGGCTTGCTGAAAAACGCAGGTTACAAATAGCCTGGAGCTATTCGCAAACCCACTCGTTTTCTGTTATCTTTCAAACTGTTAACAGTTTACGGGACCAACCCATGCCAACCAGCCAACAACGCTTCGAACAAGCGGTCGCCCTGATCGATGCCGCCAATGCTGAAGACCCGAATGAAGCATCCATTAGCGGGGAAAAGTACCCGAAAGAACTCCTCTATTCCCACCGCATGTCAGACATGCTCGAGCGTTACGCGCCGGATGCTGACGATGCCGTGAAACTGGCGGTGCGCGCCCAGCATATCCAGCGCTGGAAATCGCCACGCGATGCCTTCCCCATGGACCGCAAGG
>DRNU01000080.1 GCA_011374975.1 Gammaproteobacteria bacterium | reverse complement strand
GCGCTGGGTGTATTGGCATTGGGGCCGTAATAGACAAACAGGTCAAGAGCAACGAGCACAAGTTCAATGGCAATACAGAACAGCAGGACCGTGCGCGCAATTCGGCGGGTGTTCAGGTTAATGGCGACATCATTGCTGCTGCTGGGCGCTGTGTTCACTGGTGCTATTGCCGAATAAAAAAGTGTTTTTATAGTATCAGGCCTGACGGGCCGGTGTATTACGATTGCCGCGAGGGGTGTTCGGGCGGATATATAAGTAAATAACAAAATAACGAAATACCAATTTATAACTTGCTGACATAGTTAAAATTTATAACGAAAATTTTTAAATTTTATTGCGCCGCTTTTGGGCGCTGGGTTAGCATGGCAACCAACCCCGGGGGTTGATAAAGCAGCAGGTCCAGGCGCGATGCGCATAACAGCACGCTGTTAGGTGTGCTGCATTGCAGCTGGCAGATTTGCTGTGCATGCAGCATGCAGGGAGTGTGAGCAGTTTTTTGTCGGAGAGGGTAATAATGAGAAAAAGAGCAGTTGTTTGTTTTATGGGTCTTTGTTTGAGTGTCAGCGCTGTTCAGGCGGCGGATATCGAAGCCGGCAAGACCAGGGCGCAGGCCTGCGTCGGTTGCCACGGTACTGATGGCCGGGCAGCGAATCCCGAATGGCCGAATCTCGCCGGTCAGAATGCAACCTACATCATCAATCAGCTCAAGGCCTTCAAGAGCGGAAATCGTAAAAATGAGCTGATGAGCCCGATGGCACAGTCGCTCAGCGATGTCGATGTGGAAAATGTTGCGGGCTACTTCAGTAGCCTGAGTTCCTGTAAGTAACTTATTGAATATGCTGGCAGACCGGCCGGCTGCGAGGCTGTTTGGCGTGGTTTTTGTTCGGGTTGTAATACGTTAACCCCGAACCCGCGCCGGCGGTCGTGAAGTTACAGGTTAAAAAAGAAAATTGATCTCCGGAGGTATTGGAACATGAGTAACCATGCGCATGCGCACGAACACGGGCCAATCCTGACGCCGTGGCCGCTGGTCATCAGTATCGGCATCCTGGCGATGATCCCGCTGGCATTCATCTTCAAGTTTTCCTACCACAATTCATTTGCAGCGATACTGAGTCTGGGCATCGGTGCGCCGCTGTGCATTATCGGCGTGATCGGCTGGGTGAGAGAAGCGATCGGTGGGGATGAGCTGTCACAGGGGCTCGGCTTCGGCGCCATGGGCTGGTTTATTCTCGCGGAGGCGCTGATTTTCCTGCCGGGTTTTGCAACCTACTGGGTTCTGCGACTGTCCGCGGAGAGCTGGCCGCCGCCCGGCAGTGTCGACATGCCGCAGCTGATGCCGGTCATCATGACCGTGGTGCTGGTCAGTTCCAGTCTCACTATCCACAAGGCGGAAGGGTTGCTCGAAGCCGGTGACGTGGCGGGTTTCCGTAAATGGCTGGCGGCGACTATGCTGCTGGGCCTGAGTTTCCTGCTCATGTCTATCTATGAGTGGAACCACCTGTTCCACCTGGGTTTCACGATTGACGTCAACGTGTTCAGTTCCTCGTTCTTTTCCCTGACCGGTTTGCACGGATCCCATGTTTTCGTCGGCCTGGGTATTTTCCTCGCCATTATGATTCCGGCCATGTCGGGGAAGATCAACCATACCTTTGTCAGGACCGGGTCACTGTACTGGCACTTCGTCGATATCATCTGGTTCTTCGTCGTCTCACAGCTGTACTTCTGGTAGCGCGGGGCGTCGACCTTATGTCGTGGGTAAACTCGGCCAGGCATGCGTTGCGGTTTGTCATCGCGGGCGCGGCAGTGTTTGCCGGGCCTGCAGCCGCCGTATCGGACGGGAATATCAACTCGACGATCGATCCTTCCGTTGTCGCCATCGATGAACCGGAATACCTGGGTACGCCCATCGCAAGGGATTTTGTCCTGGTCGATGAAAACGGGCGCGAGTTTACGCTTGGCGAAGCCATGGGCAAGCCGCTTATCCTGCTGTTTTCCTACTACACCTGTGACGGTGTGTGCGAGACGCTGAACAAGCATCTGGCGGACCGGCTTGCCGAGATGGAGGCCGCGTCACCGGGGCGCGACTACCGGGCGCTGACAATTTCATTCGACCGCAACGATGACCCTGCCTCGCTGCGTCACTTTGTCAGCATGCTGGATATTCCCGAGCATCTGAAGGAGCGCTGGACTGTCTCGGTGCTCAGGAACGGGGACGATATCAAGCGCCTGACTGACAGCGTCGGCGTGCGTTACTTCTGGTCGTACCGGGACAAGGTGTTCGTGCATCCCAACGCGTTTATTTTCGTGACGCCAAAGGGGCGTATCGCACGTTATCTGCACGGCGCCGCTTTCGATGCCAGGGATATGGAAATGGCGCTGATCGACGCGGACTGGGAGAAGATTTCCAGCGCCAGACGCGTGATCGATATTCTGGCGGCTGCCTGCTTCAGCTACAACTTCAAGGAAGGCCGCTACACCTTTAACTATCCGCTGGTTATCGGCGTGACATCGCTGCTGGCGGGAATTTTTGTCGTTGCCATCGCCTTTATGGTGGCAAGAAAGAAAAAAATGAGGAGTGTAAAGCATGCGCAACAACAGATTGCATAGGGCGTTCACTGCGTTGCCCTTTGTCGCCTTGCCTGGGGGGGCGAGTGCGGAATTTGAGAGTATTGTCGAGAAGGTTGAGGATCCGGCAGCCGGTTTCGATCACCTGTGGTTCGAGGTCATGGTCGATATTACGATTATCGGCGTGATTTTTGCGCTGCTGGCGCTGTACTTCCTGTTTCGGTACCGGCGCCGCAGCCCTGGTGAAGAGGGTACGCAAAAACCGTTGAGTAACCTGAATATCATTGGTTGGGCGCTGATCCCGGCCTTTGTCTTCATGGCCGACGATTTCTACATGGCCGCAAAAGGCTGGCAACTCTACGATACCTATCGCCGCGTTCCGGAAAACAGCCTGGAAGTGAAGCTGGAATCAGCAATGTGGACCTGGGACTACACCTATCCCAACGGTGTGAAAACCTATAACGAACTGCGCGTCCCGGCGGGTCAGCCGGTGGTACTGCGCATGACCAGCCGGGATACCATCCACAGTCACTTCATCCCGGATTTCCGGATCAAGGAGGACTCCATGCCGGGGCGCGTTACCTACATGTGGTTCTACCCGCAAAAACCGGGCGAGCACATCGTAAGCTGCGCGGAATATTGCGGCCAGTTGCACTCGCGCATGTACGGCAAGGTTATCGTGATGCCGAGGGGCGAGTTCGATTCCTGGTACCAGGCCGAGGCCGCGAAGCTTGATGTCAAATTAACAAAACTCAGTGATAACCGGGGGGCAGGTCAGAAATGAGTGTATTAAAAGAATGGATATTTACGACAGACCATAAAAAGGTAGGTTTGCTGTACCTGATCGGGTCGATGGCAGCCTTTGCCTTTGCCGGTTTCAGCGCCCTGATGATGCGCGCCGAGTTGAGCAGTATCGGTCCGACCATCACCAACAACCCCGGTGATTACAATGTGTGGCTGTACTTCCACGGTGCGGCCATGATTCTCGGTTTCCAGATTCCGGCCCTGACCGGGTTCCTGGCCAACTACCTGGTGCCCTTGCAGATCGGTGCCAAGGATGTCGCTTTCCCGCGCATCAACGCACTGAGCGTCTGGCTGTTCTACATGGGCCTGATCCTGGCGCTGCTGACCTTTGTGGTGCCCGATCCGCCGGATGTCATGTGGACGGGTTATCCGCCGTATTCCACCATTACCTTCGCCAACACGGCGCTGTATACCTTTACCGTGTTGCTGCTGGGTTTTGCATCCATCCTCGGTGGTGTGAACTTTCTTACCACGATTGCCTTCATGCGTGCGCCCGGCATCGGCTGGAACCAGCTGAACATGTTTACCTGGTGCACCTTTGCGGCCTTTATCCTGCAGCTGATTTTCGTACCGGTGCTGGGTACGGCGGTGACACTCATATCGCTGGATAAATATCTCGGGACACATTTCTTCGACCCGTCGAGCGGTGGCGATGTGCTGGTCTACCAGAACCTGTTCTGGTTCTATTCGCACCCCGCGGTGTACGTCATCCTGTTACCGTTCATCGGTATTGTGTTCGATATCGTTGCGACCTTTGCGCGTAACCGTATCTTCAATTACAAGGCGGCGGTTTATGGCGGCGTCGGCGGCATTCTGCTGCTGGCAGGTGAAGTCTGGATCCATCACCTTTATGTCACGGGTATGCCGGACTGGATACGTGTCGGCCAGATGGTGACCACCCTGCTGATCAGTATACCGGTGGGCCTGCTGTTCATCAGCCTGGTCGGAACGCTGTACAAGGGTTCGATCTCCTTCGAGACGCCCATGCTGTACGCGCTGTCGGTGGTGTTCCTGATGCTGATCGGCGGCCTGACGGGTATCCCGCTGGCTATTGTGTCACTGACACTGCATGTGTCGGACACCTATTATATACCGGGGCATTTCCACTATGTCATGGCGGTGGCGGGAACCTTTGCCATCTTCGGCGGGGTTTACTACCTGTTCCCGAAATTTACCGGCAAGATGTATAACGAGTTTGTCGGCAAGCTGGCTTTCTGGATTACCTTCGTCGGTGTGAATGTTATTTTCTTCCCGATGATGATAGTTGGCGTCACGGAAGGCATGCCGCGCCGCTACTGGGACTATGCACAGTTCCCGGGTGCGGAGCCTTACCAGTACTGGATGACCGTCGGTGCCGCTATCATCGGTGTCGGTTTCCTGCTGGTCCTGTTTAACTGGATACATGCCTTGTTTGCCGGTCCCAAGGCGGGCAACAACCCCTGGGGTTCGCGTTCGCTGGAATGGACGACGACGTCACCACCGCTCGATCACGGCAACTGGGAAGAAGTGCCCAAGATCGAGGAAGGCTGGGGTCCGTACGAGTACGGCACGGAAAAGACCTGATCCGGCACTGATAACGGTGGTTCCATCATGAATGAGAGAGTACTCGCATCCCCGCTGGTGGTGCATTTCAGCAGCTACGCGGCGCTGTGTAAGCCACGGGTCGTGGCCCTGATTGTGTTTACCGCGGTCGTGGGGATGCTGCTGGCGTCACCGGGGGCGTTGCCCCTCTCCGCGCTGTTCTTCGGTTCGCTCGGGATCGGGCTGGGCGCGGCCTCGGGGGCGGCGGCCAACCACTGGGTGGATCGCCGTATCGACGAAGTCATGAGCCGCACCCGGGGACGGCCCCTGCCGCGCGGTGAATTGCCGCCACAGGCCGCGCTGCTGTTCTCGATCCTGCTGGGTGCGCTGTCCATGCTGGTACTGGTGCTGTTCGTCAACCCGCTCACCGCGCTGCTGACCTTCCTCTCGCTGATCGGCTATGCGGTGATCTATACCGTGTACCTGAAGCGTTCCACGCCCATGAACATCGTCCTCGGCGGGGCAGCCGGCGCCACGCCGCCGGTGCTCGGCTGGGCGGCCGTAACCGGCACGGCGCCGACCGAGGCGCTGCTGCTGTTCCTGATTATTTTTGTCTGGACGCCGCCGCATTTCTGGGCGCTGGCGATCAAGCGCCGTGACGAATACCGCCGTGCGGGTATTCCCATGTTACCGGTCACCCACGGCGTGGCGGTTACCAAGCAGCAGATCCTGCTCTACACCCTGGTGCTGGTCGTAGTATCGACCTTCCCGTTTTTCATCGAGATGAGCGGCCTGCTCTATCTGTCCGGTGCCCTTGCCCTGGGTATCGGTTTCCTGCGTTATGCCATACGCCTCTATCGCAGCGACTCGGATGAACTGGCGATGAAGACGTTTGCCTATTCCATTTTTTACCTGAGCCTGCTGTTTGCTTTCCTGCTGGCGGATCACTACGCGCGCCTGGCTGTGCGCGCCTTTTTCGGCTGACACATGATGCAAGCGGTAAAATCCAGGATTTCCCCGGGCCTGATCCTGCTGGCCGTCGCCGTGGTGGCCCTGCTGGCGGGCCGCCAGTGGCTGCTGTCCCTCTACGACGGGAGCCTTGACGAGCAGCAGCACGGCCTGGCGCCGGAGCGGGCTATCAGTGCCACCCTGTTCCGGGAGCCCGGCCCCATGCCCGGGTTTACGCTGATCGACCATCACGGGCAGCCCTTTACCCGGGACGACCTGTCGGGCCACTGGACCTTCATGGTGTTCGGTTATACGCACTGCCCCGATGTCTGTCCGACGGTGCTGGCGGCACTGAACGAGGTGAGCCACCTGTTGCAGCAGAGAGACGATATCGAGCAGCCCAGGGTTGTGTTCGTGTCACTGGACCCGGGCAGGGACAGCGTTGCGCGGCTGGCCGATTTTATCCCCGGTTTCAACCCGGGTTTCCTGGGCGCCGGCGGTTCGGAGCAGCAGATCGAGGCGTTGACCCGACAGCTGGGTATCCTGAGCCAGCAGCAGAAAGCCGCGGCCGGTGACGGGGGCTACCTGATCGATCACACCTCGGCGATTTTCCTGATAGACCCGCGCGGCCTGCTGCGGGCGTTGAATTCACCGCCCCACGACCCGCTGGTGATTGCCAGCGATTACCGCAGGATAACCGCCATGGCTATCGGGATTGCCGACGCCACATGGCCCCCAGCGCCACGATAACGAACAGCAGGCCGCCGATAATCGCGATCAGGCCGCCCAACCCCATCATGCCCATGCCGATGATCTTCTCCATACTGTCGAGACCCTGGGCTGCGCCCGCGGTCTTGCGCTGTACGCCATAACCGCCCGACCAGGCCAGCCCCAGGATATGCAGTAACTGGCCGCCGCCGTAGACCCACGGCTGGATAGTTGCCAGGCGCGGTGCCGGGGCGCCAAACCCCAGTTGCGGCAGCAGGTGGTAGGTCAGCCCCATGAAGGCCAGCGTTACACCGACGATCGAGCCGTGGTAATGCGCGGGGATGACCACGTTCACGCCTTCAATCATGTAGCCCAGTATGCCGCCGGCGCCGAACAGCAGCAGCGAGGCGAACAGGGCGGCCCGCGCGGGCCGTTGCGATGCGTTCACCCGCCGCGTCGCCGGCAGGCTGAACAGGATGACGGCGATGGCGGGGAAAGTGGCCAGACCGCCGTATTTCATGAGTTGCGTGAATTCCAGCCGGTGTTGCAGGGAGGCTACCTCGTCGCCCAGGTAGATCGGCAGGGCGAGCAGCACAGGGCTGGCGGCCAGGGCGAATAACAGGGTCAGCGTCCTGCGGCTCACGACCGGCTTCGCGCCGCAGGCATGCGCCATCCACACCCAGGCGACCAGCAGCAGCAAGGTATGGGTGAACTGCAGGATGTGTCCGCTGCCCCAGAACAGGAACTCGTAGTAACCCTGACCCTGCATGTCGGCGGGGATATCCAGCCAGGACCAGGCCAGCGCCATCAGGGCAATGGCTGCTGTCAGCGCAGCGGCGCGCATGGCGAACCGCAGTGCCGTGGTCCAGGCGCCCCGGGCGCCGTCGGCAGGGGCCGGCGTGAGCAGGGTTCTGACCACCAGCAGTGCGAATCCTGTCCCGAATACGCCGAGCCCGGCCAGGAACAGCGGGTGGTCCAGTACCGGGACATAGTTGTTCATCAGCGGGTTGCCGGCACCGGCAAAGGGGGCCAGGGCGATGATCGCGGTGCCCAGGGCGCCCAGCGCCAGCGCTGACCAGCCCCAGGCGGCGCCCTGTGCGCCGACGGCAAGGCTCCACAGCACACCGGCGAAGGACAGGAACCAGATCAGTACCGACAGGTCCACGTGCACCACCAGCGCGACGTGGAAGAAATCCAGCAACGGGATGTATTCCTGGATCGCCGGGGTGCGTGACAGGACCAGCAGCACGGAAAACAGCCCGGAAGCCACCAGGGCCGCCAGTCCCAGTGACAGCCAGCCAACGGCCAGCCGCCGTGGTACACCTGCCTCGACGGGAAAGGCGGGGAGACGCTCCGCTGACGGAGGATTTTCTGAAATGTCGTTCACGTAGCTGCCGGGTGAGTGTGCAAGGAGGCAGAATGTACACGATACGTTCTGTCACGGCCAGATGCCCAATTGACTGAAAATGCCTGCCTTTCTGCATTTTCATTGACTTGCGTCAACTCCGGGGACTGATTTTCCTGTGCATGCGTCTTGCTAGACGCCCCACGCCTATTAAGATGTGGCTACTGTTTTTAGTATCTATACGGGTGTGACCAGAGTGCTGACCGAATCACTGTTAGAAGACAATATTGCCATGTGCGTCAAGGACGAGAACAAGCGGGTTCTTGAGCAGAATGAGCAATGCCGGCAAATTTGTGGGGATTGCGTGGGGCAATCGTGTGAAAAAGGGTGCATGGAGTTGTACGCCGATGATAAAAGCCACCAGTGGAAAGACTGGGGGAGCCGGATATACAAGAATAAACAGATACATGGCTCTTTTTTCGATGTCACCCTGCTGTGCAGTGAGAAGCACATCATTACGTTTCTCCAGCCGCTGAAAGAGAAATATGAAATGGCGCTGGCCTACTACAGGTCGAAAGGGCTGACCCGGCGCGAAACCGAAGTTGTCTCCATGACCATCCGTGGCGTATCCAATGCCGATATCTGTGAGCAGCTGGCCATCTCACGGGCAACGCTGAGGACGCATCTGAATAACGTCTACCGCAAATTCCGGGATCTTGGGGAAACGCCTGATTTCATACCGGCGAACCGTGTGCACGGATAATCCTGACCTGCGTGGCCCGGGATGGTATACCGTCCCGGGCATGCGGTTATGCTGCGTTTGAGGGATCGACAACGCGAGAGCCATCATGAAGCACTGTGTCTTTATCCATACCAATCACAAGCAGATTGTAGGCGCCTATGTCGCCGAACATGCCCTGCGTCGCTATTCCAGGAACAACGACAAGTTCGATGTCAGGTTTATCGAGCTCAAGGATTATCCGTTCTTCAGTGCGCGCGAGGGGCAGCTTTACCTGCGCGACGGCATGCGCCGCCCCTGGCTCAATAACGACCTGCAATCATTTACCCCTCTGCGTTTCATGCCGCCCGAACTGATGGGCTACGAGGGGCGCTCGGTGGTGATCGACCCGGATATCTTTGCCGTGTCGGACATCTGGGATCTGTTGTCGCGTGACATGGAGGGCAAGGCCATCATGTGCCGCTCCCGCACCGGTACCAAGGGCAGGTTCGACCGGTGTCTCGCCAGCAGCGTGATGTTGCTGGATAACGCCAGGCTGAAACACTGGAAAGTCGAAGACAACTTCAATGAAATGTTTGCCGGCAAACGCGACTACATGAACTGGATCTGCCTAAAGACAGAGCCGTCGGAAAGCATCGGCCTGTTCGAGAAAGAGTGGAATGATTTTGACAGGCTTACCGAAAAGACGCGCCTGCTGCATACCACCAAGCGGAAAACACAGCCGTGGAAAACCGGTTTGCCGATCGATCACCGGCCGCGTGAGAAATTCCCGTACTTTCCGCCGCTGGCCTGGGTCATGAAGGCCAGGCGCAAGCTGTTCGGCGAGTATGCCTTTCTCGGACACTACAAGCCGCATCCCGATCCAAACCAGGAACAGTTGTTTTTCGGTCTGCTCAAGGAGTGCCTGGAGCAGGGCAAGGTGAGCGAGACGATGATCCGTGAGCAGATGAATCAGAATCACGTGCGTCACGATGCGTTCGAGGTGCTGGACAGGACGCCGCCGCTGGCACCTGCCTGATTGCCGTTATTCCGGTTTCCTGGCGGCGGATGCATCCGTTGCGGATAACTATCACAGGGCTACCCGCTTATGGACTATTGCGTTTTTATACATACCAATCACAAACAGATCGTTGGCGCGCTGGTTGCCGAGTATGCGCTCAGGCGCAACTCGAAAAATAACGAGAAGTTTGATGTCAGGATTATCCATCACAAGGATTACCCGTTCTTCCAGGAATACGAGGGCCGGCTCTACCTGCGCGATGGCGTGAAGCGCCCCTGGTATAACGAAGATCTGCAGTCTTTCACGCCGACACGTTTCATGCCGCCGGGGCTGATGGGCTACGAGGGGCGCTCGGTGGTGATCGATCCCGATATCTTTGCCGTCGGCGATGTCTGGGAACTGCTGTCGCGCGACATGCAGGGCAAGGCCATCATGTGCCGGCGCCGCGCCGGTCCCAAGGGCGTGGTGGACCGTTGCCTGGCCAGCAGCGTCATGTTGCTGGACAACGCGCAGCTGAAACACTGGAAGGTGGAAGAGACCTTCCGCCGCATGTTCACCTTCGAGCAGGATTACCAGCCCTGGATCTGCCTGAAGGACGAGCCGCGCGAGAGCATCGGCTTTTTCGAGAATGCCTGGAACGATTTCGACAATCTCGATGAAAATACCAAAATGATCCACAACACGCGGCGCCGCACCCAGCCGTGGAAAGCGGGTTTACCGATCGACTGGCGCCCGGCGGAAAACTTCCGCCTGTTCCCGCCGTTCGGCTGGCTGATGCGCGCCCGGCGTCACCTGTTCGGTGAATACGCGCTGCTCGGGCATTACAAGCCCCATCCCGACCCGAAGCAGGAGCAATTCTTCTTCGGCCTGCTCAAGGAGTGCCTGGAGAAGGGTATCGTTACGGAAGATATGATCCGGGAAGAAATGCGCCGGAACCACGTGCGCCACGACGCGCTGGAAGTGATCGACCGAACACCTGCTTTATGTTGAGGTTGTAGCCGTTCAGAAGCGCTGTACGTTCTTGCGCATCACCTTGTCGCGTACTGTCCGGTACAGGTTCTCCGGGTTGGACACAACAATGAATACGCGCCGCAGGCGATCTTCCGGGCACTGTATTTCCCGCACCGCGTGCCAGGAGTGGCGGGTGCGTTCAAAGATCAGGCTGTAGTTGCCTATCGATTTGGCAGCGATTTCGTTTTTGAAATCATCGAGCGAAGGTGCGGTTTCGAATTCGAGTTGCCCGCCGTCATCCAGTACCAGCGTGTCACCGCCCCAGGCCGGGTCCCAGTCTTCTTCGGAATTGAAATAAAACAGCTGGGAGCCGTGTTCGCGCACGGAATCCGTGTGCGGTGATACCGAGCAGCCGTTCGGCGTGTAATGCCAGTGGAAGCGCAGGTTGATCTTGCGCGCGCCAAACAGTTTCGCCAGGGTCAGGCGGTAATCGTCGCTGCACAGCTCGGCGATGAATTCTTTCCAGGGTTCCGGCACAGGCGTGTCAGGCGCGTATTCCAGCGAGTAACGGTCATGCGGCTTCTGGCCCGCGATACGCTCATAGCCGAATTTTTTTTCGAACAGGGACACGTCGGGCATATTGTCCAGCAGCAACCGGTAGCCTTCGTCGGTCAGCAGGCCCTGCGGGTTGAGCCAGGGGTAGGGTTGGGTGGTCCGGAATTCATCGGCGTCGATAGCCTTGAACTTGTCGAAGTTGAGGTATTGCATCTTATGCCGCCGCCAGTGGCGGTGTCTTTTCCACCAGTTGCAGGGCGTCATGGCGCACGTGGTTCTGGCGCATCTCGTCGCGGATCAGGGATTCACTGACGATGCCCTGCTCCAGGCACTCACGCACCAGGCCGAAGAAGAACTGCTCCTGCTTCGGGTCGGGGTGTGGCTTGTAGCGGCCGAGCAGGCCGTATTCACCGAAAACCCGTGCGCGCAGGCGGTTCAGCTTTGCCAGCGCCGGGTATTTGCGCAACTTGTCCGCCGGGGTGAAGTCTACCGGCAGGCCTGACTTCCAGGGCTGGGTGCGGCGTTTGGTGTTGTGGATCATTTTGGTGTTTTTATCGAGGTGGTCGAAATCGTTCCACTCGTCCTCGAGTATACCGATATTATCGGGCGACTCGTGGCGCAGGACGATCCAGTCCTTGTAGTCGCGCTTGAACTGGAACATTTCGTCGAATTCCTGCTCGGTTTCCCAGTGGCGCAATTTTGCGCAGTCCAGCAGCATCACGCTGGTGGCAATCTGCCAGGCTTTCTCCTGCTTGTGGGAGCGGCGCCGGCCCATGGCGGCGGCGCCCTGCATGTCGCGGGTAAACAGATCGTAGACGTCGCCGACGGCGAATACGTCAGGATCGACCACCACCGCCCGCCCTTCGTGGCCCATCAGTTTGGGAGGCATGAAGCGCAGCGGCGTAAACGACTGCAGGTCCTCCATGCGCCAGACCCGGTGGGTGCCGCCGCGCAGGAAAGTCTGGCCTTCTTTTTCAGCCAGGAAAGGGTAGTCCTTGACGTGCATGATTTCGACGTCGAAGGCTTCCGGGTGCGCCGAGTTGCGCTTCATCGAGTAGGCGGATACCAGCGCCCCCAGCCATTGCCGTTCGTTACTCTGAATGTAGACTTTCAGTTTCATCGGGCCATCCCTCTGCATGATCGCGCCTAATATTATCAAAAGGTCAACACGCGATGTTGATCTGGATCAATGTCTGGAGAAAATGGATAGTTAGAATCAACCGTTTGTATACCCTGATATGCCGGTGCGCAGGGCCGAGGGAGGGCAGCTGCATGGACTATTGTGTATTCATCCAGGCCAATGAAAAACAGATGCTTGGCGCCATCGTTGCCGAATATGCACTGCGGCGCAATTCACAGCACAATGAGTGTTTCGACGTGCGCATCATGGACTACGATGATATTCCCGTGTTCCGTCAGCACGAGGGCCGGCATTTCCTGCGCGACGGCGGCAAGCGGCTCTGGGTGCGCGATGACCTGCAGTCTTTCACGCCCAGCCGGTTTCTGCCACCGCAGCTGATGAATTACCACGGCCGTGCGCTGGTCATCGACCCGGACGTGTTTGCCGTGGGCGATGTCTGGGATCTGTTGTCGCGCGACATGCAGGGTAAGGCCATCCTGTGCCGCCCCAAATCCGGCAACAAGGGCAAACGCGGCTGCCTGGCGACCAGCGTGATGTTGCTGGACTGTGCCCGGCTTGAACACTGGCGCTTCGAGGAACAGTTCGGCGCCATGTTCGAAGGCCGGCGTGACTATATGAAATGGGTGTGCCTGAAATACGAGGACCCGGACACCATCGGCTTCTTCGAACCGGAATGGAATGATTTCGATCACCTGACCGAACAGACCAAAATGCTGCACACCACCAAGCGCAAGCACCAGCCGTGGAAGACCGGGCTGCCGATCGACTACCGCCCGGCCGACTCATTCCGGCTGTTTCCGCCGCGCCACTGGTTGCGCCGCGCGCGGCGCGGCCTGTTCGGCGACTACGGCCTGCTGGGTCGCTACGGCCGTCACCCCGACCCGAAGCAGGAGCAGTTCTTCTTCGGCCTGGTGCGCGAATGCCTGGAGCAGGGCGTGGTGACAGAAACCCAGCTGCGGGAAGCCATGGCGCGCAACCACCTGCGCCACGATGCACTGCAACTTATCGAAAACACGCCGCCGCTGGCGGCCTGAAGGATGGATCTAATATGTCTGTGCTGAATCTTGCCGCATTCGATAGTACACCGCTGAACCGGGACCCCTTCGACTTCATCGTGGTCAAGGACGCGATCGGGCCCGACAGCATCGAGGAACTCAATCGGGACTACCCGCACATCGACAAGCCGGCCAACTTTGACCCGCAGGACCTCGATTACGGCCCCAGCTTCAGGCATTTGCTGGAAGAACTGGATAGCCCGGAGTTCGAGCAGCATATCGCCGCCAAGTTCGGTGTGGACCTGAATGGCGCCATCAAGACCATTACTGTGCGCAAGTACTCGGAACCCAGTGACGGACATATCCATACCGATCACTGGAGCAAGATCATTACCCTGCTGGTGTATTTCAATCCGGAGTGGGAGCAGGAAGGTGGCCGGCTGCGCTTCCTGCGTTCGGACCGGGACATTGAGGATTACAGTGCCGAGGTCCCGCCGCTGGGCGGCACCGTGCTGGCATTCCGGCGTTGCGACAAATCCTGGCACGGCTACAAGCGCTTCGAGGGTGAGCGGCGGATGATCCAGATGAGCTGGGTCAAGCCGGGCCGCGTTGCCTGGTATGCGCAGCAGACAGCGCGTTTCTGTACCCACACGGCCAAGCGCCTGGGTCGGTTGTTTTCCGGGTAACCCGTCATTCCGGCGCAGGCCGGAATGACGTAAAATAATGTGCCCTGCGCATTCTCATATCGCCGCCCGCCCTGTAACGGCGCGACGGGCCGGCCTTCCTGCACTACACTTGTACCTCCGAGGCGCCCGGTCGGCTCTTGCTGCCGGGATACAGACAAAAGTCCATGATAAAATTACGGGCTTTGTTTTCAGTGCATTTGTATATTAGAATACACTGTTTTACGCCCCCACACGGGGGGTTGATAGCCAGCTCGAACGTTACGAGGCAGGAAAAATGGCACAGACGGGAATCGGCAGCGCCGAGCAGTACAATTACGAAATCATCAAGAAATTCGCCATCATGGCCCTGGTCTGGGGTCTGCTGGGTATGGCTACCGGCGTCTATATTGCGGCCGAGCTGGCCTGGCCGGCGCTGAATTTCAATATTCCCGAGATTACTTTCGGTCGCCTGCGCCCGGTTCACACCACGCTGGTTATCTTTGGCTTTGGCGGCAGCGCTTTATTCGCGACATCCTATTATGTTGTGCAGCGGACCTGCCAGACGCGGCTGTACAGTGACTGGATGGCGGGCTTTACCTTCTGGGGCTGGCAGACTGCGATCGTTGCCGGTGTTATCAGCTATGTGCTGGGTTATACCCAGTCGCGTGAATACGCCGAGTTCGAATGGCCTATCGACCTGATCATCCTGGTGACCTGGGTGCTGTATTTTACGGTCTACATCATGACCGTCCGGCGCCGCTCCCAGCCGCATATCTATGTGGCAAACTGGTTCTACATCGCCTTTATCCTGGTGATTGCGCTGCTGCATATTTTCAACAACCTCGCCGTGCCGGTCAGCATGTTCTCGCTCAAGTCCTACAGCCTGTTCTCGGGTGTGCAGGACGCCATGACCCAGTGGTGGTACGGGCATAATGCCGTGGGCTTCTTCCTGACTGCTGCCTTCCTCGGCATGATGTATTACTTCGTGCCCAAGCAGGCCGGCCGCCCGGTGTATTCCTACCGCCTGTCGATCGTGCACTTCTGGTCGCTGGCCTTCCTGTATATGTGGGTGGGCGCGCATCACCTGCACTGGACCGCACTGCCGGACTGGACCTCCACACTGGCAGCGACCTTCTCCATCATGTTGCTGCTGCCTTCCTGGGGCGGCATGATCAACGGCATCATGACCCTGTCGGGCGCCTGGGACAAACTGCGCACCGACCCCATCATGCTGTTCCTGATTACCTCGCTGTCGTTCTACGGCATGTCGACCTTCGAAGGTCCGCTGATGTCGCTGAAAAGTGTCAACGCGCTGTCCCACTACACGGACTGGACTATCGGTCACGTGCACTCGGGTGCGCTGGGCTGGGTGGCCATGGTGTCGTTCGGTTCGTTCTACCATATGGTGCCGCGCCTGTATGACACCCGCCTGTACAGCACGCGCCTGGTGTACGTGCACTTCTGGCTGGCGACCATCGGTATCCTGCTGTACATCACCGCCATGTGGGTGGCCGGTATCTTCCAGGGCCTGATGCTGCGCAGCTTCGATGACTACGGCAACCTCGCCTACACCTTCGTGGAGACCGTTGTCTTCCTGCACAGCCCCTACGTGGTGCGTGCCCTGGGCGGCCTGTTCTTCGTCAGCGGTGTCGCCGTGATGGCGTACAACATGATCATGACTATACGCAAGGCGCGTGTTGAAGCCGCCGAGCTGGATGCCAAACTCGCCGCCAAAATGGCGCGTATCTGATTCCGGAGTAACCCGAAAGTGATCAAACACGAAAGTATAGAAACCAACGCCGGTCTGCTGGTCGTGCTGACCCTGATCGTGGTCAGTATCGGTGGCCTGGTAGAGATCGTGCCGCTGTTTTACATCAGCGATACCGTTGAGGAAGTGGAGGGTGTGCGTCCCTACACCGCGCTCGAGTTGCGCGGCCGCGATATTTACCAGCGCGAGGGCTGTTACCTGTGTCATTCGCAGATGATTCGCCCGTTCCGCGACGAATGGCTGCGTTACGGCCACTACTCGCTGGCGGCGGAATCCCAGTACGACCATCCCTTCCAGTGGGGCTCCAAGCGTACCGGTCCGGACCTGGCGCGGGTGGGCAACAAGTATTCCAATGAATGGCATGTGGCACACCTGGTCAACCCGCGCAGCGTGGTGCCGCAGTCCATCATGCCCAATTACCAGTGGTTGCTGGAGAACGACCTGGACTATTCGGATGTGCAGGACCGTATGCGTGCGCTGAAGGTGACCGGGGTGCCGTATTCGGAAACGCAGCAGGAGTACGACAGCAACGTTGCCGAGTTCGGTGTCGATGTCGCCGACCAGCTGGACATCCTGCGCGCCGAGGAAAACCTGATGCAGCAGGCGCTGGCCAACAACTACGACGGTCAGCACGGGCGTATCACGGAAATGGATGCGCTGGTTGCCTACTTGCAGATGCTGGGCACCATGGTGGACTTCAGCAAGTATGACGAGGGTTATTTCACCGACTTCCGGTGAAAGACCGGAGACAGCACTCATGCCTGACTGGATGCTCTGGATTACCAGCCACGGGAACAGCAAGATAGTGGCATTGCTGCTGTTCTTTACGACGTTCTGCGCGATCCTGATCTATGTCTATACGGGAAAAGAGCGCGGTGTGCGGCTGGAGTCCTACAAGTACATGCCCTTGCAGGATGATGAAACAGATTTAAACGCCGCTGGCGGCGAGGAAGAAATGCATGAATCAGGAAAAAACTAAATCAGGCGGCGCGGTCCAGACCACGGGTCACGCCTGGGACGGTGATATCCAGGAGTTCAACAACCCGTTGCCGACCTGGTGGCTGTGGTCGTTCTACGCCACTGTTGTGTTTGCCGTGGTGTACTGGATTTTTTATCCCGCCTGGCCGGTGGCCGACAGTTTCACCAAGGGCGTGATGAATACCATTACCTTCGTGGACGGCGAGGGCAATGAAAAGACCACGCACTGGAATACGCGTTCACTGCTGCTGAAGGACCTGCAGGAAGGCAAGAGCGCTGTACTGAGTCGTGAATACACGGACAAGGTGGCCGCTGCCAGCTACTCGGAAATTCTCGGTGATGCGGAGATGATGGCTTTCACGCGCTCCATGGCCAACGGCATCTTCGGCGATAACTGCGCGCCCTGCCACGGCACAGGTGGTGCAGGCGTGATGGGGCTGTTTCCGAACCTGGCGGATGACGACTGGTTGTGGGGTGGTTCAGTCGATGCCATAGAGACGACTATCCGCGACGGGCGTTACGGTTTCATGCCGGCGTTCCGCGAAACTTTCGACGATGCACAGCTCGACGATATTGCCAGCTACGTACTGAGCCTGTCCGGGCACAAGGTGGATGCTGCCGCCAGCGCGCGCGGCCGGGATATTTTCCAGACTGATGCGGGTGGTTGTCATTACTGCCATACCAGCACCGGTACCGGGCTGAAGTCCCAGGGCGCAGCCAACCTGACCGACAGTGTCTGGACTATCGTGGCGGTTGAATCCGCACCGGACCTGGCGGCGAAGAAAGCACTGGTAAAAGGTGTTATTGCCAACGGTGTGCAACGCACGATGCCACACTGGTCCGAGCGCCTGAGCCCGGCCCAGATCAAGTTGCTGACTGTGTACGTCCATGAACTGGGAGGTGGCCAGTAGGCCATCTCCCGGTGTCCTGAATCGCACCGTCCTGATGACGGGTTCCGGCACAGACGCGCTGTACCAGCAGCGCATCAAAATCTATCCACGCTCTGTCAAGGGGCGCTTCCGCACGTTCAAATGGGGCGTGCTGGGGTTTGCCTACAGCGTTTATTTCCTGCTGCCCTGGTTACGCTGGGAGCGTAACGTCGGACCCGACCAGGCGGTGTTGTTCGATATTGCCGGGCGCAAGTTTTACCTGTTTGACCTTGTGGTGTATGCCCAGGACCTGTTCTGGCTGACCGGCATCCTGCTTATCGCCGCGCTGCTGCTGTTTTTTGTGACCGGTATTGCCGGTCGTGTGTTCTGCGGCTACTTCTGTTTCCAGACCCTGTGGACCGACCTGTACATGCTGATCGAGCGCCTGACGCAGGGCGACCGTGTGGCACGCATTCGTCTCGACAAGGCGCCCTGGTCGGCAAACAAGCTGCTGCGCAAGGGGGCCACGCACCTGTTGTGGTTGCTGGCCGCGTTCTGGACCGGGCTGACCTTTACCCTGTACTGGGGTAACGCGCCCGAGCTGGTGGTGGCCTGGTTTACCGGTTCAGCGCCCTTTGCGGCTTATGCCACCACTTTGTTCCTGACTGCGACCACTTATGTCATGGCGGGGCTGGCGCGTGAACAGGTGTGTACCTATATGTGTCCCTATGCGCGCTTCCAGTCGGCGATGTTCGATGCTGACACGCGTATCGTTGCCTATGATGTGCAACGCGGTGAAGGCGGGCAGGGTCGCCGTAAAGTGACGCGCGAGCTGAAAAGCCGTGAACAACGTCAGCAGCAGGGTGTCGGCGACTGTATCGATTGCGGTTTCTGCGTGCAGGTATGTCCGACCGGCATCGATATTCGTGATGGCCTGCAGGTGCAGTGCATCAGTTGTGCGCTGTGTATCGATGCCTGCGACACCATTATGGATTCGCTGGGCTGGGGGCAGGGCCTGATCCGTTACACCTCGGAGAAGCAGGCCGCGGGCAAAGAAAGCCGTATCTGGAAACCCAGGACCATCGCCTACGGTGTCGCATTACTGGCCGCCATCGGCGCACTGGCGTGGAGTGTCAGCAACAAGGCACCGCTGGAGATGACCGTGGTGCAGGTGCGGCAGCCGCTGTTTGTACGTCTGTCCGACGGCCGCATACAGAACAGCTACGAACTGCATCTGGAGAACAAGACCGATGAACCCATTGACCTGGCGATCATGATGCATGGTCTGGCCGGTGCCGAGCTGGATGTCGGGCGTTTCGGCGCCTTGCTGTTGCCTGCACAACACAGCCTGCGGGTGCGGGTGCGGGTGCGCTGGCGCTCCAGTCATGGCGAGAAAGGTTCGCGCAGTTTCTTTCTGGATGTGGTCCCGCAGCGCAGAAAGGATCTCGGCATGTACAGTGCGCCGGCGACCTTCTATTTACCGGGAGACGGAAACTGATGCTGCACTCACTGCTGGCTCTGCCGCTGGGCGCCGTTCTCGAGGTGCTGGTGTTTCTTGCGCTGTACCTGTTGACGCCGATGAGTGGCCGGCAGGCCGCGCTGGCTGTGGCCTTGCTGTCGGTGACCGCTGTGATGATCTACAGCCTGATCAACTGGCCGGGTGCCGACGTGATTGCCATGTACGTGGCGGTGCTGGCGGTAACTGCCTACCTGCTGGGTATTGTCAGCTACTCGCGCGAGCAGCGCCTGGCGGCTTCCGGTGGCCGGGGCGACGGCCGCTGGTTCCACTGGGGGCCGGCTGTGATCATCCTTTTCTTTATTACGCTGTTCGCCGTGGATGGTGTGATGGTGGTTATCTCCAGCCAGGGCCTGCCGAAACCGCTGGCCGGCCTGTTGTTGCCGGAATCCGCCGCGCAGAAACAGGTGCGCTCGGCATTTCCCGGCACCGTGGCCAATGACTTCCAGAAAAAAGAAGGCCTGTATAACGAATACCTCCAGCAGGTGGAACGTCAGCAGCAGCGTGGCTGGCAGGTCAGTAAAGGCTGGCTGGTCGAGCCGGTGGCCGGGCAGCAGGTGCCGTTCCAGGTACGGGTATCCGAACAGGATGGTGCCCCGGTGAGGTTTGCGCAACTGAGTGGCACTTTTCAGCGTCCCTCCGACAGTCGGCTCGACCAGACATTCGAGATGGGCGAAGTTGAGCCGGGGCTGTATCGCGTCGTGCTGTCGCTGCCGCAGCCCGGGGTGTGGAACCTGGTGCTGAAAATCAAACGCGGCGAGCAGTTGCACGAGCTGCACGCGAGCACGTCTGTTGCGGAACCGGGGCCGAAGCCGTAGTAGAATGCGGGCTCTCATCCTGCCCGGTCCCGAGATCTCATCTCCTTGACTGATACCGATACACACCAGGAATGTTTTCACTGCGGCCTGCCGGTGCCGCCGGGGGCGGACTATGGCGTGGAGATTGACGGCCGGCGTGAGCCCATGTGTTGTCGTGGTTGTGAAGCCGTGGCGCACGCCATTATCGCCGGTGGCCTGACGGACTTTTACCGCTACCGCACGGAGAAGTCGCCCCGCGCCCAGGAACTGGTTCCCGAACAGCTCAAAGAACTGGAGGTATACGACCGCGCTGATTTGCAGCAGAGTTTCGTGCAACAACAGGTTGGCGAGGAGCGCTCGGCTTCGTTGATCCTGGAAGGCATTGTGTGTGCGGCCTGTGTATGGCTCAACGAGCGGCACGTGAAGGCGCTGCCCGGCGTGCTCGATTTTGCGGTGAATTACTCGACGCATCGTGCGCGGGTGCGCTGGGACAACGAGCGTATCCAGCTGAGCCAGATCCTGGAGGCTATCAGCGCCATCGGTTACCACGCGCATCCTTTTGACCCCGGGCGCCAGGAACAGCTCTATAAAAAGGAACGCCGCCAGGCGCTGCGCCGGCTGGCCGTTGCCGGCCTGGGCATGATGCAGGTGATGATGTTGGCGGTAGCGCTGTATGCCGGTGCCGATGAAGGCATGGATGCGGGCCTGCGCAGTTTCCTGCGCTGGGTCAGCCTGTTGATCACCGTGCCGGTGATCCTGTATGCGGCGCGGCCTTTTTTCACCAGCGCCTGGCGTGATGTCAAACGCCGCCAGGCGGGTATGGATGTGCCGGTGTCGCTGGCTATCGGCGCCGCTTTCCTGGCCAGCGCCTGGCACACCATCACGGACCAGGGCGAGATCTATTTCGATTCGGTCACCATGTTCACCTTCTTCCTGCTGGCGGGGCGTTTCCTGGAAATGGGCGCGCGCCACCGGGCCGGGCAGGCTGCCGAGGAACTGGTGAAACTGCTGCCGGCCACTGCGGCACGCCTGACGGTTGCGGGCGAAGAGCGGGTGCCGGTGGCCGACCTTGCCGTGGGGGACCGGGTGCTGGTGCGGCCGGGCGAGAGCGTGCCGGCCGATGGTCGCGTGGTCGAGGGCAGCAGCTCGGTGGATGAATCGCTGCTCACCGGGGAGAGTCTGCCGCAACTGCGCAAGCCGGGTGACCTGCTGGTAGGGGGTACGGTCAATAACGAAAGCCCGCTGGTGATGGAGATCGAAAAAGTCGGTGAGCAGACCGTGCTGTCGGCTATCGTCCGCCTGCTGGACCGGGCACAGACAGAAAAGCCCGGCGTGGCCCGGATGGCGGACCGTATCGCCGGCTGGTTTGTGCTGGGCCTGTTGCTGCTGACGGCAGGCGTTGCCTTCTGGTGGTGGCAGCACGACCCGGTGCACGCCTTCGCCGTCACGCTGTCGGTGCTGGTGGTGACCTGCCCGTGCGCGCTGTCGCTGGCGACACCGGCGGCGGTGACTGCCGCCACCGGGGCCCTGACGCGTCTCGGTGTGCTCACCACGCGTGGGCATGCGCTGGAAACGCTGGCGCGTGCCACCCACGTGATCTTCGACAAGACCGGTACCCTGACCGAAGGCCGTCTGCACCTGGAGAATATCGAGCTGTTATCCGGTATCGGGCGCGAGGATTGTCTGCGTATTGCCGCTGCGCTGGAGCAGCGTTCCGAACACCCGCTGGCGCAGGCGCTGCGCGCGGAAACAGACAGTGACAGCCTGTGTGCCGAGAACCTGACCGCCCGGGCCGGGGAGGGTGTCGAGGGCTGTATCGACGGGCAGTGCTATCGCATTGGTACTCCCGTATTCGTGCTGGCCTTGCAGGATGCAAATACAAACAGTGAGTTAGCCGCTGCCGGTGATGCCGGGGCCGATGATCCGACCGGTGTCGTGCTGGGTACCGCACAGGGGCTGTTGGCGCATTTCAGTTTCAGTGACCGGCTGCGCGAGCATGCCGCCAGCGCCGTGCAGGGGCTGAAGGCGCTGGGTCTGGAGGTGGAACTGCTGAGCGGTGACGAGGCCGGCACGGTACAGGCGGTGGCCAATGAGCTGGGTATCGAACACTTCCAGGCGCGCTGCCGCCCCGGGGACAAACTGGCGCGCATCCAGGCCTTGCAGGCAGAGGGCGCGGTGGTGGCCATGGTCGGCGACGGGGTCAACGACGCCCCGGTACTGGCCGGTGCGCAGGTATCGCTGGCGATGGGTGGCGGTACCCAGCTGGCGCATGCCAGTGCCGATATGGTGCTGTTGTCGGAACAGTTGCCGCACCTGGTGGCGGCGGTACGTACCAGCCGCCGCACCCTGCGCATTATCCGCCAGAACCTGGCCTGGGCACTGGTCTATAATCTGATTGTGCTACCGCTGGCGGCGGGTGGCTGGGTTGCACCATGGATGGCCGCTATCGGCATGTCCACCAGCTCGCTGGTGGTGGTGCTCAACGCCTTGCGGCTGCGCAATACGCCTGTGGAGTGAGATGGATATTCTGTTTTTGTTAATACCGGTCAGCCTGGTCATCATGGGCGTGGCCATCTGGATCTTCCTGTGGGCGATCCGTTCCGGTCAGTTCGAGGATCTGGAAGGGCCGGCGCACCGCATCCTGATGGACGATGACGATCCGCGCATTCCTCGCAAGCCGGATTTGAAGGATGATGGCGACTAAGATAAGATAACGCTAATATTCAGATTGATAGCGGGGCTGGGTCCAATGTTTACGTTTCAAGGTTTTCCGATGGTAATTGTGGTTGTCCTGGTGGCAATGTCCTGGGCGAGTTTCCTGTCGGTGGTTCTCAGCTGATTGCGGGGAGCAAACCCCCTTCCTCCCGGTTTCTACAGCTTCCCCTTTTTCTTCAGGCCGGCATAATGTTTTTTCGCAAGGCCGCCAAAGCTATACTCAAGAACCGCCAGATACATTAACGACACAAAACCAAATACACCTGCAATCAGGGGAATGCTCAATTGATCTGCACGCGGGACTATTTCTGCCAGTCCCTGTTCTTCCCCCAGCAAGCCTGTCGATGCGCCGGTATTGTGATCCAGGTCGAAAATGGTAAAGACGACCGACAGCGCAATGAGTCCCAGCGTGTAGACAATCCCGAACCTGATGATGTAACGGGTTACAGTTACTTCCTGTTCTACAGGTACTTCCGGAATTTCCGGTTCGGGTGGTTGCGGATTTTTCAGTTGCCTGATCCTGCGCTGGATTGCCCGGATGCCGAGTACCAGGAAAACCGCCACGCCAAGAGCGACATACTCGATTCTCGAATCTTTGACCCAGGCTTCCCATAGCGCGAGCACCATGGCCGCGAGGAACGGGAAAACCAGCAGTATTTGAATAAATCGCCAGAGATGTGTCATTGGTAGGTACAGGAGGCTGTGTAATTTTACCGTTATCGGTAAACCGGTAAACCAGCGCTATCTCTTGCCCCCAATTAACACGGGTTGCTGCTGTTGATGAGTGCGTGTCAGGTTACACTTTCTTTCGTCCCGCAATGCCAACCAGGAGTTTTTACTCTGACCTCAATTAATATGAAGGTCACTGAATGGTAAGTAGTCGGTC
>DRNU01000079.1 GCA_011374975.1 Gammaproteobacteria bacterium | reverse complement strand
CCCCCGGAACGCGCCGACTGGTCCACCACCGCCAGCAGTGAACGGCCACTCAGACCACGCGGCGCACCGGCGCCGCTGCGCTGCAGGGCCTTGATCTGCGCCGCCGCCTTTTGCATCCACACCAGGTTCTGCTTCTGCTGCGCAACACTCTCGCGCAGCGCGCTGTATTCACTGGCCAGCGGCTCCCAGATCATGACGTACAGCAGCAACAGCAACAGCACCGCGGCGCCACCGCTGAGCAGCTGCCGCTCGCGCATTTCCAGCCCCATAAACCAGTCTTTCATGAGGCTCTCCCCTGTACCCGCATACGGCTTTTAACTTTCTGGTCCGCCTCGGTGGTCGCCGACTGGATCTCGGCTTGCAGGTTGCCGCCGGCGATCAGTTCCTGTTTGAGTTTGTCGAGCAGTTGCAGGTTGTCCGCCATCAGCTCCAGGTCCAGGCGACCGTCACGGTAACTGGCGCCCTGCACGGAAATGCCTTTGGCCGCACGTATCACATTGGCCGTCTCCGCCAGCATGGCGAGAAAATCCGTGCTGCCGCCACCGCTCTTGCGTTGCAGGGCGGTCAGTTGCTGTTCCATCTGCACACGCGGATTGACGATGCGGCGCGCATTGGGAAAAGTCTTGCGGTACAGCGCCTCGATCTCGGCAGTCAGTTGCTCCTGCTGCTGCGAGAGGCGGTAATAATCGAGGCCGGTGGACGCCCCGGCAACGACAAGCCCGGCCAGCAGCAGCGCCGCGCTGGTTTTCCAGGGCCGCAACAGGCGCCCCCATTCCTCGCGCCGGCTGTAATCGCCCTGTAACAGGTCGATGACCGGCCCCTGCATCAGGCCGCGCGCCAGGTACTCCAGCGCCACCCGCTGTTCATCGACGAACTCGAGTTCGATGCCTTCCAGTTCAAACAGTGCCTTGCCATAGACACGGGCCGCGGCCGGTGTTTCCTCACGCGCCTGCATCAGCGTGAACACCATTGGCAGGTTTTCCATATTCACACTGAAGCCGCTGTATTCACCGCTGCGCACCAGCACATTGTCCGCGTCGACCAGCAGGCTCCAGCTGTCGCTTTCATGCGGCACGGCCAGGATGTCCGGCACCCATTGACTGGCGCTGATGCCCTGCGCCTGCAACAGTGCGGCCCAGCCGTCCATGTGATTGCGTTCCACCACCACCACCGGGTAGCGGTCATCCGCATCGGCTCCACCCAGGGCAAAGTGCAACTGCTCGACATCGTCCGCCAGCTGTTCTTCCAGTGCATAGGGAACAGCGCGCAACACACGCTGACGGTTACGACCCGGCACCTGTGCCGCCATCAGCGACACCTCTGCACCGGGCACCAGCACCACCACGCGTCGCACCGCCGCGATCACGCCTGCGTCGGGCGCACCGTTCTGCACAGGGCCCTTGCCCTGTCCCTGTTCATCCACCAGCAGCCAGTCGCGGAACCCCTGCAGTGCAGGCGCCAGGCGGATCAGTAGCGTTTCAGCCATTTAACCGTGTCCAGAAATCGATGTGCCATCGTATCATGTTCATCTATATACAGTCCCGGCGGACCAACAGCTTGCCGCACCCGCCCCGGGGCGTTAATTCGTCGCGGCGCTGCCGGTCGTCGTTTCTTCTTTTACCGGGGCCACCACCAGCTCGGCGAACTCACGCTGCCGGCGCACGACCCGCGCCGCCTGGTCGCCACGCTGGATCAGGCTGGCGAGACGCGCACGCCCCTGGCCGATATTGGCCTCACTGACCAGCAGGAACCATTTCGTTTCCACACTCAGTGTGCCCGGGTTGAACTGCTGCTTGCCATTCAGCGCCGGCTGCTGACTGAGGCTATCGACCTTTGTGTAACCTTCTTCACCGCGCGCCTCGACCAGTGCCTCGCCGTCCGCCAGGCTCATATTCTCCGCCAGGATGCTCAGCACCTCAGCGCTGGCGGTATTGATATTGATGGCAGTGGGCTCCGGCAGCGCACTGACAAAGGGCTGCAGCTTCGCCAGCACTTCCGGTTCGTAACCCTGCACCAGCCTGAGTTCACTGATATCCACCAATGGGCGGTTGGCGGCGCGGTACGGCACCGGCAGCAGCAGGTAGGCCTCGTCCTCGGCGCCATCCGGGAAGCGCACATCGATATTGGCGTCGATCCAGTCCACCAGCGGGTCCACCAGCGCCTCGTCCAGGTCCAGCAGGCGCAGCAGGCGTTTGTAGCGATCGATATTGTCCTTATCCGGCTCGCCATTCACCACCAGGCTGTTGACGTTGAAACGGCCCTGCATATCCAGGATGCGCCCCTGGATCGTGCCGCCCTCGACCACCGATACCGGCGGCCGCGTGGCCCAGTCTTCACTCAGTGTATCGATGTTGCCGTCCTGCTTGTCGCGCATCAGTATCACCCGCGCCCAGCTCTCGGCACCCAGCACATAGGCCCAAGCCTGCTCGCTATGCAGCAGGCTGGCGGTGCGCCGGATATCCAACTGCTGGCGCGTCGCCATGGAAACCGCCGCCACGGTGGCGATGGCCACCACCAGCAGTGCCGTGATCAGGGCTACACCCTGCTGCCGCGTGTGCGTCATGTCGGCGCCCCATTATTGCCGGCCGGGGGATTGTTGTTCCCCGCGCCACCCGGCGTCTGGGTGGGCACATACATGGCCGGCAGGCGGAATATCCAGTTCAGGATGCCGTAGTCCTCCAGCTCCAGTTGCACATCGACGGCCAGCGGCAAGGGTGGCGGCGTGTTTTGTGCCTGGTTCTGGTTCTGGATCTGGTTCGGCTGCGGAGGTGGCCAGGCTTCCTGCCATTTATTCTCGCTGTCCAGGAAGCGCATGCTGAAACGGGTGATACCCTCCACCAGCACCTGCTCGTCGGGGCGGGTGTCCTGGGCGCGGTCCAGCACCCGCCAGGTCTGGCGCAGCAGGGTGTCCTGGCCGGGCACATAGGCCACGCGCTGCAGCTCACTGCGCAGGAACCCGGCCGGGTTGGGATGCCCGGCGCGGCTGAACTCGATACCGGTAAAACCGCGCCCGCCGACCAGCGCCTCGACGGGGTCGCCGAATTCATTACGGATCCGGCGCGCAGCGATCTGTTCCAGGTCACGCTGCATAATACGGTAGGCCTTCTGCAGGTCGGCCAGGCGTTGCGCAGCCACAGAGGTATGCTGCTGCTGGTTCATGACGCCCTGCAGGCCGCCGTAGGCCATGGCACTGATCAGGGCGAAGATGGACAGCGCCACCAGCAGTTCGAGCAGGGTGAAACCGGCCTGACGCTGCATCATGGCTTACCCATAAAGCCGCTGAGCGTTGCAAGTGGCTGCGCATCATCATCGGCATCCAGCGGAAACACATCGATATCCAGGCGCCGCAGATCCTGTTCCGGCGTCTGCGATACCTGCATCTCCCAGCGCCATTCGCGCCCGCCGGAGCCGGAAACGGATTTCGGGAACTCGACCTCGCCCCGGGTCTGCCCGGTCGAGGGCCAGGTCTCGGCCATCAGCGCCGTGGCCAGCTGGTTGCGCGCCACCCACTCGGCAAAGGTGCGGTCGCGCAGGTAGGCCTGGTTGACGGTGTAGTCACCCGTCGACTGGATCACCGCACCCAGTGACAGCGCCAGCACCACCATGGCGATGAGCACTTCCAGCAGCGTAAAACCCTGTGCAGCGTGTTTCATTCCTCGTCTTCCAGCGCCAGGTGGCCCAGCAACGTCGCCTTGATCCGGAACTTGCGCTCGCTCTCCGGCGCCGAGAGCACCAGCGCAAAAGGCGTCATTTCGCCGCTGGACAGCAGGAACACCTGCGGCGCATCGGCGTCTTCAGCACTCAGGCCCGGCGGCGGGTTCTCCTCCAGCTCCAGGCGCAGCTCGATACCCTTCGGCAATTCGCGCAGGCGCAGGGCCTGGTCATCCTCCAGCGCCAGCCAGCGGCCACCGCGCAGAATCATGAATTCGTAGTCAGTCTCGCCAAAGCGTATCGCCAGTTGTTCGCTGCGCAACACCGCCTCTTCGCTGGCAAGCTCAAGCAGTGCAATCAGGCGCTGTGCCTCGCGCTGCATCTGTTCGGCGCGTGAATCGCCACCCGAGGACAGGCTGACAAAGCTGAGGATGACGCCGATAATCACCAGCACCACCATCAGCTCCAGCAGCGTGAAGCCACGCTGCAACGCAAACAGCCTGCCGGCGGCAGGCTGTCGTGCCCGTATCGGCGCCGTTATCACGCAGCCGTCGCTTATTGCAGCGTCCAGTTGCCGATATCGTCATCACTGGGCTGGCGATCCGGCCCGGTAGAGAAAATATCGATACCGCCATGCACACCGGGGTTCAGGTACTGGTAAGGCAGGCGCCAGGGGTCCTGTGGCAGGCGGTCAATATAACCACCGCTTTTCCAGCGCGTCGGTTCGGGCGGAATATCCGGCTTCTCGACCAGCGCCTCCAGGCCCTGGTCAGTGGTGGGATAATCAAAATTATCCAGTTTGTAGAGGTTCAGTGCAGACTCCAGGGCACGGATGTCCTGTGCCGCCTTCACCTTGCGCGCCTCGTCGGGCCGATCCATGACCTTGGGCACCAGCACCGCGGCCAGAATGCCGAGGATGACCACCACCACCATGACTTCAATCAGTGTAAAACCGCGATTGCGGCCGGGGTTTCGATAATTCATTGTGTACCGCTCTGTTAAGTAAAATTAAGGATTCGCAGACTTGTATTTTGCGGGTATTGTACCGCTTGCTGCCCGGGTTCCGCTATTGGACTGGAAAACGGCGCCGAATATCCCCAACCCGCTCACGAAATGTGGCCAGTGCCTGCTCATAAACGTCAATATTTCTCTCGCCAGGACGCAAAGATGCCAGGAATGGATTTTAGTGTGCCTTTATTTACAATAAGGTACAGCTCTGCGATCTTTGCGTCCCGGCGAGAGCCATTCTTTCTGTACGGACACTAAAACTATGGATCCACGTCTTGACCTGGTACGCCACTACCACTGGCTACGCCAGTACGGCCTCAACGACTCCCACAGCGGCAATGCCTCGGTACGCAGCAACAGCGACTACTGGATAACGCCGAGCGGCGCCTGCGCCGATACGCTGGAAGCCGATGCGCTGCTGCGCTGCCCGCTGGACGGCGAGCCAACGGCCGGCGCCTCACTGGACGCACCGCTGCACCGCGCGGTCTATGCCAAAAACCCGCAGGCGGGCGCGGTATTACACAGCCACGGCCCCTACAGCGTGGCCACCACCCTGAACGGCGAGGATTTTATCCCGCTGGACTTCGAGGGCCAGTATTACTTCCAGCGCATACCGGTGCTGGATATCGCCTACCAGGACTACCTGGCCCACGCCCCCGAACGGGTCGCCGCAACCCTGGCGGAATTTCCCGTGGTAGTGGTACGCGGACACGGCGTCTACGCCTGCGCAGACACGCTCAACCTGGCCTACAAGTGGACCTGCTCCTTCGAACTGTCGGCAAAAACCGCCTGGCTGGCAGCATTTTCAGAGCGCAACACCCCTGACACCCGGTAGCTTATCAACCGGGCGTCAGTGCATTTTCAATGGGGTCAGACTCGATTGAAAATGCACCTGCCTTTTAGTGCTGTAGCTGGTTGTTGACCTTCAGCGTATACAAATGTCGTTCAGCATCCACCAGGTGCTGCCCCCAGTGCTCGTGGAAACCGGTCTCCCACAGGTGGGCAACCTCGTCCGGGCTGACCGCGTCCAGCAGCTCCAGGCCGCGTTTCAGTTCGAAATAAATATCCGTCAGGTCATCGGCCAGACTGCCGGTGCGGTGTTCGTCACCGCTCACCACATCACCCGGCTCATCGTATTCCAGCCAGTACATATCGAGCCCGCCAAGACGCGCACGCAAGGTGCTGAAAAAATCAAAACGGTCGTCGAAATCAGCCTGTTGCGGGGGCAGATCCCCGCCGGGATCCTGCAACGCCACCACCGCTGCATGCAGACGCGGCAGCACCTGGAACAGAGGCGCCAGCCAGTCTGCATCCACCGACGCCTGATCAATCAATCGACAGAAACTGCGCGCACTTTCCACCAACTCCCTGAACTGGATGCTGTCGGGGTTCCGCATAGGCTCCTCCCACTCACACTATTGACCGGCGGTGGCAATACACCTCCCTGGTTGACCGCCCTTGCCATCAGTTTAGTCGGAATTCGGGAAAATGCGCGTTGTGCGGCAGATGCGATGCTACAATGTGCGGCAAAGCATAAGGTTACCCAGCATGACACAACAGCAATCATCCGTTCCGGTGGTCATGGCATTTTCCGGCAACGACCCGAGCGGCGGTGCCGGCATCCAGGCCGATATCGAGGCCCTGATCAGCCACGGCTGCCACACGGCCCCGGTTATTACCGCCCTGACCATCCAGGACACCCAGGACGTGATCGGCTACACACCGCTGGACGGCGGCCTGATCGTCGAGCAGGCGCGCGCCGTGCTGGAAGACATGCCGGTCAGCGCCTTCAAACTCGGCCTGCTGACCAGCGCCGAAGCGGTGGAGGCAATCCACTCCATCCTGGCCGACTACCCGGATATCCCGGTCATCATGGACCCGGTACTGGCCAGCGGTAACGGTTCCATGCTGGCCGACGACGATGCCGTCGAAGCCATGACCGAACTGCTGCTGCCACAGGCCACAGTACTGACACCCAACAGCCAGGAAGCACGCGCCCTGGCACCGGAAGGCGACACACTGGACGCCTGCGCCATGGCATTACTGGAACACGGCGCCGAGTTCGTCCTGATCACCGGCACCCACGAAAACACCCCCTCCGTGGTAAACACCCTGTACGCCAACAACCGCGTCATGGACACCTTCACCTGGGACCGCCTGGACGGCAACTTCCACGGCTCCGGCTGCACACTTGCCGCCAGCATCGCGGGACTGCTGGCACAGGGGCTGGAACCGTTCACCGCCATCCACGAAGCCCAGGAATACACCTGGCAGGCACTCTCCGAGGCCTACCGCATCGGCATGGGACAGCAAATACCCAACCGCCTGTTCTGGGCCAGAGAAGAAGCCTGAGCGACAGCGACAATGCCCGACGCCCGGCCCACGCTACGCGGCCTGTACGCCATCACCGACGCCGGCCTGCAACACCCCGACCGGCTGATCGATGCCGTAACCCGGGCCATCGACGGCGGCGCACAACTGATCCAGTACCGCGACAAATCCGGCGACACCCGCCTGCGCTCCCGACAGGCAAGCGCACTGGCAACACTGTGTAACACACACAACATCCTGCTGATCATCAATGACGATCTCGAACTCGCCGCCGCCTGCGGCGCACACGGCGTACACCTCGGCCGCTACGACCCCGACTTGCAACAGGCCCGTCAACAACTGGGGCACGACGCCATCATCGGCATATCCTGCTACAACCGGCTGGAACTGGCCCACAAAGCCGCACAACAGGGCGCCGACTACATCGCCTTCGGCCGCTTCTTCCCCTCCCACACCAACCCCGACGCAGTAACCGCCGAAATCGACCTGATCCGCCAGGCAAAACAACAACTGACACTGCCAATAGCCGCCATCGGTGGCATAACAACGGCCAATGCCGCCCCCCTGATCGAAGCCGGTGCCGACATGCTCGCCGT
>DRNU01000078.1 GCA_011374975.1 Gammaproteobacteria bacterium | reverse complement strand
TCAGCCGTAACCGTTCAGGTACCGATATGATGGGTGGCCTCGGGCTGCGCTACACACCGACTCCCAACCTGGAGTTCCGTGCGGAGTACGAGTATTACGATATCGATCCCGATGCCGCCGGCTTCTTCTCGCTGGGTATCGGTTACCACTTCTGATGAGGTGAACTTGAAGCGTACTGCAGGAGCGGCAGGGAAGCCGCTCCTGCAGCGGGTTACGGGCGGCGCCTTCTCCAGGCTACTGACATAAACAGCAACGCCAGCAGGGACGGGATATCCAGGCTGCCGCCTCCACCCCCGCCACTATCGCCTGCCGTTGTATTGGTGCCGGATGCAGAGGCTGGTAACAGGACAGCTGTCTCCAGTGGACCTTCGGCGCCCAGGTAGACATTGCTGACCATGTCATACGCCTGGCTGCCCTGAATGGCGGCGGCCCTGATCCTGACCTGCCAGGTACCGGCAACAGGGTTGTCCACCGCGACCTGCTCAATGTTGTCTACGCTATTGGGGCCCGTGGTGGTGGCCGGGGCCGCAGGATCGGCCTTGCCCGCCAGGCTGAAGGGGTAGTGAACAGCACCCAGGGGATCGACAAGCTCAAGATCAAGATCGTTTACCAGTGCTACCACGGCACCGGCCGCTGCCGCCGGATCGGTCCAGGCAATGGTCACTTTCAGCGTGTCGAGTGACGCGGGAACATCCAGCGTGAAATTCTGCGTTGCACCGGCCGTGGCTGTGGCGCTCTGTATCGGCCAGCCGTCGATGCCATTGGCATCGATAATGTTGAGTGCGGCCCAGGTGTCCAGCAGCCCCCAGCCAAAAGCATAATCCGGTCCCCTGTTGCCCAGGTCAATGGCCGTGTTGGCCACCAGCGCCTTCATCAGGGCCGGCGAGGGCGGGCTGCTATTGAACCACTGGTAACGTTCGATCAGCAGCGCCAGGCTGCCGCTGGCCACTGCCGTGGCCATGGACGTGCCGCTCATGGTGCCGTAGCCGTTGTTGTTTATGGTGGAGTAAATGCCGATACCATCGGTCACGATATCGGGTTTTATGCGGCCGTCATCGGTCGGCCCCCAGCCGCTGAAGGCGGTCATGCGTCTGCCGGCGTCCACCGCACCGACGCTGATTACATTCTTGGCCACGCCCACCGGGCCGATACTGTCATAGTCCCCGTCCGGCTTGTGCCAGTCGGTGTACAGTGCCGTGGGCTCGCCGATATGGTGATGCGGTGCGCTGCCGGCACCGGTGTCATTGCGCTCGTTGCCCGACGATTTGACGATAATGAGGCCGGTATCGACGACCAGCTGGTCCCAGCGGCGGGTGGTGCTGCCGTAGGCGCCGAAATCCGCTTCCTCGCTGTTGGCCGCACCGCCGTACCATGTCCACAGGCCGTCGTCATAGCGGTCGAACAGCCAGCCCTCGGCATAGTCCCAGGAATGGTTGCTCAACAGCATGCCGTAGCCGGACCAGGCATCGCGCTGTTCCTGGAGGATGTCACCGTAGAAATCGTGCGACAGCAGGGTGGCGGCCGGCGCCATACCGCGCGCGGCAGCCTTGCCGCTGCCGGAAGCCATGATAGTGCCGGCAACATGGGTCGCATGGCTGGAAGCCGCACCGCCGTCCGGAACGATGACCCGGCCACCGAACTCGGGGTGCGATGCCTGGGCGGTTCCCGCGTCCCAGGCGCCGATAACGATGCCACTGCCGGTCAGGCTGTCGGGTGCGAGCCGCAAGGCGTCCGTCCTGGAGAGTGCTGCGGCCGTGACGTTGCTGGGGATCATTTCCGGTGTGTACGGTTGCGGCGGGCTGGCCGGTTCCGTGTTACTGCCCGGGGCGCCGGTCAGCAGCAGGATGGCAACTGCGGCAGCCCGTATCCGTTCAAATCCCTTCATTCGCCGGCGTTGTGCGCCACACGATTTCTCTGCCATGTGCAGCCTCAAACCGTCAAAAATATAACACTTTCTGGTCTATCGGCTGGAACAGTGGGGCACTGAAGGGCTATGCTTCCCCGATGTGGGGGCAATACAGGGACTATTTCTGGGGCGTAGCGGTGGGCCTGACGGCACTGCTGCTGCAGGCAGCGGGACCGGCTGTCGCGCAGGCTCTGCGCTACCAGCGTGAGGCGATTTTACACGGCGAGATCTGGCGCCTGCTGACCGGCCAGCTGCTTCACCTGGGCTGGTCGCACCTGCTCCTCAATCTTGTCGCGCTGGCCCTGATCACGGCCCTGTTCGGGCGCTTGTTCCGGCCGGGTGTCTGGGCCTGGATCTATGCCGGCTCTTTTCTGGCGACCACCCTCGGGCTGTTGCTGTTGCAGCCGGGGTTGCAATGGTACGTCGGCCTGTCGGGGGCATTGCACGGTCTGTTCGCGGCGGGCGCCGTGGTCAGTATCCGGCGTCGGGAAAGCGGTGCCGTGCTGTTACTGGCGGTGCTGGTGTTCAAGCTCGGCTGGGAACAACTGGCCGGTCCCCTGCCGGGTAGCACGGAATGGAGTGGCGGGACGGTTATTACCGCCGCCCATTTGTATGGCGCTATCGGTGGTGTGCTGGTCGGCCTGTTGCTGCCACGAATGGTAGTCCGGCCTTAACCGGCGGGTGATTTGTTCTCCAGCTGCAGGATAAAATCCCACTGCTTTTCACTCAGCGGCATGATCGACAGACGGTTGCCCTTGCGCACCAGCGGGCAGTCTTCAAGTTCACGGTAGCCTTTCAGCTCCTGCAGGCTGATGAGGCGTCTGGTCATGCGTTTGTATTGCACGTCCACCATGTACCAGCGCGGCTTGTCGGGATCGCTCTTGGGGTCGTAGTATTTTTCTTCGGGATTGAAGGCAGTATGGTCGGGGTAACCTTCGCGCACGACTTTCATGATGCCGACGATACCCGGTTCCGCGCAGTTGGAATGGTAGAAGAAAACCAGGTCGCCTTTTTTCATGTCGTCGCGCATCATGTTGCGCGCCTGGTAGTTGCGTACCCCGTCCCAGTGGTCGGTTTTTTTCGGTAATTTCTTCAGGTGCTCGATACCGAACACGTCGGGCTCGGATTTCATCAGCCAGTAGTTCATGGAGTGTTTCCTTGCGTGAAAAGGTGCCAGTCCGTATCGGTGACGACCGCCGTCAGCGGTACATCCCAGGGCCGGCTGGATAATCGGGGCAGTTGCTGGAAGTCATAGGCCAGTCCGGCCAGGCGCGGTTTGCACCAGTGTTTGTGCCGCAACAGGTGGCTGAAGCTGCGGTCGTAGTAACCGCCGCCCATGCCCAGGCGGTTGCCGTTGTTGTCGAAGCCCACCAGGGGGGTCAGTACCAGGTCCAGTGCATGCGCTGCAATGCGCTGGCGGTGGCTGATCTCCGGCTCGGCGATGCCGAAGCGGTTACTGGCCAGGCGGGTGTCGGGTGTATAGCGTGCAAACCACAGCCGGTTACCGAGCCAGGGTATCAGCACCGGCAGGTAGACCTGTTTACCCAGTTGCCAGGCCAGTTCGATCAGCGGCCGGGGATCGACTTCGCCGTCGGCCGGCAGGTAGGCGGCGATACGCCGGCTGGTGCGGAACAGTTTCTGTCGTGACAGTCGCCGGCACACGGCCTGCGAGCGTTGCTGCTGTTCAGCGGCGCTGAGCATACGGCGGCGCTCACGTAGCTGTCGGCGTTGGCTGGAGCGGCTGGGCATTGAGGTGGTGACCGGACCTGTATAAATAAAGGCGCCTTCCGCATGTACCGTCGCAATGTTTGCCCTTGAACCAGAGGTTCAGGTGGGGGCGAGTGCCTGACCTAAGGCTTTCCACACGTGGCGGACATGCACACTGGTCCTGCAAACCAGCTCCCGGGGACAAATATTAGGCTCAAGGAGATCTTAACCGCTAACGAGCACCGCAGAAGGCGCCCCGTGAGTATACAACGGTTGCCGGTGGTACGGGTAGGGGGGTGGAAAAGCTTATAGTTCCAGCTGGTTACCCTGGTTCAGGGCAACGTCGATTTTTTCCTGCAGGGCGCGGATACGCTGGCTGATCTGGTGCTGGTAATCGTCTTTCACGTTTTTCTGGCCGAGTAGTTCGTGCGCCATGTTCAGGGCCGCCATGACGGCGATGCGGTCGGCGCCGACGATTTTGCCCGAGTCGCGGATCTCCTTCATCTTGCCGGTCAGGAATTCAGCTGAGGCGAACAGGGCTTCACGCTCGTCATCGGGACAGGCGATCAGGTACTCCTTGTCCAGGATATGCACCCGCATGGGCTTGGCATTGCTGCTCATGCGCCCTGTTCCATAGCCTTGAGGCGGTTGATCATGGCTTCCACGCGGTTGCGCGCCAGCTCGTTCTTTTCGATCAGGCCGGCACGTTCGGAAACCATCGAGTCCTGCTGGTTGCGCAGCGAGCGGTTTTCCTCCTTGAGGCGCTGGATACTGCTGACCAGTTCCTCCAGGCGGACTTCCAGTTTGCGCAATTCTTGCTCGGTAACGGATTGTGGTGTGTTCTGGGTCATCCGCACACTATAGAGAAGGGCTAAAAATGCGTCAATGTCGGTGCTGTGCAATAATTGTCCAATGCCTGTAAATCAAGACCTTGAGTACTACGATGTGGCGGATGCGCTGGACAGTACCGCCACCCCGGCGGATGCCGCGGACTGTCACGGCCTGCTGTCGGGGCTGGTGTGCGCGACCGGTTTTGCCGATCCGAAAATCTGGGTGGCCGAGATATTCGAGGCCTATAACCCCACGGACAAGGCACAGGCCGATGCCTTCCGCCTGTTGCAGCAGCTCTACGAACAGACCGTGACGCAACTCAACAGCCCCGATATCAACTTCGAACTGCTGCTGCCGGATGACGAGGACACGCTGCGCGAACGCGCCGAGGCACTGGGCAACTGGTGTTCCGGTTTTCTCTCCGGCCTGGGTCTCGGTGGTTTGCCGGAATCTGACAAGTTGCCCGAGGATGTGCGCGAGCTGCTGAATGATTTGTCACAGATCTCGCGGGTGGATTTCGAACTGGATGATCCCGACGAGCAGGACCTGGCGGCTTTTGAGGAAGTGATTGAATATATCCGCGTCGGCGTCATGTTCATGCACGATGAACTGCAACCCGCCACCGAACCCCCGTCACAGGTACAGTAAGCCATGCAGCAGAAAGAGTTCGCCCGCCGCCGCAAGCAGCTGATGCGCATGATGGGGCAGGATGCCATCGCGATCCTGCCCACCAACCCCGAGCAGCCACGCAACCGCGACGTGGATTTCCCGTTCCGGCCCGACAGCGACTTTTACTACCTCACCGGTTTTGTAGAACCCGAAGCGGTGATGGTGCTGGTGCCGGGCCGCGAACACGGTGAGTACCTGCTGTTCTGCCGCGACCGCGACCCGAAAATGGAAGTCTGGCACGGCCGGCGTGCCGGCCCCGCCGGTGCGGTGGAGCAGTTCGGTGCGGATGATGCCTTCCCCATCGGTGATATCGATGACATCCTGCCTGGCCTGCTGGAAAGCCGTGAGCGAGTATTCTACACCATGGGTTCCTCGCCCGCGTTCGACCAGCGGCTGATCGGCTGGGTGAACCGCATCCGCCGCCAGTCGCGCGCCGGCAAGCACGCGCCGGACGAGTTCATCTCGCTGGAACATTTTGTCCATGACATGCGCCTGTACAAGAGCCGTGCCGAGGTCAAGGTGATGCGCCAGGCCGCCAATATCTCCGCGCGTGCGCACAAGCGCGCCATGCGCCTGTGCCGGCCGGGCATGATGGAGTACGAACTGGAAGCGGAGTTCCTGCACGAGTTCCGCAAGGCCGGTGGTGAACCGGCTTATCCTTCCATTGTCGGCGGCGGCGGGAACGCCTGTATCCTGCACTACACTGAAAACAACGCAGTGCTTGACGACGGCGACCTGGTGCTGATCGACGCCGGCACCGAGCACGAGTACTACGCCTCGGACATCACGCGCTGTTTCCCGGTCAACGGCCGTTTCAGCGCGGCGCAGGCCGCCATCTACCAGCTGGTGCTGGATGCGCAACAGGCGGCCATCGAGGAGGTGTACCCGGGCAACACCTGGAATGCACCGCACGAGGCGGCGGTAAAGGTGCTGACCCGCGGCCTGGTAAAACTGGGCTTGCTCAAGGGCCGTCCCGCCGCCCTGATCAAGGAACAGGCCTACCAGCGTTTCTACATGCACCGCACCGGCCACTGGCTGGGCATGGATGTGCACGATGTCGGTGATTACAAGGTCGGTGAAGAATGGCGCGTGCTGGAACCGGGCATGGTGTTAACGGTGGAGCCGGGCCTGTACATCCCCGCGCACAGCAAGGGCGTGCTGCGTAAATGGTGGAATATCGGCGTGCGTATCGAGGATGATGTGCTGGTGACGCGCGACGGTTATGACGTGCTGAGCAAGAACACGCCCAAAGAGATCGATGAGATCGAGTCCCTGATGGCGCGATGACAGAAAAAGGCTTGGTGGTATGGGTCGAGAGACAGACGTACTGATTATCGGCGGTGGCCTGGTGGGTGCCAGCCTGGCCTGTGCGCTGGGACAGGCGGGACTGCGTGTCACTATTGTCGAGGCCAGCCCGTTCACTGTGGATCAACAGCCGAATTACGACGAGCGCAGTATTGCCCTGGCGCAGGGCTCGCAGCGTATCTTTGCCGGCCTGGGTTTATGGTCTGCCTTGCAGGACCATGTCTGTCCTATCCATACTATTCATGTTTCCGACCGCGGTCACTTTGGCTTTACCCGCCTGCGCCGTGAAGAAGAAGGCGTCCCCGCGCTGGGCTATGTGGCGACTGCGCGTACCCTGGGCAAGGCGCTGCTGGAGCGGCTTGCTGAGCTGGATAATGTGGAAGTGCTGGCGCCCGCACAGCTGGTCGATTTCCTGGTGACGGGCGATATCGTGCAGGCCGGTTTGCTTGTCGATGGCAAGACTGTCGATTACACGGCAAAGTTGCTGGTGGCAGCGGACGGTGCACAGTCGTCGATACGTGAACAGCTCGGCATCAAGACCACACAGCGCGACTACGGACAGACAGCGATTATCGCCAACGTCAGCACTGACAGGCCGCACCACAACGTGGCCTACGAGCGCTTTACCGACAGCGGGCCAATGGCCTTGCTGCCCATGACGGAACAGCGCAGCGCGCTGGTCTATACCGTGCGAACCGCTCAGGCCGATGCCGTCATGGCGCTGGACGATGCCGCCTTCCTGGCGCAGTTGCAGGAGCGCTTCGGTTATCGGCTCGGACGTTTCCTGAAGACCGGACAGCGCTATGCCTACCCGTTGTTCCTGTTGCGTGCCGGCGAGTCCATGCGTCCGCGTCTGGCTTTGATCGGTAACGCCGTGCACACCCTGCACCCGGTTGCCGGCCAGGGTTTCAATCTCGGTTTGCGTGATGTTGCGGCAATGGCCGAAGTCGTCATGGATGCGCAGCGCAACGGCCGCGATATCGGCGGCAGCATGGTGCTGGAGAACTACGCTGAAATGCGCAAGGCGGACCAGCGCCGCGTCGCCCTGTTCACCGATGGCATGGTGCGGCTGTTCAGCCAGCCCCTGCCGCCGCTGGTCTGGTTGCGTGATACCGGCATGCTGGCACTGGATTTCTGCCCGCCGGCCAAACGCTGGTTCGGGCGCCTGACCATGGGGCGCTCGGGGCGCCTGCCACGTCTTGCGCGCGGCCTGGAGCTGTAGATATGACAAATGCTGACAATGAATATGACGTAGTCATCGCCGGTGGCGGCCTGGTCGGCCTGTCGCTGGCGGCGGCGCTGGGCAAGGCGGATTTCAGTGTCGCCGTACTGGAAGCACGTGAACCGGTGCGTGACTGGCCGGCAGACAGTGTCGACCTGCGTGTTTATGCCATTACCCGCGCTTCGCAGCGGCTGTTCGAGTCGGTCGGCGCCTGGTCGGCAATCGAACCGCACGCCGGCCCGTTCCGTGACATGCGCGTGTGGGACGCGGGTGGTACTGGCGATATCCATTTTTCCAGTGCGGACCTGGGTGAGCCGTACCTGGGGCATATCATCGAGTCACGCGTGATCGAAACGGCCTTGCTGGATGTGGTCGACAGCCTGCCCGCTGTGCAGCGCCTGTGTCCTGCCGTGGTGCAGGGTTTCGAGAGCGGTGACGAGCAGCAGACGGTCGAGCTGGAAGACGGCCGGCGGCTGACGGCAAAACTGCTGGTGGGTGCCGACGGCAAGGCGTCGCGGATACGCGACCAGACGGGCATCAAGGTGCGTGCCGCGGATTATGGCCAGCAGGCACTGGTCGCGGTGGTGAGTACCGGGCGACCGCACGAGGAAACCGCCTGGCAGCGTTTTCTGCCTACCGGCCCGCTGGCCTTTCTGCCGCTGGCCGACGGCCGCTCATCCATCGTCTGGTCGGCGACCAGCCACGAGGCGGAACGCCTGCTGGCCCTCGATGAGACTGAATTCTGTGCCGAACTGACCCGGGCTTTCGACCGGCGCCTGGGCGAAGTCACCGGCTGTGGTGAACGGGTGCTGTTCCCGTTACGCCGCCAGCATGCCGAGCGCTACATCGCACCACGTATCGCCCTGGTCGGTGACGCCTCTCACGTGATACACCCGCTCGCCGGACAGGGCGTGAACCTGGGCCTGAAAGATGCCGGGGAGCTCGCGGCTACCCTGAGTGATGCGCGCGCTCGTGAACGCGACATCGGCTCAATGCCGGTACTGCGTCGCTACGAGCGCGCGCGTCGCGGCGACAATGCCGCCATGATGCTGGCCATGGACGGGTTCAAACACCTGTTCGGCAGTCGCATCCCGCCGCTGCGCTGGATGCGTAATGCCGGGCTGAACCTGGTGGATGCCGCCCCGCTGGTCAAGAATCAGATCATGCGTTCGGCGATGGGTCTGTAGTCGCGCGCTGGTAAGCCGGTCTGGCCTGCAGGCGTTCGCAATAGCCCTGTAGCGCGGGAAAGCTCTTTACCGCCTCGGACTGCCAGAGCAGCGTCGAACCCACCATGATGTCTGCACTGGTGAACTGTTCGCCAAGCAGGTACTCGCAGTTTTTCAGTTCGGCATCCAGTCTTTCCAGGATCGGCTGGTTGCGTTCGTTTGCCCAGGCGATGATATCCGGCACCCGTTGCTCCTCCGGCACGATCATGCTGTGCAGGAAGACCATCCATATTGGCAGTTCCAGCGTACCGAAGGTGTAATACATCCACTGTTCATAGCGCATGCGCTCGGGGCTGCCGTGTGCGGGCGCCATGCCCTTGTCGGGAAAACTGTCCGTCAGCCACTGGCAGATCGCGCCGGATTCCAGCATCACCTGGCCGTCGATTTCGGCCGCGGGCACGGCGCCGTGCGGGTTGATGCGCAGGTACTCCGGTTTGTTTGCCTCGCCGCCGAACAGGTCGATGAGCTGCAGCTGGTAAGGTAGCTGCATCTCTTCCAGCAACCAGCGCGGGCGCAGTGAGCGGGTGTTGTGGGTGTAGTAGAGCTTGATATCCATGTCGCGTCCTCTAGTGACTTTAAAATTAAAAGGTACTGGAGTGTAGCCCCGTCACTTTAAATATGCAAGTTACAAGGTTTGCTGTACAATATCGCCATGAGTCAACCTGTCCCGGAACGCCCGATACCGGCCGGCTGCAAGCGTTCTGCCTGTGGCGTGGCCGGCACCCTCGACCTGCTGGGTGACAAGTGGACCCTGCTGGTGGTGCGCGACCTGCTGATGGGTAAACAGACCTACAGCGAGTTCCAGAAATCCCCGGAAGGTATCCCGACCAACATCCTGGCCGAACGCCTCAAGCGGCTGCAACAGGCTGGTATCATTGAAAAGAAGAAGTACCAGGAACGCCCGGTGCGGTACTCCTATCACCTCACCACCAAGGGCCAGGATCTGGGTCCGGTGCTGCACAGCATGCTGGTCTGGGCCAGCAAATATATCCCCGGCACCTATACCCTCGACGAGGTCGGGCGGATGATGGCGCAGGCCGGCAAGAGAGCCTCATGAAAGTCACCGAAATCAATATCTACCCGATCAAGTCCACGCGCCGCATTGCGCTGGGCAAAAGCGAAGTGCTGCCACGCGGCCTGCCCTGGGACCGGCGCTGGATGCTGGTCGACGCGGACGGCAAGTTCATCACCGGGCGCCAGCAGCCGTTACTGGCGGTGGTGGATACCCGGCTCAGCGGCGAAGCCTTGCAGGTCAGTGTCGCCGACCGACCCGTGCTGTCGCTGCCATTGCAGGCGCCGGAGGCACCGACACTGCCCGTGACCATATGGCGGGACCAGTGCGACGCAGTTGCCGCGGGTGCTGAAGCTGATGCCTGGTTTTCGGACTACCTTGGCACACCCTGCCGGCTGGTACGCCTGACCGATAACCTGGTGCGAGGCGTCGACCCGGAATACAGCCAGCCCGGCGACGAAGTCAGCTTTGCCGACGGTTTCCCCCTGTTACTGGCCAGCGAAGCCTCACTTGCCGACCTCAACCGGCGGCTCGACAGCCCGGTGCAGATGCGCCGCTTCCGCCCCAACCTGGTTGTCGACGGAGAACTGCCCTACGCAGAAGACAACTGGCATCGCCTGCGCATCGGAGAAGTCGAGTTCGAAGGTGTAAAAAACTGTTCGCGCTGCGTATTTACCACCATCGACCCGGACACCGGCCTCAAACACCCCGGCAAGGAACCGCTGCACACCCTGGCCGGCTACCGCCGCCGGCCGCAGGGCGGTGTATATTTCGGCCAGAACCTGATCCCCCGCAGCGGCGGCACCATCCATGTCGGCGACCCGGTAGAGATTGTCGGATAACACCCGACAACTACTACCTTTCAATGGGGTCAGACCTTTACTCCTCCAGTTTTTTGCGCCGGGTCGGGGGAGGCCTTTACTGCGCCTTGCGCCCCGCGCCTGAAGCCGTAAAGGCCTCCCCCGACCCGGCGCAAAAAGGCCTGACAGTAAACTCACCCCGGCTTGTTACCCATTCTGCCGACATCTACCCCACTTGGCTGTGCCCCCCCGGAAGGGTATAGTCGCCCCTCAATCTCGTACTGCTGCGGGAGAGTACCGGCACCGGTTGCCGGTCGCCGAAGGCGCAACTCGCTCGGAATCGCTCAGGCAAAAGGACCGTAGCAGCAGGCCATGACAGCGTTCAGGCCGGATTGACTCTGGAGAGCGGCAGCGGGTACATCCTGTGGCCCACCGAAGGGGAAGGCGTCTCGCCTACACTCTCAGGTTACCGGACAGAGGAGCGACGGTTTTTGAGCCGTCGCCCCGTATTGTTTCCCGGGTGGCGAAAAACGCAACGTTTTACGTGGTACAGAGTCAGTTATGGGTAACAGAACCCCGCTTTACGACACACACCTCGCCATGGGCGCGAAGCTGGTGGATTTTGCCGGCTGGGACATGCCCATCCACTACGGATCACAGATCGAGGAGCACCACAGCGTGCGCCGCGACGCCGGCATGTTCGATGTCTCGCACATGACCGTGGTGGATCTCATCGGTGAACAGGCGCGGCCTTTCCTGCGGCATCTGCTGGCCAATAACATCGACAAACTGCAGCAACGGGGCAAGGCGCTGTACAGTTGCCTGCTCAACGCCCGGGGCGGCGTCATCGATGACCTGATCGTGTATTTCCTGGAAGAAAGCTGGTTCCGGCTGGTGGTCAACTCGAGCACCCGCGACAAAGACCTGGCCTGGATCGGGGCCGAAGCGCGTGCCTTTGATATCGACGTGGTGGAGCAGCCGCAACTGGCCATGATCGCCGTGCAGGGCCCCGAAGCACGTGCCAAAACACTGTCCGTGCTGGATGAATCATGGCGCGAGGCGGTCTCCGGCCTGGGCCTGTTTTTCGCCAGTGAACACGATGACTGGTTTATCGCACGTACCGGTTATACCGGCGAGGATGGTTTCGAGATCATGCTGCCCGATACCGATGCTGTGAAATTCTGGATGGCACTCAGCGAAGCCGGCGTCAGGCCTTGCGGGCTGGGTTGCCGGGATACGCTGCGCCTGGAAGCCGGCATGAACCTGTATGGAACCGATATGGACGAAAGCGTCAGCCCGCTGGTCTCCGGCCTGGGCTGGACCGTGGGCTGGGAGCCGGAAACGCGTGATTTTATCGGCCGCGCAGCGCTGGAAAGCGAGCGCAAGACCGGTCCGAAACAGAAATTTGTCGGCCTGCTGCTGGAAGACAAGGGCGTACTGCGCAATCACCAGAAAGTGCTGGTGAACGGTGCGGCGGCGGGTGAAATCACCAGTGGCAGTTTTTCGCCCACGCTGGGTCGCTCCATTGCGCTGGCACGGGTGTCGGCGGATATCGGCGACAGCTGCCAGGTTGAAATCCGCGGCAAGCTGCTGGCGGCGCGCGTGGTCAGGCCGCCTTTTGTGCGCAACGGCAAGCCACAGATCGAATTGAATTAACGTAACAAAGAGGAATCAGTCATGGGCGAACTGCCAGGCGATCTGAAATACAGCAAGAGTCATGAATGGGTGCGCATCAACGACGATGCCACGCTGACGATCGGTATCACCGATCATGCACAGGATCAGCTGGGTGACATGGTGTATGTCGAGGTGCCGGAAGCGGGCCGCGAACTGAAGGCCCAGGAAGCTTTTGCCGTGGTCGAGTCCGTAAAGGCGGCGTCTGATGTCTATACCCCGGTTGCCGGTACCGTGCTGGAAGGCAACGAGGCACTAGCCGATACACCTGAAGCCGTCAACCAGGATGCCTTTGGCGCCGGCTGGCTGATGAAGATCAAACCCGTTTCCCTGGACGCACTGAACGAACTGATGGACGCCGCTGCCTACCAGGAATATATCGACAGCGAATAGTTCAGGAATTGGCCGGTTACTCCATTCGTCGTCATTCCAGTCTGCACCGGAATGACGACGAATGGAGTAACCGGAACGTGTTTGTTTATGCAAAGCAGTGAGTGTTATGCCGTTTATACCCCATACTGAACAGGACATCCGTGACATGCTGGACACCATCGGTGTGTCCGGCATCGAACAGCTGTTCGACGAAATCCCCGCCGAATTGCGCAGCGAGACACTGGACAAGGTGCCCGCCGCGCTGACCGAGCAGGCACTCAGCCGAGTCATGGGCCGGCGTGCCGCGCAGGACGGGCAGCCGCTGTGTTTCATCGGCGCCGGGGCCTACGAGCACCACATCCCGGCAGCGGTATGGGAGATCACCACGCGCGGTGAATTCTACAGCGCCTATACGCCTTACCAGGCGGAGGCCAGCCAGGGCACCCTGCAGCTGATCTACGAATACCAGAGCATGATGACTGCGCTGATGGCGATGGAAGTCTCCAACGCCTCGTTGTACGACGGTGCTTCGGCCCTGGCGGAAGCGGTACTGATGGCGATCCGTGCCAACCGCAAGTCGAAATCGCGTCGTATCCTGATGCCGTCAGCGGTGCACCCGGCCTACCGCAGTACCACACATAACATTGTGCGTAACCAGGCCATCGAACTGGTCGACGTGCCCTATGACAGCGAAGGCGGCCATACCGCGCTGGACAGCCTGGCGCAGTATGAAGGTGAAGATATTGCCGCGCTGGTTATCGCCCAGCCCAATTTCTTCGGCATCCTGGAAGACGTCGACGCGCTCACCGACTGGGCGCACGCCAACGGCATGCTGGTGATCGCGGTCGTGAACCCGGTTGCCATGGCGTTGTTGAAGCCGCCGGGCCAGTGGGGTGAGCAGGGCGCGGATATCGTGGTTGGCGAGGGACAGCCGCTGGGCGTGCCGCTGTCATCCGGCGGCCCCTATTTCGGTTTCATGTGTTGCCGGCAGCAGTATGTGCGGCAGATGCCCGGGCGTATCGTCGGGCGCACCGTGGACCGCGACGGCCGGGTCGGCTACACGCTGACCCTGCAGGCGCGCGAGCAGCACATCCGGCGTTCCCGGGCGACCTCGAACATCTGCACCAACCAGGGCCTGATGGTGACCGCGGCGACCATTCACATGGCGATCGTCGGCGGCGAAGGCCTGCGGCGCGTGGCGCAGGCCTGTCACGCCAACACTCGCAAACTGGTGGAGCAACTCTGCAACGAGCACATCAGCCTGCGTTTCAACCGGCCGTATTTCCACGAGGCGGTGTTGAGCAGCAGCCTGCCGCTGGAGCGCCTGTTGCGGCCGCTGTACGCGCACAACCTGCAACCCGGTTACCTGCTGGCCGACGACTATCCGGAACTGGATGAGGCGTTGCTGGTGTGTGCGACCGAAACCAAAAGTGATGCGGATATTGAACTGTACCGGGACCACCTGGCGCGTGTCATCAAGACACAGACCACGGCGGGTTGCCCGGTGAAACCCAAGATGGCATAAGTCCATCGTCAGTGACGAGGAGAAGGGAAATGGCAACGATTACATTGAAAGGTACGGAAATTCATACCAATGGCGAACTGCCGGCCGTGGGCAGCCAGGCGCCGGATTTTCACCTGGTGGACGGTGATCTTGGCGACAAACGCCTGGCCGATTACGCGGGCAGGAAAAAACTGCTCAACATTGTGCCAAGCCTGGATACGCCGGTGTGTGCGACCTCGACCAAAAAGTTTAATGACTTTGCCGCCGGCCGTGACGACGTGGTGATGCTGGTGATCGCCGCCGACCTGCCGTTCGCCATGACCCGCTTCTGCAGCGGCGAAGGCGTGGACAAGGTGATCCCGCTGTCCATGATGCGGTCGCGCAATTTCGCCAAGGACTACGGCGTGCTGATCGAGGACGGCCCGCTGGCCGGCATTACCGCGCGCGCTGTTGTCGTTATCGACGAGAACGACAAGGTGGTCTACACCGAACTGGTGCCCGAGATTGTCCAGGAGCCGGATTACGACAAGGCCCTGGCCGCGATTTAAGGACATCCGTCATACCGGCTTTCGCCGGTATGACGGAAGAGAGAAGTATTCGGGTCTTACTGAAAAAATGAACCTGCGATGATTTTACCATGCTGATTTTCGAACACTCCCGTCCCGGCCGGCGCGCGACCGCGCAGGCGCCGTTTACCGCCGAGACCGCAGATGACCTGCCGGCAGAACTGTTGCGCGATGCCCCGGCGGCACTGCCCGAAGTGTCCGAGATGCAGGCAGTGCGGCATTACACACGCCTGTCGCAGAAGAACTTCTCCATCGATACCCAGTTCTACCCGCTGGGTTCCTGCACCATGAAGTACAACCCGCGTGCCTGTAACACACTGGCGATGCTGCCGGGTTTCCTGGCGCGTCACCCGCTGGCGCCGGCCTGTGAAGGGCAGGGCGTACTGGCCTGCCTGTACGACTTGCAGGAGATCCTCAAGGACGTGACAGGTATGCAGGCGGTGTCGCTGACACCGGCCGCTGGTGCGCAGGGCGAGTTTGCCGGTGTCGCCATGATCCGCGCCTATCACGATGCGCGCGGTGACACGGCGCGTGATGAAATCCTGGTGCCGGATGCGGCGCACGGCACCAACCCGGCCACCGCCACCATGTGCGGCTACAAGGTGCACGAAATCCCCACCGGCCCTGACGGCGATGTCGATGTCGAAGCGCTGCGTGCTGCCGTAGGCCCGCATACCGCGGGCATCATGCTGACCAACCCGTCGACACTGGGCGTGTTCGAGCGACGCATCAAGGAAATCGCCGGCATCGTGCATGAGGCCGGTGGCCTGTTGTATTACGACGGTGCCAACCTCAACGCCATCCTCGGCAAGGTGCGCCCGGGCGACATGGGCTTCGATGTCATCCACATGAACCTGCACAAGACCTTCTCCACCCCGCATGGCGGCGGCGGGCCGGGTGCCGGGCCGGTGGGTGTCAGCGCGCGCCTGGAACCTTTCCTGCCGTTACCGGTGGTCGGCTACGACGGCGATGAATACAGCTGGTTGACGGAAAAGGACCGGCCGCAGAGTATCGGCCGGCTGTCGGCCTTCATGGGTAACGTCGGCGTGTTGCTGCGCGCCTATATCTATGCACGCCTGCTGGGCCGCGAGGGCATGCAGCGGGTTGCCGAGTTTGCCACCCTGAATGCCAACTATTTGATGAAACGCCTGGAGGCAGCCGGTTTCGACCTGGCTTTCCCCGAACGCCGCGCCACGCACGAATTTATTGTTACACTGAAGCGGCAACAAAAGGAGCAGGGTGTCAGCGCCATGGACTTCGCCAAGCGCTTGCTGGATTTCAACTTCCACGCGCCGACCACCTACTTCCCGATGCTGGTGCCCGAGTGCCTGCTGATCGAGCCAACCGAGACCGAGAGCCGTGAAGAACTGGACGGCTTTGTCGAGGCCATGGCGCAGATACTCGCAGAAGCCGGCGAGAACCCGGAACAGTTGCACGAAGCACCGCACACACAGCCGGTACGCCGCCTCGACGAAGTCCGCGCGGCACGCGAACTGGACTTGCGCTGGCGCGAGTCCTGATACACGCTTTGCGGTGTTTCTGACGCTGCGGCATGGCACACATGGCGTATGATTTAGTGAATATCTGGAGAAACCTTACATGTCAGCCCTTATCTGCGGTTCTTTCGCTTTCGATACCATCATGGTCTTCCAGGACAAGTTCAAGAACCATATCCTGCCTGACAAGGTGCATATTCTTAATGTTGCCTTCCATGTGCCCGACCTGCGCCGCGAGTTCGGCGGTTGTGCAGCCAACATCGCCTTTAACCTGAAAATGCTGGGCGGCAAGCCGCTGCCCATGGGCACCGTCGGCAAGGACTTCTCGCCCTACGCGGAATGGATGAAGCAGCACAGCATTCCGCTCGATCACGTCAAAAAGATCGATGGCGCCTATACCGCGCAGGCGTTTATCACTACCGACCAGGATGACAACCAGATCACCGCCTTTCACCCGGGCGCGATGGATTTTGCGCACGAAGTAAAGGTGGGCGATGCACAGGGTATCCAGCTGGGCATCGTTTCCCCGGATGGCCGCCAGGGCATGATCGACCACGCCCGGCAGTTTTCTGAGGCGGGTATCCCGTTTATCTTCGATCCGGGGCAGGCCATGCCGTTGTTCAACGGCGATGATTTCAAACTGTTCATCGAGCAGGCAACCTGGGTGTGCGTGAATGATTATGAATCACAGGTGTTGCAGGAGCGCACCGGCTGGTCACCGCATGAAATCGCCGCCAAAGTCGATGCATTGATCGTGACGCGCGGGGGTGAGGGTTCGCACATCTACCTGGACGACAAGCGGCTGGATATCCCCAGTGCCGCCGTCAGCGGTATCGTCGATCCGACCGGTTGCGGCGATGCCTACCGTGGCGGGTTGCTGTATGGCCTGATGAGCGGGCTGGACTGGGAAGTGACCGGCCGTATCGCCGCGCTGATGGGGGCCATCAAGATTGAGCAGCACGGCACCCAGAATCACAGCTTCACACTGGACGAGTTCCGTGACCGTTACCACAACAGCTTCGGCATGGAACTGGCCGCGCTCTAGATCTATCCCGTCATTAACAGGCACATAGCCTTGGATACTGAGCAACAAAAACAACAGGTGCGCGAGGTTTTCGAAACCGTCGCCGGTGACTACGACAACCCGGTCACGCGCTTTTTCCCGTTTACCGCAGATCGCCTGCTGGGC
>DRNU01000077.1 GCA_011374975.1 Gammaproteobacteria bacterium | reverse complement strand
GCCCGACGTGATAAATCACCACCTCAGTCTCGCCATCGGAGCTCAGGCTGACCGCTACCGGTACCCGTGCCGTGGCGACCAGCTGCCGCAGCTGCGCCACTTTCTTTGCCAGGCGCGGTTCATCGCCAGGCACTTCGCCCACGGCGGCCAGCAGCTTTTCGGCATTGGCCAGCGGCTGTGCCGAATACAGCCGCGCCGGGTCGTCCAGGTAATGATCGAACTGTTGATGCAATTTCAGCTGCTGCTGCGCACGCGCCAGTCCGTCGCGCGCAAACGCGGCGCCGGCATCCACACGCAGGGCCTTCCTATACAGGTCGGCCACGGCCTGCCAGTCCTCGCCGGCAATCTTCGCCTGCGCCGCGCGGCGCAGGCGCAACAGGCCGGCCTGCCGGCGCGCCTGGTCCAGGCGCTGGCGGGTATCCGGCACCGCACTGTCATCCGGTTTCAGCTGCGCGGCCTGCTCCAGGGCCTCACCGGCCTGCTGCAGGCGCCCGGCATCCAGTGCCTGCAAGGCCCGGCTCATGACATCACGGAAAGCGACATCGGTAAGTTGCGCTGTCACCTCTTGCAGCCGGTCTGCGGCGGGCAGGTATTCGGCATCCAGCTGTTGTGCGGCACGGTAAGCGTCTGCCGCGGCCTGCAGGTCATTGCGTAACGTGGCGGCCTCGCCCTCTGCCATCAGCTGCAGCACCTCCGCCCGCACCCTGGCGCGTGCCAGGCCGCGTGTGGCGGAGGTATGGCCGGGCTCGATGGCGAGGGCCAGTTCGAACTGTGTAACGGCAGTGTCGGCCGCGTTGCTGTCCAGCGCCTGCCAGCCGGCGGCCACGGCATCTTCCAGTATCTGTGCGCGACTCTGCTGAAGTTGCTGCAGGCTGTCCAGCGCCCGGGCGTAGGCCTGCTGTGCGGCGCTGAAACGGCGCTCCCCGAAACTGCGGTCGCCGCTCTCGACCGTGTCGGCGGCCGCGCGCCAGGCCGCCTCGCCCCACAGCATGACATTATCCTGCTCCAGCTGTGCCTGCAGACGCAGGATATCCTGCAGCGTCTGTTCGGCCCGGGCGCGCGCCGCGGCCTGTTGCGTGGCATCCGCTGCGCCGGGCGGCGCCGGCGCTTCGGTAACGTCCGGGGTAACAGGGGGTGAGGAGACCAGCTTTGGCAGCACCAGGACGACCACCAGGGTCAGCCCCAGCACCACACCCAGCGCGATCCAGACCCGGCGCCAGGCGGAACTGGCAGGCGCAGCCTGTGGCTCCAGCGTGCCGGGCGGCCGCAGCGGCGGATGCAGGCCCGACGGGTTCTGAGCGGCATCGGGCCGATCAGTGGATGGCATGCATTACCCTCAGTTTACCTGCCCCGGCAGGCCGGTCTCACTGGCATAAATCTGTTTCAGCAGGTCACGCCACTTGCCGTACTGCACCTCGGCCGAACCGGTCAGCTTGTGGGTCTCGCCTTCCACGTTCACCACCAGGGGCTGGGTTTCCGAACTGAAGGAGTCACCCAGTTCCTCGATGGCATCGCTATGGATACTGGTTTCAGAATCCTTGTCGAAACCGCTCTTGATGGCATAGGCGCCACCCACCACCATGAGGTTACGCAAGCTACCGGTGGCCGCCCGTGTGTTGCTGCCACCCAGTGCCTCGATGGCGATAGCACCGAGGATCGCCGCCGCTCCGACCAGTTTCCGGTTGCGCGCCTCACGCTGGATTTCGCGTAGCGAGGCCATTTCCTCACTGCGCGTCTTGCGCCATTGCTGATAGGGCAATTGCATTTCACGGTAGAAATTGTCGAAGTGTCCGTTCAGAGTGTCGATGAGCAGGAAATCGCGTTCACGGATGGCGTTCACGCGCCGCAACATGGGGTCGTCCTGTGCCGGCAGCCGCAGGATACTGTAACGGCCATCACTGTCCTGTTGCAGGTAAGCCGTGAAGACATCCGGTGCCAGGTCCGCTGCGAAACGCAGCCCCGCGATGCGCCGGACTGCCAGCAACTCATCCTCGGTCATACTGGCGCGGTAGGTGGCCAGGTCGTTGGCGATAGCGTTGAACAGCGCCTGAAACACTTCCCGGTCCGTGGTTTCCACGTCCAGGTAAGCCTGCAGGACCGCCTCGGCCTCGTAACTGTTGTTGAACCACTCGCGGCCACTGGCATCGCGCGCGCTGATTTCCAGTTCCAGGCGTTCGCCATCAGATGCCACGATAGTGCCGCTGACCAGCACCTCCGCGCCCTCGGTACCCTGCGGTACCACCCGGACCGCGCCCCAGTAACCGGTTTTCTCCATGGTGTCACGCAACAGTACCGGCAGGTAGCGCGCTTCGGCGTTGCGGATCTCCATGGACAGGCCGCGCGCATCCTCCTCGTCCTCCGGTAACTCGCCGGGGGAAAACAGCTCGATCCAGACATCCAGCAGCTGGTGCTCGGGAATCTCGACCATGGCTTTCTGTGCCAGTACGCCATCCTCGACATTGCGATGCACTCCCGTGGTACTGCACCCCACCAGAAGGACAAGCGTCATGTACAACAGATAGCGAAATCTCAACATCAGGTGCACCTGCTTCAACGGATCCCTTGTTTGTATTTGCGGTACTCTTCCCAGAGTTTCTTCTTCAGCTCCGGGTCGGTTTCCTGTTCAGCCGCCTCGCGCAGCTGCCGCGCGACCACGTCATCGTCGCTGCCATCCGGGATATCCGCCGGCCGGCCGCTGCTGCTTACCGGCGGACTGCTGCCCGGGCCGCCCGCAGCACCGCTGGGTGGCACCGAGGCACGGGTGCCGCTCTGCGATGCACCCCCGGTTTCGGAACCGCCATCACTCGCAACCCCCTCCCCGGCCTCACCACCGGCACCACCGGCAGCACCACCACCGCTACCGCTGCCACTCTCGCTGCGCGGCCGGTCCGCCTTGACGCGTGCCTGTTCGCGCAGCAGCTTTTCATCGAACTCGCCAAGCCCCGAGTTCAGCTCGGCTTCCAGTGTGGCGGTGGTCTCGTCACGGGTCTGTTCGCTGTCCTGGTCGATGGCCACACTGCGCGCCGGGTCGCCCGACGTGGCAGGACACTCCACGTCGGGCGGCGGCTGTGCGCCGGCACGCTGCAGTGCGGCACAGTTTTCCACCAGGCGCTGGCGCAGGTACGCGACATAGGCGGCATAATCCGCTTCCTCAAAAGCATCCATGCTTCCCTGTTCACGGTGCCGGCGCAAATCCTGCTCGGCCCCCGCCAGGGCGGCATAATCCGCGCGCAGGCGCTGCAGCAGCTCATCCACCCCGGCCACGGCCGGAAAAACCAGCTGCAACAGCAGAAATAGCGTTACTGTCCCGGCAATCCGCATAGTCAATTTCACTGCTGACATCCTCAATACAGACACCGTCATGACGCGGGTGTTGCACTGCCCATAATACGCATTTAGCCCTGTGGACGCGACAACGGGCATGCTAGGATTCGCCCATGGCCAAATGGTCACCGGCCGGCACTCTTCCAGACAGGATATGAGCATGATTCGATACATCAACTGCATACGCAAAAGAGCTGACATCTCGATTGAGGAGTTTCGCGAGTACTGGTGCGGGGCGGAATACAGGGAATTGCTGGACCGGGTCGCCGGCTACTACCAGGCAACCCGGTACAGCCGCAACCTGACGCTCAGGGTGGAAATGGGCGACAGGCTGATCAGTGACCGCGGCATGGACGAACCCTACGACGGCACCCTTGAGTTCTACTGGGAAAGTGCCCGCCAGCTGGCCACGCTCTATGATTCGGAAGAGGCAAAGGCACTGGCGGAACAACTGAACAAATACCAGGGCGAGTTTATCGACATTGCCCGCTCGACCGCGTTCTTTACCGAGAACGAAGCCGAATAGCCTGCATGGATTCCGGCCTGCGCCGGAATGACGGTGGCAGGATCAGACAGACCCTCAAAAAAAAGCGCCACACCCCTTGCGGGTTGTGACGCCTGTGGCATAAAAGACATCCCTGTCAGGAGGAGTTAATCCTTGTGCTTGCCGCTGGTCAGCAGACGACCCAGCCAGGTCGGGCCTGCACCAAAGACGGGCTGAACTTCACCGAACGAAGCATCAGGCACACCATCGCAATCCTGATCCAGGGCCGGCGGACTGGCCGGGCAACCATTGTAAGGAACCGTTTCCGTATTCTTGCGCCTTGGCCCGAACTCCGCAAAGGTCACGACATGGGTCTTCAGGTGTTCACGCAACACCTGGGCAGGCACCCAGAAGTCGTTGGGCGCAACCTGCAGAACCGCCGGCTTGCGGGTCGGATCGACGATATTTTCCGTATTGAGGGGTGCGCACAAGCCAACCACGCTCGCGGTATCCCGGTCCGGGTTGAATGCCCCGCACGGGAACCGCATGTTACGTCCACCCGAAGTACGGCACTGGCGGTCTGTCCCCTCGCCGTTGGGATAACAGCTGACCACCGTGTAGACCTTGCTCGGATCCACCGGCTTGCCGTTGAGATCCATGGACAGGATTCTGCCACCAATGGTCTGCAAGGGAACGGAAGTCGGTGACAGTTCCAGGTCGAGGACGAAACGCATGTTGTCCGAGAACCCCATCCACCAGCCGCCACGGTGGCGGAATGAATGCGGGTCAAAGACGCCTTCCAGGAAACCTTCATAGCGACCGCGCAGCAGGCCACCGGTAAACTCGACCAGCGAGACTGCCGGGGTGAAGGGCATGAAGTTATAGATTTCACCCACGGTGATGGCACCGTCGGATACGCCACCGTCCGGACCGTCAAGCGGCGTGCCCGTACCGAATACCGGGATGTCAAAGCGGAAGCCGTTGCTGATGGCGAATGCGTCGTCATCGGAAATCGGCGCCCCGGTGCTCTTGCCAAGCGCCAGCGTGGCATCACCGATGAAGTTGTTCATGAAGTCGCCGATCACATCGCGGCGTTCCAGCAGCACTTCAGTGTAACCGGCCACTTCGTCCAGCGGAGTACACAGGGTATGGCCTTCACCGAACTGGAAGCCACCGGGTCCGAAGGTATGGCACTTGAAGTCAGAACCGCTGTAGAAACCCTTTGTATTTTCGGCCACCAGCGCCTTGATGCCGCCGGGGACAAAATAGTCAGAGGTATCTTCCGCAACTTCATCTGTTATTTCGTGCAGGGTGAACTTGTAGGATTTCACCTTGTTCTTCCCGACCTTCAGCTTCAGCTCACCCAGGTAGGCATCCTCACCGGATTCCACGATGACAACTTTCTTGCCGCTGAATACATTTCTGATTTCGATAGGTTCGGGAATGGTCTCATGGGTGTCGCCACTGAGGATGACGTCGATGCCCTTGATCTCCTTGGCCAGCTGGATGTTGTCACCCAGGCCCAGCTCGGTAGCCAGCACAATAATATCCGCCCCGGCAGCCTTGGCATCGGCAATATCCCCCGGCAATTCGTTATAACCCTTGGTGAAGCGGAAACCGAGGTTGAACAGGGGGTTCTGCACCGGCAGCCGCGAGCTGGTGATACCGACAAAGCCGACTTTCACACCATTGGCCTCACGGATAACCCAGGACTGGAACACTCTGTTTGACGGGTCCAGGTTCGGTTTGCGCGCTGCGCCCACCGCTCTCTCGGGGAACCAGTAAACATTATTGGCCACCGCGGGGTAATTGGCTGCGATAACATTGCAGTCCGCCGGACCGGCCGTGCCGTTACACGCAGGAATGGTTGAACTCAGCGTGGTCTGGTTGTTTTTCGACATCGGGATGGTGCCCTTCAGCGCATCGACATACCGGTTACGGGTCACCCGGGTGCCATAGGCAAAATCCCAGTTCCCCATAACAAATGCATCGATACCGAAGGCGTTGAACACCGGCATAATGGCGTTACCCAGTGTAAACAGCACTTCGGCACCACCGTGAGTCGAATCGCCAACCATAAAGGTCAGCGTGTTTTCCTCTCCAACCCGTTCCCGGATTTCCCGGATCCCGGTCGCCAGCCTGGCGACACCACCGGCATTTTCACGGTTGCCGGCCACACCAAAGTCCTCATCGTGTGGCAGCATGTGGCCGTGCACGTCACTGACGTGGATAATCGTGATTTCCCGGCTGCTACTGGAAGCAACAGCCTGCGAGACAGCACCGAACGACAGCGAAGCCAGCAGGCTCACGCCGCATAAAAACACTTTCCTTCTGCTCTTGCGCATCATGCTCAATATCCCCCTTAATCCTTCATTTGATGTAGTTGTTGCGAGGGGGAGTCTAGGCAATACACAGGCTGTTCATAACTGGTATGAACCCTATGTTGCTCTCGGGCGAACCCTAGGGAGGAAATTGTTATTGCGGGCGGGTGAGGCCTGCAGACTACTCCAGGCCGGCGATCAATGCCAGCCGCACCAGTTCAGTCGGCGATGTCACCTGCATTTTGGTCATCAGGTTGGCGCGGTGCAGCTCTACGGTCTTGATGCTGATACCGAGTTCCGCGGCAATGACCTTGTTCGGCCTCGAGCGTAACACATAGCCCATCACTTCCTGTTCGCGCGGCGTAAGACGACCGACACGATCGCGCACGTCATCGACCTGCCCCTGGTTCCTCCGGTTATCGCGGTCGAAGGCAATCGCACCCTGTATGCACTCCAGCATCAATGCATCGTTATAGGGCTTCTCGACAAAGTCGTAGGCGCCGGCCTTCATGGCGCGCACCGCCATGGCGACATCGGCATGCCCGGTCACAATGATAACCGGGATCGTCGCCTCACGTTCCTTGAGGCGGGCAAACAGTTCCATACCGTTGATGTCCGGCATACGCACATCCAGCACCACGCAACCGGTGGCACTGCGGTCGAACTGGTCGAGAAAATCCAGGCCACGCTCAAACTCGCGTACCGGCAGGTGTGCCGATTCCATAAGCCAGTTCAGCGACTCGCGCGCCATGCTGTCATCGTCGACGAGATAGATCGTGGGCTCCATGCTCAGGCCACCTCCGCCACCGGCAGTTCGAAGACCAGCTCGGTGCCGCCATCACTCAGCGAGCACGCCCGGATCCTGCCCTGGTGCGACTCGATAATGGAGCGGCTTATCGACAGGCCTATCCCCATACCATCCGGCTTGGTGGTGTAAAACGTATCGAATATTTTTGGCATAACATCCTCCGCAATCCCTTCCCCGCTGTCCCTGGCGCTCACCGTAATCATGCCTTCACCACTGCGCCGGGTGGTGATACGCAGGCTGCGCCTGTCCGGCTGGACCGAGGCCATGGCATCGATACCGTTGCGGATAAAATTCAGCACCACCTGTTCCAGCTGAATCATGTCACCCTCGACCGGCGGCAGGTCCTGTTCCAGGTCGAGCTCCAGGCTCACTTCATGACGTTGCGCCTCATGCTGCACCAGCGACACCACATTACGCACCGCGCGATTCAGGTCCACCGGGCAACGCTGCAAATCCCCCTTCTGCACAAACTCGCGCACCCGGCGGATAATGTCCGCCGCCAGCGTGGCACCCTGTACGGCGCGTTCCATACCCTGGATCAGCTTTTCCGGGTCCGTGTTACCTTCGCGCAGCATGCGCAGGCAGCCGGCACAGTAATTAATGGCACCGGTCAGCGGTTGATTGAGCTCGTGCGCCAGGCTGGCCGCCATCTCACCGATGGTGCTCATGCGCGATACGCGCGCGAACTCTGTCTGGTGACGCTGTTGCGCCTCGTGGGCGATCTGCAGTTCCACCTCGTCGCCAATCCACTGCGCCATGACCTTGAGCAGCTCGTGGTCCCAGCGGCTCAGCGGCCCGTTACGCGCACGGGTACCGGCGAATTCCAGCGTGCAGTGGATACGACCGGCAACCATGACCGCAGCGCCGAGATAACTTTTCCAGCCCCGTCGCTGGCAGTCACAACCGGGACCCGACTGGCTGGTATCGGGGATATCCAGCGGTTCGCCCCGGCAGGCCAGCAGACGTTCCACGCACTGCGCATTCAGGGTGCCGGAAACACTCGCGGCCAGCCGGCTGTCCCCGGCAACCCGGCAGATGCGGTGCTCTCCTTTCGCGACACTGGCCAGCACCGCGACCGGCAGGCCGAAATAGGCACAGCCGGTGTCCAGCAGGTGTTCGAGTTTTTCCTCGTGCGACAGGTCCGGCGAACTGGTGATGCGCACCAGCTCGCGCAGGGCGACGCGACTTTTCTCCAGCGCCCGGTTGGTGGCTTTCAGGTCCTCAGTACGCTCCGTCACCTGCTCTTCCAGCGTGTCGCGGTAGCGTGCCAGTGTTGTCTGCGAACGCCGGCGTTCCATGATCTCCCGGCGCAGGCTGGCCTCGGTCTGCTTGAGGCGGCGATTGGTACGCGACACATAGCCGTTCAGCCCGACCAGAAACAGCAGCAACAGCGCGGCGGCACTCAGCCACCCGGCATAGCGTTTTACCACCGCGGAAAACGATGTCTGGCGCAGGACTTCGTAGGGACCGATCTTCAATGTCTTCATCAGCCGGTGCACCGGCGAATAGTCCAGCGGTATAG
>DRNU01000076.1 GCA_011374975.1 Gammaproteobacteria bacterium | reverse complement strand
TAACTTCAGATTTGTCATCCCGGCGTAGGCCGGGATCCAGTAAGTCATTGAAGCCACTGGATTCCGGCCTACGCCGAAATGACGGAAAAAGAGAGCAACGATGTTTATGTCTCCAATTCCGCTAACCTCCCTGATTCCCAATTGTTTCACCAGCTGCATCAAAATAAAATGTAAGTTAGTGGGACAGCAGTGGTGTGAGAAATATTGTCGGCTTATTCGATTTCCACCAGGGCCTCGTCGGGATTGACGCTGTCACCCTTCTGGACATGTACTGCTTTCACCGTGCCGGTGATGGGCGCCTGTACTTCTGTTTCCATTTTCATGGCTTCTGTAATCAGAATCGGGTCGCCGGCAGCGACGCTGTCACCTTCTTTTACCAATACTTCGACAATGATCCCGGGCATGGAAGTGGTGACGTGCCCCGGGGCCGTGGCCTTGGGCCGGCTGCTGCCCTTGGCGCTACCGGTTGTGGGTGGTTCCGTGCCACCGTTGGTGACTACCTGATCGAGGGACTCGACGATCACTTCTTCGGGGGTACCATCCACATTGATGTAAAAGGCGCGTTTTTCCTGCATCTTGTGACCGGTACCGGTGACTTTAATGTGATAGTTCTCTCCATGCAGGCTGACATTGAATTCGGTGGCGGCCACGCAATAATCCTGGGTATCCCCGGGCAGGGGTTCCAGTGCTTCAGGTGTCAGGGTGCCATCTCGGCGTTGTTGTAGGAATTCTCGGCCGATGTCAGGGAACATGGCATAGGTGAGTACGTCTTCATCGGTTTCAGCCAACTCGCTGATTTCATTGCGCAGGCGATCCATTTCCGGTTTCAGCAAATCGGCAGGCCTGCAGGTGATGACATCTTCGTTGCCGATGGCCTGTTGGCGCACGCTGGCATTCACCTCGGCGGGTGGCTTGCCGTACTTGCCCTGTAAATAGAGTTTTACTTCATTGGTGATGGTCTGGTAGCGGGACTCCGACAGCACATTCAGCAATGCCTGGGTACCAACGATCTGCGAGGTGGGTGTGACCAGGGGCGGATAACCCAGGTCGGCGCGTACCCTGGGAATCTCTTCCAGCACCGCATTCATGTGTTCCAATGCACCCTGTTCGCGGAGTTGATTTGCCAGATTGGAGATCATTCCACCAGGCACCTGGTTACTTTGCACGCGGGTGTCCAGGCCGGTGAATTCACTTTCGAACTGGTGATATTTCTTGCGCACCTCGAAAAAATAAAAGCCGATTTCCTGCAGCGCAGAGAGGTTCAGTTTGCTGTCGTACTCGGTATTGCGAAACGCTGCCACCATGCTTTCCGTGGGCGGGTGACTGGTGCCGCCGGAGAGCGAAGAAATGGCGGTATCGATATGCCGGCAACCATTTTCCACCGCCTTCAACTGGCACATGCTGGCCAGTCCGGCGGTGGAATGGGAATGCAAATGCACAGGCACATCCAGCGCGTCCACCAGGGCCTTCACTAGTTCGGCGCTGGCCGAGGGGGTGAGCAGGCCGGCCATGTCCTTGATGGCCACGCTGTCGCAACCCATGTCTTGCAGGATCCTGGCCATGTCCACAAATTGCGCCGTGGAGTGAACGGGGCTGATGGTGTAGCAGATAGCGCCTTGTGCGTGTTTGCCCGCCTTTTTCACTGCCTCGATGGATACCTGCAAATTGCGCACGTCATTGAGTGCGTCGAAAATGCGGAACACATCAATACCGTTGGCCGCGGCGCGTTCTACAAAGGCGCGCACCACGTCGTCGGAGTAGTGGCGATAGCCCAGCAGGTTCTGCCCACGCAACAACATTTGCAACTGGGTGTTGGGCAGGGCCTTGCGTAATTGGCGTAGGCGCTCCCAGGGGTCTTCCTTCAAGAAGCGGATACAGGCATCGAAGGTAGCTCCGCCCCACATTTCCAGTGACCAGTAACCAATGGCGTCCAGTTTGTCGCAAATGGGCAGCATGTCCTCGGTGCGCATGCGTGTGGCCAGCAGAGACTGATGGGCATCGCGCAGCACGGTATCGGTGATGTGGACTTTTGACATGAGTCTTTCCTGTTATTGATCCGGCGGTGAGGGCGCTTAAGAATATTTTTACCACAGAGGACACAGGGCACACAGAGAAAAACCTTCGAAGCCGTGCGGCATGATTGTCTTTTCTCTATGCTCTCTGTGTCCTCTGTGGCAATTCATCTTTACTGCATCCTCTGTGCAAAATATGTGGCAAAAAATGGTTGTTGGAAATCACAAGCCCATGTGCGCCGCCACCGCCGCACCCAACGCGGCGGCCAGATGACGTGATGAGCGGTGCACGGAATAATTGATCAGCTCCGGGTGGGATTCCACAAAGGAGGTGTCAAACTTGCCGGATTGGAAGTGTGCTGATTTGAGGATTTCCAGTTGATAGGGAATGGTGGTTTTCAGCCCGAACAGGCGAATATCTTCCAGCGCGCGGCGGCTGCGTCGCAACACCTGATCCC
>DRNU01000075.1 GCA_011374975.1 Gammaproteobacteria bacterium | reverse complement strand
GGCGGGTGCGCTGAACGGTTATCGCAGATTCGGCCTGCAGCGCCTGGCCGGGCACCTGCCTCTGCCCGCCGCTATCCGCCGCCTGAACGCCCTGCTACCCACCGCCCCGCAACGACAGGCACTCACAGCGCATACCCCGGGCGGCGGGACACGCGGCAAAGCCCACCTGTTCCGGGGCTGCGCCGGCAGCAGCTTCGATCAACAGACGCTGGATGCCACACAACAGCTGCTGCAAAAACTCGGCTACCAGGTCTCAATACCGGACCGACAAGGCTGTTGTGGCGCCCTGCACCAGCACAATGGAGAGCCTGCTGCAGCGGCGCAGCTGGCGGAGATCAACCTGCACGCCTTTGCCGGTAACGACGACCCGGTCATAGCGACGGCGAGCGCCTGTAGCGCGCAATTGCTGGCCTACCGGGAGCTGTACCGGGACACGGCAGCCGCCACGTTTACGCAGCGCGTCTGCGACATCCTGCATTTCCTGAATGCCCGGCATGCGCAGGAGCTGCATTTCAGACCCTGTGCGCAGCGGGTTGCCCTGTATATGCCCTGCACCCACCGCAACAGCCTGGGGCAGGCACAGGATGTCATGCAGGTTCTCGAACGTGTGCCGGGACTCGAGGTGTTGCTGCTGAACCCGGACGGGGGATGTTGCGGCGCGGCGGGCAGTTACATGTTGAGCCAGCCGCAGCTGTCGGACGCGTTACGCGACAAGGTGCTCGACCGCATTGCCGACAGCGGTGCCGGCACCCTGTTGACGACCAATATCGGCTGTTCGCTCCACCTGCAGGCAGGCCTCAGGCAGCGCAACCTGACTGTCGAGGTGCTGCACCCGGTGGTGTTGCTGGAATCCTTGCTCGACGACACGGGTATCGCGTAGCAGCAAAGCTGTGCGTCATTTCTCAAGCACAAACGGCACAGCAACATGGTACTTGTTACCGCCTGCGGTCACTTCAACATCGGCCAGCCAGTCGCTGCGCCCCGAGATGCAGATCGGCAAAGTGATATCGCCGCGCCAGTCATGCGGCGCCGAGGCAACAAGGCGATAACGGTTCAGCCCCATGTCCATGCCACGCATGGAAAACCCGATGGCCACCGACTCCACGGCCTGACCGGTTGTAACCGACACCTGCACCGGGAAGGGTTGCAGGGCACGGGGAACCGTACCGAAACGTACGTCCACGACCAGTTCGTCATTACGGGCCATGCAACCGCTGCGAATATCACAGGGCAGCGACAGCGTGAGCGACTCAGCGCGCACAGCAGTTCCGGTCTGCTGATCGCAGGCAGTCAACACACCCAGGACACACAGGAGAAGTGTTCGGCTGAACAGCGCAGCCGGATGCCGGCCTGCGCCGGAACTAAATGTCATCCCACAGCGCACGAATCGCGGCGATACCCTGTGCGCCGTGGGCGATAGCCGTATCGCAATGTGCCGGCTGCATGCCGCCCAGGGCGTAGACCGGCAAGGCCACCTGCGCCACACACGCCGCGAAAGCATCCCAGCCCAGCGGGCTGGCATCGGGGTGGCTGGCGGTTGGCAACACCGGTGACAGCAGGGCGAAGTCAGCACCGATCTGCTGCGCCCTGTCCAGTTCCTGCCGGGTATGGCAGGAGGCGGCGACCAGCAGGTGTTCCGGCAACGGACGCTGTTCTGTGTGTTGCAGGCGCCGGCTGTCGAGGTGCACACCGTCCGCGTTCACCTGCGCCACCAGGCCGGGATCGGCATTGAGCAACAGCTTCGCACCGGCCGCGTGGCAGCAGTCAGCTGCCTGCTGCGCCAGACCAGGGTAACTTTGCTCATCGAGTTTCCTGGCCCGCAGTTGCACCAGGCGTATGCCATTGTCCAGGCAGGCTTGCAGGTGCGCGATGAAGTCATCCGCGGGTTCAGGGGTGATCAGGTATTTTTCCGGCAACTGCAAGGCACGGATGATGGGCCGGTTGGCTACCGGGAAATCACTGCCGCGCAATTGTTCGATAGCCCGCCACTCGACCGGCTGCCCTTCCCTGCCGTGCGGCTCGCCGTTGAAGGCTTCTATCTTCCAGACGTCGAGTAGCACGTCATGTTCCGGGTAGCGATGCGGAACCTGGATCAACGGCCGCTGGCGCAGGATTTCGATGCCCAGCTCTTCGTGAATCTCGCGCCGCAGGGCATCCTGCACCGATTCGCCGGCTTCCAGCTTGCCGCCGGGGAATTCCCACAGGCCGCCCTGGTGAACGTGGTCCGGGCGCAGGCTGACCAGCACCTCGTTGTGTTCATTGACGATCGCTGCCACGGCCACATGCAACATGGGCGTCAGGTCCGGTACTCCGCATTGATGCGGACATAATCGTGCGACAGGTCGCTGGTCCAGACCTGCTCACAGGCGTCACCCCGGCCCAGCTGGATACGGATCGTGATCTCCTCGTTCTGCATCACACGTTGCCCCTCCTGCTCGCGGTAATCTTCCGCCACGCCGCCGTTACGCACAATGCAGACCTCACCGAGGAACATGTTGATGCGCTCGATATCCAGCGCCTCGACACCGGCGCGCCCGACCGCGGCAAGAATACGTCCCCAGTTGGGATCGCTGGCGAACAGCGCTGTTTTTACCAACGGCGAATGCGCCACTGTGTACGCCACGCACAGGCATTCCGCGCTGTCACGACCCTGCTCGACACGGATGGTCACGAATTTGGTCGCACCCTCGGCATCGCGCACGATAAGCTGCGCCAGTTGTTCACACAGGCTGCTCACGGCCGCACAGAAGTCAGCATACCCGGCATGCGTGGCAGACATCGGCGCAGCACCCGCGGCACCGGTGGCCACCAGCACACAGGCATCGTTGGTCGAGGTATCGCCATCCACGGTGATACGGTTGAAGGAATGCTGCACAGCGAGGCTGAGGCACTGCTGCAAGGCATCCGCCTCCAGCGCCGCATCGCAGGCGATAAAGGCCAGCATGGTCGCCATATCGGGCCGGATCATGCCGGCGCCCTTGGCGATACCCGTCAGGGTAATGCACCGGCCGTCGATAGTGAGGGTTTTCGAGAGGCCCTTGGCGACCGTATCGGTGGTCATAATGGCCTGCGCAGCAGCCGACCAGTTATCACCGGACAAGCCGGCCAGCGCTGTATCGAGCGCCGCCTCGATGCGCGCCACCGGCAGGCGTTCCCCGATCACACCGGTCGAGAACGGCAACACCTGTTCAGCCGTGCAGGCTGCTTTTTCCGCCAGCACCGCACAGCTGCGCTGCGCGTCCTGCAGGCCCGGTTCGCCGGTGCCGGCATTGGCATTGCCGCTGTTGATCAACAGATAACGCGGGGGCTGCTCAGCCAGGTGGTGACGGGCAACAATCACCGGTGCCGCACAAAACGCGTTGCGTGTGAATACGGCCGCACACCGGCCGCCCTGCGCCAGTTCCATCAGCACCAGGTCGTCCCGGCCCTGGTAGCGGATTTCCGCAGCCACGGCGGCAAGCCGCACGCCGTTGACGGGCAACAGATCGGGGAGTTGTGAGTAACCGACGGCCACAGAACGCGTTAGCGGGAAACGATCAGCTCAGCTTGCCGTGGCACTGCTTGTACTTCTTGCCGGAACCGCACGGACAGGGCTCGTTGCGCCCGACCTTGCGACCGTCGCGCTTGAACGGCTGAACGGCAGCTTCGCCGGCTTCGGCACCGGCTTCGCCTTCCCCGGCCTGCATGGCGCTGGCTTCATCATGGCGGAACTGCATCTCGGCGGAACTGCGACGCTGTTCGTCGACCGCTTCCACGTCAGACTCGGTGCGTACCTGCACCTTGGACAGGATACTGACCACGTCGAGCTTGATGCGCTCCAGCAGCTCGGTAAACATCTCGAAGGCTTCGCGCTTGTACTCCTGCTTGGGGTTCTTCTGCGCATAACCACGCAGGTGAATACCCTGTCGCAGGTGGTCCATCGCGGCCAGGTGCTCTTTCCAGCTCTGGTCCAGTACCTGCAGCATGACGGATTTTTCGAAGTGGCGCATGGTATCGGAACCGGTGAGCGCTTCCTTCTCGGCGTAGGCCTTTTCCAGCTCTTCCAGGATCTTTTCGCGCAGCGTTTCCTCGTGCAGGTCGTGGTCGCTGTCCAGCCAGCCCTGGATATCGAACTTCTGTGCGAACTCGTTCTCGATAGCCGTTTCCAGCCCGGCGATATCCCACTGTTCGTCCATGCTGCCCGGAGTGATGTAGTTGTTGATGACATCGTTGACGACATCATGGCGAATCGCCTTGACGGTCTCCGACACATCGTCCGTGGCCATCAGCTCGTTACGCTGTTCGTAGATGACCTTGCGCTGGTCGTTGGCGACATCGTCGAATTCCAGCAGGTTCTTGCGGATGCCGAAGTTGTGGCCTTCCACCTTGCGCTGCGCGTTCTCGATGGCCTTGCTGACCCAGGGGTGCTCGATGGCTTCGCCTTCCTGCATGCCCAGTTTCTGCATCAGGCCCGCGACACGGTCGGAGGCGAAGATGCGCATCAGGTTGTCTTCCAGCGACAGGTAGAAACGGCTGGAACCCGGGTCACCCTGGCGACCTGAACGTCCGCGCAGCTGGTTGTCGACGCGTCGTGATTCGTGCCGCTCGGTGCCTATAATATGCAGGCCGCCGGCATCCAGCACCGCCTGGTGGCGCTGCTCCCAGTCTTTGGTGATACGCGCAGTGGTGTGCTCGTCCGGATCATCCAGCGCCTTGAGTTCAGCTTCCAGGCTGCCGCCCAGGACAATATCGGTACCACGGCCGGCCATGTTGGTGGCAATGGTGACAACACCCGGCCGACCGGCCTGGGCAACAATATGCGCCTCACGCTCGTGCTGCTTGGCGTTCAGCACCTCGTGTTCGATCTTGTGCTTGTTGAGCAGGTTCGAGAGGTATTCCGACGTTTCGATGGAAGTCGTACCGACCAGTGCCGGCTGACCCCGCTTCTTGCAATCGCGGATATCCTCGACCACGGCGTCGAATTTCTCTTTCACGGTGAGGAATACCAGGTCGCCCATGTCGTTGCGGATCATCGGCTTGTTGGTCGGCATCACCACGACTTCCAGCCCGTAGATCTGCTCGAACTCGGCCGCTTCGGTATCCGCGGTGCCGGTCATGCCGGACAGCTTGTGGTAGAGACGGAAATAGTTCTGGAAAGTGATCGAGGCCAGCGTCTGGTTCTCGTTCTGGATCTTGACCCCTTCCTTGGCTTCGACCGCCTGGTGCAGGCCTTCCGACCAGCGCCGGCCCGGCATGGTACGGCCGGTGAATTCATCGACGATGACCACCTGCCCGTCCTGCACGATGTAGTCCACGTCTTTCTGGTACAACGCCAGCGCGCGCAGTGCCGCGTTGAGGTGGTGCATCAGGCGCAGGTTGCCGGCATCGTACAGGCTCTCGCCTTCTTTCAGCAGGCCGGCTTCCTCCAGCAGGTCCTCGACACGCTGGTGGCCGTCCTCAGTAAAGTGAATCTGTTTCTGTTTCTCGTCGACGCTGTAATCACCCGGGCCGTCTTCCTCTTCCTGCTTGCTGAGCCGGGTCACCAGGTCCTTCATCACCATGTACAGTTCAGAGTTGTCATCGGTGGGACCGGAAATAATCAGCGGCGTGCGCGCCTCATCGATGAGGATGGAGTCGACTTCGTCGACCACCGCGGCGTTGAGTTCACGCTGCACCTTGTCTTCCATGCGAAACGCCATGTTGTCGCGCAGGTAGTCGAAACCGAATTCGTTGTTGGTGCCGTAGGTGATATCGGAATCGTAGGCGGCCTTCTTTTCTTCGTGGCTCATGCCGGCCACGGCGACGCCGGTGCTCATGCCGAGGAAGCTGTACAGCTTGCCCATCCACTCCGCGTCGCGACGCGCCAGGTAATCGTTGACGGTGACCACGTGCACGCCCTTGCCGGGCAGTGCATTCAGGTAACAGAACAGGGTCGCCACCAGGGTCTTGCCTTCACCGGTGCGCATCTCTGCAATCTTGCCTTCATGCAGCACCATGCCACCAATCAGCTGCACATCGAAATGACGCATGCCCAGCACCCGGCGCGAAGCCTCGCGCGCCACGGCAAAAGCCTCGGGCAGCAGCTGGTCCAGGGTTTCCCCGTCCTGGACGCGCTGGCGGAATTCGTCCGTCTTCGCACGCAGCTGCTCATCGCTGAGCTTTTCCAGATCGGGCTCCAGCGCATTGATTTTATTAACCGTTTTTGAAAGTCGTTTGAGAATTCGGTCGTTGCGGCTGCCGAATACCTTGCGCAGTAGGGAAGAAACCATGACGTATCAGTTAAATATGAGTGAATTTAGAGGAGTGGAATCATACCGCATAACAACAGCGGCGACAGGTTTAAATCTGTTCACACAAGCTTAACAGGCTACAGGTACTGTGTATCAGCGGCTGGCGCGGATGTACTTGGTGGGGTTGATCTGGCGGCCGTTTTTCAACACCTCGTAGTGCACGTGCGGACCGGTGGAACGGCCGCTGGAGCCCATTAGTGCGATTTTCTGGCCCGGCTCGACCTTGTCCCCGACCTTCACCAGGATCTCCTTGCAATGCCCGTAGCGGGAGGCATAACCGTTACCGTGGTTGATTTCGACCAGCTGGCCGTAGCCATAACGCTTGCCGGCCCAGGTCACCACCCCGGCGGCAGTCGCCACCACGTCGGAACCCATCTTGCCGGCGAAATCGATGCCCTTGTGCATTTCGCGCCGGCCGTGGAAGGGATCGGTGCGTTTGCCGTAGTAGGACGACAGCCAGCCCTTGACGATAGGCTGACCGGCCGGTGACACAGCATCTTTCAGCTCGCGGTTGCTGACCACTTCTTCAAGCACTTCCAGCTGCCGTTCGCGATCGTTGATCTGCGCCGCCAGTTCATCCAGCGCCTGCATGAAATCACGCGAACTGAGCGCTTCGTCACTGGCCGGGTCGGCCGGGCCGCCCTGCGCCGGCAGCTGGTCGAAGTCGAACTCCGACTTGCCCAGCCGGGACATTTTCTTGAGCCTCTGACCCAGCGCCTCGACACGCAGCATCTGTGCCTGCATCTGCCCGAGACGCACGGCCAGTGCATTCAGGTCGTTCTGTGCGGCATCGCGTGCGCGTTGCAGTTCCTGTTTCTGTTCAGCCAGCGCCTGTTGCCATTCGGCCTCATCGACCCGGCTCGTGTCGGTCGCGGCAAGCTTGTCGGAACCGCCGCCCGCCAGGTAGCCCAGCGAGGCCGAGAGGCCGACCAGTATCGACAGCACCAGCAGTGCAGGCACCCAGAACCCGGGGCGATTGAGCTGTATGCTACCGGACTTACCGTAAGTAGTAGTGTAGAGTAGAAATTTCATTTACTGTGCTACCAACGCGTTAATAACTGTTAATCCTGACTATGTACCGTAAAGAGGCCATGCCCTGCGCCAGCATTCTTGCCGCGGCAAACCTGCCGTTGCTGGACCGCGCCCGTAAACTGCAGCGCCTCGAACAGGCCGTTCTGCAGTTGTTACCCGAAAACCTCAGCGCGCATTGTAAGGTCATGAATCTAAAAAGCGAAATCCTTATTCTCGCCACCACCTCGCCCGCCTGGGCCGCACGACTGAGATTCGCGATCCCCGATTTACTTAAGCAACTTGAGTGCCAGCATGCCTTGCGGCTACGCAGCATCCAACTGCGAATTGAACCAGAAATAGTTAAAATTCAACCGGTTAAGCGTCCTCCCGCCACCCTTTCCATGGCCAGCGCAACACTGCTGGCGCAGACCGCACAGAGCGTCAATCATCCGGCACTACAGGAAGCCCTGTACCGGTTAGCGACCAGAACACGGGATTCCTGAAGGTTTCCAAGCGTTTTCAGCAGGATAGTTTAGACCAGGCTGGCACCGGCCGGCCCGCTCAGCCACTGCGGAACTGTCGCCTCATCCTCGAAAGTGATCACTTCCCAGGCATCCTGCTGCCGAACCAGTTCGCGCAACAGGCAATTATTCAATGCGTGCCCGGACTTATAGCCAGTAAAGGCGCCGATGAGACTGTAGCCAAGTAGATACAGGTCACCCACCGCGTCCAGCATTTTGTGCTTCACAAATTCGTTTTCATAACGCAGGCCATCGGTATTGACCACGCGGTAATCGTCCAGCACCACGGCATTATCCAGGCTGCCGCCCAGCGCCAGCTGATTTTCACGCAGTTTTTCGATATCGCGCATGAAACCGAAAGTGCGTGCACGGCTGACTTCGCGTACGAAGGACGTATTGCTGAAATCGATTTCCGCCTGCCGGGCGCGCCCGCGGAACATGGGGTGGTTGAAATCGATGGTGAAATCCACCCGGAAACCCGGGTGCGGGCTGAAACGCGCCCACTTGTCACCGTCACGCGTCTCGACATTGCGCAGGATGCGCAGGAAACGTTTGGGCGCATGCTGCGCCTCGATGCCTGCCGACTGGATCAGGAACACAAAGGGTCCGGCACTGCCGTCCATGATCGGAACCTCGGCAGCGCTGAGGTCAACCACGGCATTATCGATACCCAGGCCGGAAAAGGCAGACAACAGGTGCTCGACCGTGGCAATCCGCACCTCGCCCCGGCCCAGGGCCGTGGACAGTCGCGTATCGCCGACATTATCCAGCGTCGCCGCAATCTCCACCACGGGATCCAGGTCCACACGCCGGAAAATAATACCGGTATCCGGTGGCGCCGGCCGCAGGGTCAGGCAGACTTGTTCTCCACTGTGTAGTCCAACGCCTTTTGCGCGGACCACGTTCCTTAAAGTTTTTTGAGTTATCATCAAGTTAGCAGGTCCTTTCGGTACCTGCCTCAGCGTCATAATATAGTTTTAAAATCGCCGAATTCTGGCGCTGACAACGGATTCCTCCAACCCGCAGACTGCGCCGCTAACTTGTAGTATGCCAGCCCCCATGGCCGCACAGCAATGTATCTGCCCGATATAAAGAGCCCTGCGCCCTGCGGTTCGTGGCAAAAGCCTGCAAACCGCGCACGGGCACGCTCTTTTTTTCGGCCTCAGTCTGCCTGGCGGCGCAGGAACGCCGGGATATCCAGATAATCCATGTCATCAGCGCTGGCCGGCGGCGGTGTCGGGTCGCCGGAGGCCTTTTTGCGAATCACGGCCGGGCGGTCCAGGTCGGCATAATTCACTTCACCCGAACGCACATTGCGCTGCACCAGCTGCACCGGTTCCGGCTTTTCCTGCGGCTGCTCCACGGCGGCACCCAGGCCGGTGGCGACCACGGTCACGCGCAATTCATCGTGCATGTCCGGGTCGATAACCGTACCCACCACCACGGTCGCATCCGGCGAAGCAAACTCCTTGACCGTGTTGCCGACTTCCTCGAACTCACCGATAGTCAGGTCCAGGCCGGCGGTGACATTCACCAGGATACCGCGCGCGCCCATCAGGTCGATGTCTTCCAGCAGCGGACTGTGCACCGCGGCTTCGGCCGCTTCACGGGCACGGTCCTGGCCGGACGTGGCACCGGAACCCATCATCGCCATACCCATCTCGGACATCACGGTACGCACGTCAGCAAAGTCGACATTGATCAGGCCCGGGCGGGTAATCAGCTCGGCAATGCCCTGCACTGCGCCCTGCAGCACATTATTGGCCGCCTTGAAGGCGTTCAGCAGGCTGACGTCCTGGCCCAGCACCGACAACAGCTTTTCGTTCGGAATGGTGATCAGCGAATCCACATACTGACCCAGCTCCTGCAGACCACGGTGGGCCACTTCGGTACGTTTGCCACCTTCGAAGGGGAACGGCCGGGTGACGATCGCCACTGTCAGGATACCCATTTCCTTGGCCACCTGGGCCACCACCGGTGCGGCACCGGTACCGGTACCGCCACCCATGCCGGCGGTAATGAACAGCATGTCGGCACCTTCGATCACTTCCACGATACGGTCGCGGTCTTCCATCGCCGCCTGGCGACCGATGTCCGGGTTGGCGCCCGCGCCCAGGCCCTTGGTAATACTGCTGCCCAGTTGCAGCGTGGTGCGCGCATTCATGTTGGTCAATGCCTGTGCATCGGTGTTGGCGCACACGAACTCCACGCCCTCGATATCGGCCTCGACCATGTGCTGCACGGCGTTGCCGCCCCCGCCACCCACACCGATCACCTTGATGACCGCGTTTTGACTGTATGCATCCATCAGTTCAAACATTGTTATATCTCCTCTTTCAATCAGTAGTCCAGCACGTTAATCGACAGTTAGAGAACCCCGCGGGCCCTCTAGAAATTCCCCTGAAACCAGCTCTTCATCCGTTCCCATACGCCACGCACGCCGTGCCCGAAATCGGGGTCGAACGGACGCCGGCTGCGGTTCTGGCTGCCGAACAGCAACAGCCCCACACCCGTGGCGTAGATGGGATTGCGCACCACATCCACCAGCCCCATGACACTCTGCGGAGAACCGAGGCGCACCGGCATGTGAAACACCTCTTCCGCAAGATCTACCAGCCCTTCTATCTTTGAACTCCCTCCCGTCAGCACCACGCCCGCGGCGATCAGGTCTTCAAATCCACTGCGGCGTAACTCCGCCTGTACCAGTGTCAGCAATTCTTCGTAGCGCGGCTCGATGACCTCGGCCAGTGTCTGCCGCGCCAGGCGCCGCGGCGGGCGGTCACCGACACTGGGCACTTCGATGTTTTCATCGCTGGCAGCCAGCTGGGTCAGGGCGCAGGCATACTTGATCTTGATTTCCTCGGCGTACTGGGTAGGTGTACGCAACGCCACGGCCACGTCGTTGGTTACCTGGTCGCCGGCAATCGGGATCACCGCGGTATGGCGTATCGAGCCCTCGGTGAACACCGCAATGTCCGTGGTACCGCCGCCGATATCCACCAGGCAGACACCGAGATCCTTTTCGTCCTCGGTCAGCACCGAGTAACTGGAGGCCAGTTGCTCAAGAATGATGTCATCCACTTCCAGGCCGCAGCGGCGCACGCATTTGATGATGTTCTGCGCCGCGCTCACCGCGCCGGTCACCATGTGCACCTTGGCTTCCAGGCGCACGCCGCACATGCCTACCGGCTCGCGGATACCATCCTGGTCGTCGATCACGAATTCCTGCGGCAGGATATGCAGGATTTTCTGGTCGGCGGGTATCGCCACCGCGCGTGCCGCGTCGATAACGCGCTCGACATCACCGGGCATCACTTCACGGTCGCGGATCGCCACGATGCCGTGCGAGTTCAGGCTGCGGATGTGACTGCCGGCAATACCGGCATACACCGAATGGATCTGGCAGCCCGCCATCAGCTCGGCTTCCTCCACCGCGCGCTGGATGGAGTGCACCGTCGACTCGATGTTGACCACCACACCTTTCTTCAGCCCCTTGGACGGGTGCGAGCCGATGCCGATGATTTCGATATCACCACCCGGGCCGATCTCACCCACGATGGCGACGACTTTCGAGGTGCCGATATCCAGCCCGACGATCATGTTCTTTTCCGGTTTTCTGGGCATCAGCCGTTGCTCCTCACCAACTTTTCGCCGGCCTGCCAGCGAACCGCAAAGCCGTTGCTGTAGCGCAGGTCCACGTAACGCAGCCGGCCGTTACCGACAGCCAGGATGGCCGGGTAAACACGCACGAAGCGTGCGATCCGCTGCAGCGGGTTACTGCGCCCGACTTCGAGCTCCAGGCCGTTACTCAGCTGCACGCGCCAGGTACGGCGCGCGTCCAGCCGCAGGCGGCTGACACCCAGCTTGAGCGGCTGCAACATCTGCTGCATACGCTGGTACATGTCCAGCACCCGCTGTTCATACCCGTCCGGCCCCTCGAAGCGTGGCAGCGCAGCCAGCTCCACCGCCTGCTGCGGCTCGAAACGTGCGGCACGGACATTCAGGAAGCCGCGCTCGCCCCAGTGTGCGACCGGCTGCTGCTCGCGCACCCGGATACTCAGCTGGTCCGGCCAGACGCGCCGCACCGATACCTGTTCAACCCACGGCAACTGCTGCACACGTTGCTGGATCAGCGCCACGTTCATGGCAAAGAAACCGTCGCTGACCAGCGGCAGCACCTCGTCCTGTAACTGCGCACGCTGCAAATACCGGAACTCGCCCTCGATCTGCACCGCCTGCACCGGCCACTCGCGCGGGTCGGCCATCCATTCCAGCAGCAATGTCAGGCCCAGCGCACTGCCCACCACGGTCACCAGCACCAGCAACGGCTTCAGCCAGTCACTGCGCAGGCGGAAGGAGCGCGGCGCCTGTTTACGTTGTGCCTGTCGTTTTGTTTTCTTCATACTCATCGCGTTGTCGTATTACCGGTTTCCAGGATCCGCCACACCAGCTCATCAAAATCCCAGCCGTGTGCCTGTGCCGCCATCGGTACCAGGCTGTGATCAGTCATGCCCGGCACGGTGTTCACTTCGATCAGCCAGGGACGGTGTGCGGCATCGAGAAAGAAATCGACGCGCCCCCAGCCCGCCGCGCCCACGGCATCGAATGCCTGCCTGGCCAGCGCCTGCAACTGCACCTCCTGCTCCGACGGCAAACCGCAGGGACAGTGATAGCGCGTCGTGTCGGCCTGGTACTTGGCCTCGTAGTCGTAAAATTCCCGCGGCGTCTCCAGCCGGATCAGCGGCAGCGAGGTATCGCCGACAATCGCGGCGGTAAACTCGGGGCCGTCCACCCAGCGTTCCGCCAGCACTTCATGGTCGTAGCTGTCTGCCGCCTGCCATGCTGCATGCAGGTCGGCTTCGCGTTCCACCCGCGTCATGCCGATGCTCGAGCCTTCGTGTGATGGCTTGAGCATCATGGGAAAACCCAGCTGCTGCACCGCCGCCGGCAGGTCCGCATCACTGCGCAACATGACGAACGCGGGGGTGGGCAGGTTCACGCCTTCCCACAACTGCTTGGTGCGCAGCTTGTCCATTGCCAGCGCCGAGCCCAGCACACCGCTGCCGGTGCAGGCGATACCGAGATTCATCAGCAAGCCCTGCACCACGCCGTCTTCGCCACCACGCCCGTGCAGGGCATTGAAGGCACAATCGAAACCCCCATTATCCAGTTGTTGCACAAAATCATCGTCGCCGGCATCGACTGCATGCGCATCCACCGCGCGCGCCTGCAGGGCGCGCAACACGGCGGCGCCGCTCTGCAGCGAGATCTCGCGCTCGGCGGAACGGCCGCCCATCAGCACGGCAACTTTCCCGAAACGCGCGGCATCGTGGCTGTCGTCACTCACTCGAACTCCCCGATAATGTGCACTTCCGGCTGCAGGCGAATGCCGTGCTTCAGCTGCACCTGTTCCTGCACGTAGCGAATCAGCGCCTCAATGTCGGCCGCCTTCGCCTGCCCCAGGTTAACGATGAAGTTGGCGTGCTTTTCCGAGACCTGCGCCTGGCCGATCTGTTCACCTTTCAGACCGCAGTCCTCGATCAGGCGCGCGGCAAAATCGTCCGCCGGGTTGCGGAATACCGAACCGCAACTCGGTTGCTGCGTCGGCTGACTCGCAGAGCGCTGTTCCAGCAGGCTGCGGATACGCGCCTGCGCGGCATCGGCGTCACCCGGCTGCAACTGCAGGTCAGCCGCCACGAACCATTCATCCTGCGGCCCTACGACGCTGCGGTAGCTGACCTGGTAAGCGTCACGCTGACGGGTATGCAGTTCACCCTGGTGATCCAGGGTCTGCACCGCCTGCACCAGCAGCCAGGTCTCACCGCCGAAGGCGCCGGCATTCATCGCCAGTGCACCACCCATGGTGCCGGGTATACCGGCCAGGAATTCAGCACCGATCAGACCGGCACGCACCGCAAAGCGCGCCACCTTGGCACAGGCCACGCCGGCGCCGGCACGCAGCCGGTTACCGTCCAGCAGTTCCAGCGTATCCAGCCCGCCGAACGGCAAAATCACACTGCCTCGGATACCCCCGTCGCGCACCAGCAGGTTGCTGCCCAGCCCCACCCAGGTCACCGGCTCACCGGCCGGCAGACCGGCCAGGTATTGCTGCAGGTCTTCCAGGTCAGCAGGCCGATAGCAGTGCTCGGCCGGGCCGCCCACACGCCAGCTGGTATGCGCCGACATGGGCTCATTGTGTTTCAGCTCACCGCGTAATCCGGGCATCGCCTCCGCCACCATCATGATCGGTTCCTGTCCTGTTGCCGCGCCGGCGTACGCCGGGCCGCGCTGCGCTGTGCCTTGCTGCCATGCGTGGCCGCGAGCCGCAGCAACCAGCGGCGGCTCTGCAGGGATTCACCGCAACCCATGTGTATGCGTAACCGGTTAGTGGAATTCATGCCTCACCTCCCTGGTGACTCCCGTCCAGCGCCGCGGGTAGCAGCGCCGCCACGGCACCGATGGAGCCCGCGCCCAGTGTCAGCACCAGGTCACCGGGCTGCACCAGGTCCTTCAAGACTTCCGGCAAGGTCTCCACGTCCTCGACGAATACCGGGTCGACACGCCCGCGGGTGCGTACCGCACGACACAGGGCACGCCCGTCGGCGCCGGATATCGGTTCTTCGCCGGCGGCATAGACTTCGCTGATCAACAGCACGTCGGTTTCCACCAGCACCTGCGCAAAATCATCGAACAGGTCGAAAGTGCGGCTGTAGCGGTGCGGCTGGAACACCGTCACCAGGCGCCGTTCCGGCCAGCCGTTACGCACCGCCTCCAGCGTTGCCGCGATTTCGCGCGGGTGGTGGCCGTAGTCATCGATCAACAGCACCGACCCGCCGTCCAGCATGATCTCGCCGTTCATCTGGAAACGCCGGCCGATACCGGCGAAGGTCTCCAGTGCATGTTGGATACTCTGGTCGTCGACCTCCAGCTCACGCGCCACGGCAACTGCCGCCAGCGCGTTCAGCACGTTGTGATAGCCGGGCAGGTTCAGCACCACGTCCAGCGTGTCGTGCTCCGCCTGATGAATTTCAAAATGCATGCGCACGCCCTGCTGGCGGATATTGACGGCGCGAATGTCGGCATCCTCCGATTCGATACCATAGGTACGTACCTGGCGGGAGATTTCCGGCAGCACATCGCGCACATTCGGATCATCGAGGCACAGTATCGCCAGACCGTAGAAAGGCAGGTGGTGCAGGAACTCGACAAAGGTCTGGCGCAGGCGCTGAAAATCGCCCTCGTAAGTCGACAGGTGATCGGCATCGATGTTGGTGACGATCGACAGCATCGGTTGCAGGTACAGGAACGAGGCATCGCTTTCATCCGCCTCGGCCACCAGGTAACGTCCGGTACCGAGCCGGGCATGACTGTTGGCGCTGTTGAGCAGGCCGCCGATGACAAAGGTCGGGTCCAGCCCGGCCTCGCCCAGCAGGCTCGCCACCAGGCTGGTGGTGGTGGTCTTGCCATGCGTGCCGGCCACGGCGATGCCGTAGCGGAAGCGCATGATCTCGGCCAGCATTTCCGCGCGCGGCACGACCGGGATACGGCGCTCGCGCGCCGCTTTCACTTCCGGGTTTTCCTCATCGACCGCGCTCGACACCACCACCACGTCACATTCGGCGACATGGCCGGCGTCATGCCCCAGCCAGATACGCGCGCCCTGCATGGCGAG
>DRNU01000074.1 GCA_011374975.1 Gammaproteobacteria bacterium | reverse complement strand
GCCAGCCCGGAATCGGACCAGCTTGATTTGGCGTGACGGATCAGGACGAGTTCAAGCATATCGGCAAGTATAGCCTCGAAATAGAAAACGGGGCACAAGGCCCCGTTTTTACGAGTCGTTTTGTCGCGTTAACTTTTGCGGCGTGCGATGCCGGCAAGGCCGAGCAGGCCGGAGCCGAACAGCCAGAGAGCAGCCGGGACGGGGACCGGAGCAACCGAATAGTTTGTCCATGTACTGTTTACAACATTAAAACCATCATCCATGGCACCGGCAGAAAATATCGTCGACTCAAATTGACCGACCTCGCCGAAGTAAGCCAGGAAGTCGAATCCATTGAAGGCGCCATCAAGGAAGCTTAATGCCGGCGAAGAACCCAGGAGGTAATCCACATCGTCCGCTTCAGTAAAGCTCATTGAACCCACTACAATGTTCAGGTTGTTCCCGCTACCTGCCGAGAACAGTACACTTTCAGCGCCCGTACCGGTCAACCCGCTGTCATTGAACACTCCGGTCATGGAAATGGTGTCACCGACACTCAGCCCGAAACCGTTGAACAGATCAGCAGAATTGACATTCCCGATCAGGGTGAAATTCACCAGCGCAGCCTGCACCCCGCCCGCACCTGTCGCCAGTGCAAAAAACGAGGCCAGCAATATTGTTTTTAACTTATTCACAGTATCCTCCAAAATACATCATTATTCTCAGCGCACTTCCGGATGCACATGATCAGCAGAAAACACCCCCAGCTGGGAGCCGTTATTCACAGCACCGGAAACATTCTCCCCCGCACTGAAGAAGCTCCCTGTAAACCTTTTATCGCCATCACTTCCGGCAAAGTTAATACCATCGACCCGCCCGTCAGCCTGAAAACCGTTAAACCCGTTTTCTGACGCAAAGACACCATGCACGGTCTTCTCGCCAAGGTCGAACTCCATAGTAACAGCAGAGCCATAATCGATAACAGCACCCTGATAAACCGCGGTCACATTACCCGCAGCAAAAGTCTCCATTTGATCAATGGTCGCGGTCTTGCCAAACACAAAGTGACCACCCGGTGAAGAGAAATCGAACTGCAAATTCAACCCTTCGCCTTCGTCAATCGCCGTCACAGTTTCCGTTTCATCAAGCCATGAACCGGTTGCCACCCCATTAAAGTCATCCGTCTGCTCAAGTGTCGAAACCTGCGTAGTAATTACAGTACGCTTGCTCCCGTCGTCTTGCCTTCCCCCTGTTCTGGATCTCTCTGTGCCTGAGAAGTACCCGTCACCTTCCATATCCACCGAGTCGATATCCGGGAAATCATCATTCCCCGTGTCATACACCTGGAAGCGCGCACCGCCGGGACCGCCCTCAACAACCACTGCCGCCTCAAACTGGGTTTCTTCGCTTTCCAGGGGAACGTCTGCAGGAGCTTCAACAGGGAATGTTTCGAGGTTGAAACGCGCCAGCACCGGGCCGTCCGGGTCCTGGTCGGACAGGTCGTAACCCTCGGGAACTGCCGTGGCCCGGAGGCGTTCTTCTTCACCCGTGTTCTGCGAATAGGTCGCATAACCGCAGGCTGCGCCCGCATCACAGAAACCGTCTATTTCCACCGGCGGGGTTACATCTCCCACCAGCGCCTTGGGCTGGAACTCGTCGGCTTCACCCGGACGGGCATTCTTGGCAGCATCGGGCTCTTGCGGTGCAACATAGGGTTCACCACCGGCCGCCGGACTCAGTACCGCCCAGCGCCCCCACTGATAGGCGGAGTCTTCTTCTTTTTGCTGTGCTGCCCAGACTGCCTGGCTGCCACCCAATGCCAGCACTACACCCAGTGCCACAAGACTTTGTGCCGTTTTCATGAGAGGTATCCCCTGTTTATCTGTTTCCGACGCATCGAAAAAGGTTTATTTAGTATAGCTCCAAGCAACGATTATGCCGAATAGATATTCTCTATTGTCTACAGGCAGTTACAGAAAGAATCCGGCATCTTTCAAACACCGGAACAGCCATTGTGTAAAACAAACCGGCATCTGCGCGACCGGGCCGCCCCCTTATATTTCAATAATTATTAATATAATTCATATAGTTACGAAGATATTAAATATTGTGAACCGTATCACGGTTTAATGTAAAGAATTCCGACGAGCCAGCTGGAATCAACGGCATAAAAAAGGGGCAGATTTAAAATCCGCCCCCTCGCTATAGCCGGTGTAGCCCTGTGTCAGAAACTGCGCGACAGGCTGATCATGCTCTGGTAGCGCGTATAGGAATACAGCGCCCCGATGTTGGAATCATTCTCGGTGCGCTCCCAGAAAATATTCGCCACCCAGTTTCTCAGCAGGTCGCCCGGTTCATTGTATTCGTGCGAGATACCGAGCGTGGTGCGGTATTCGATGTCATCGCGCTCCTTCTGGAACAGGGTGTCCTTGCCATCGTAGTTGAAGTAGGAGACACGCTGGCGCGCATAGGCAGAGCCATTGCGGTAGGTGTCGGTGCTGATGCCCGCGTAAACCTGCCCCCCGAGGTAACCGAACTCATCATCGTCGGCCAGGAACTTGATCACACGGCCGCCGGCCGTCGCTGCAACACGGCGGTTGTTGAAATAGCGGCCCAGTCCGAGCCCGGTGGAGAAATAATCACCCTCGCGCCCGCTGTCGATGTTGCGCTTGTAGTAACGCCGCGTGTACAGGGCATCCCAGTTCAGCTCCCCGTTGGCAAACTGCCAGGTGATGGAGGGGTTTACGCTGTTAAACAGGCCCAGGTAACCACCGCCCAGTTGCAGGTAATCGGACTTGAATTGCAACGAGGCACGCCAGTGGCGCAGCATCAACACGGCCGGACCGGTATTGACGCTGGCGACGGTCATGTCGAATTCACCTGTGCGGTTATATTCACGCTTATACACGCTGAGGCCGCTCTGCCATACCAGCATACCGGTACGCTCGCCAAACTCGACGCGCTTACCGGACTGGTACAGGTGGTCGACACCGGCATTCACCACATAGGCGTTATCGCTTCGCTTCAGCGACCCCTGCGTCAGG
>DRNU01000073.1 GCA_011374975.1 Gammaproteobacteria bacterium | reverse complement strand
GCAAGGTCATGAAGGGCGAAGGCGATCTGTATGCCAGCCACCTGGCAAATCCCGAGGACGTGACGCCAAACCCCAACGCGAAGCCGGAGATGCCCGCGCCTGGCGAAGGCTGGTCCGATCCGGATCCCGAGGGCTATGGTCTGAACTGACGCCATCAGGTCGTCATACTCTGGAAGAAAAATGTTATCCGGCATCATGCTGCTGTGGTTTGTCCTGACTGCAATCTCTGTATTGTTTGTCGCGATCGACAGCTTGAGAACACCCGAATCCCCGGTATTGAAATGGGGATTCGTCCTGCTCACGGCCTATACCGGGCCGCTGGGTGCGTTCCTCTATGTGCTCGGGTGCAGGGAACCCCTGCCCGGGCTGCATGAACGATACACCGCCGTGCTCTGGCGTCAGGTACTGGGTTCAACCATGCATTGTGTCGCCGGCGATGGGCTGGGGATACTGGTTGGCGCGTTTATCGGCGGTATCATTCATTTGTCCAGACCCGCCGAGATTGGGCTTGAATATTTGCTCGGTTTCGGATTTGGCTGGATGATCTTTCAGGCTTTATTCATGAAAGCATCATCCGGAGGATCGTTTTACAAGGCCTTGAAAAACACCTTTATTCCAGAACTGGTCTCGATGAACTACCTCATGGCCGCGATGGTCGTGGTAACAAGTCTCGGGATGAGCAGTATCCCCGAAAGCGGAAACCCGCTGTCGATGACATTCTGGTTTCTCATGTCCATGGCCTTGCTGATCGGGTTCATTGCCGCCTATCCAATAAACTGGTGGTTGGTATCCAATCACCTGAAGCACGGGATGATGACGGTAAGGCCAAAAGCGACCAGCGGCTCGGGAGACACCGCCCTGGAAGCACACGCGACCTCTGCACACGCCACTCATTCGACTCCCATGGCGAGTCACGATTCAGGAGCGCACGAGGACAAGGTGACACGCGGCTCCATCGGGGTCATGGTGATAGTTTCCTTTATCGTTCTCGGTGCGGGCATCACGTTCGCTCTTGGGTATTGACCCGCTACTTCCGAGTGGACAGGGGATCGAGAAAGTCCATGAACAACCTTGAATCCATCACGAAAAGGCAATCATCGGGAGCCATGGTAGTCGACCCCATGCCGGGTAACGTATTCACGGCCAGACACCTCGCCATTCTTTTGGTCATCATCGTTCTGGCCGTTTCCCCCACGATCGAGACTTTGGCCGGTACGCCGTCCGGGATTGAAAACGGCGGAACAGCACCCAGCAGCTTGCCTTGCCATGCGCCCGCCCTCGTGGAATCGCTGGAAATGGCTGTCGATCCCGCGCGAGGCCCGGCTGCCGCGCCCTGCAGACACGCCTGCCACAAGGGCAATTGCAAGCAGGGTCTGACATGCAATGTCTGCGTGTCGGCGCTTCACTTGAACGTGCCGTTTTCGACGGAAACGGCACGCTTCGGCGATGTTCAGACGATCTATTTCCGCCCGCCGCCCGAGCGGTACGCAACCACCACGCCACTTCCCGGCCTGCGACCTCCGATCACCTGATGCACTTTCGACGGCACCACCGTCGTTGTTCGTGAATTCAGCACGTGCGTATAGAACGCGTGCATTTCTCCCATGTCGGCATGCCGTGCCGGCCGGAGTCATCAGTGATACGGAGAAGATCCATGAATACCGGGATCGAACGATTCAATGCGGGACCGCTTGCCCTTGCAATCGCGCTCGCTCTACCCATGGAGGCATCGGCCGATGCCGCCTACGATGCCCTGAAGAGCCAGGTCGAGAACCTGAAAAAGCAACTCGAACAAGTCCAGAAGACACTGAAATCCTATAAAAAGACCAGTGCCAGCAAAAACGATGTCGCCAAGCTGGAAAAGAAGGTAGCGGAAGCGAGTGAATGGAAAAGCCCGAATACGCTGATCCATATGTCCGGCTACGCCGATGTCGGCTATTCCGATAGCAAGGACAGCAGCGGCAGCTTCAACGTGGGCAGCTTTTCGCCCATTTTTCACTTCCAGTATCGCGATCTGGTCATGCTGGAATCCGAGCTCGAGTTCGAGGTGGAAGCGGATGGCGGCACCAACGTAGCCCTGGAATATCTGACCGTCGACCTGTTTCTGAACGATTACATGACCCTGGTCGCGGGCAAGTTCCTCAGCCCGATCGGACAGTTCAGGCAGAACCTGCATCCGTCCTGGATCAATAAACTCCCCTCGGCGCCACCGGGCTTCGGGCATGATGGCGCGGCACCGGTCTCCGACCTGGGTATTCAGCTACGGGGCGGTTTTCCGCTTGGTGGGATGCGCACCAACTACGCCTTCTATATCAGCAATGGCCCCGAACTGAACGCGTCCACCGAAGACGCTGTCGACTTCGAACTCGAAGGCATTGCCGCCGAGGGGTTTGGCAGGGATCGCGACGGCAGCAAGGTATACGGCGGTCGGTTCGGTCTGCTTCCATTCGCGGGTCTTGAGATCGGGCTGTCCGGCGCCACCGGTAAGGCGGCGGTCACCACCCTGGAGAACATCTCGGCCGACACGCTATCGGCATTGTCCGGCGAACCCACCCGCGACTACGATGTCTACGGCTTCGATTTCGCCTGGCAGCACAGAGCCATCAACCTTCGTGGCGAGTTCATCGAATCCCGGATCGGTTCCGCCAGCGGCGGCACGGCACCCTCGTCCGGCGCGAACTGGAGTACTTGGTACGCCCAGGCCGCCTACCGTTTCCTACCGACGAAGTTTGAAGGCGTGCTGCGTTATACCGATTTCGATTCGCCACACATCAGCGAAGACAGGAAACAGTGGGTGGTCGGCTTGAACTACCTGTTCGCGAGCAACGTCATCGCCAAGTTCGCCTATCAGTTCAACGACGGCGCGGATGGCAGCCCGGCGGACGATGATCGCTGGCTCCTGCAACTCGCTTACGGCTTCTGATTGGAGGTATCGGACATGAAATTCACCACTCGATTGACGATGGCCCTCCTCCCCACCACACTGGGACTGCTGACTCTTGGCGTGTCCGTCGGCCAAGCCGCGGATTACCCCGCACCCGGGGATTTTCAGCGTGGGGCGAAAACCTGGTCGGAGAACTGCGCTCGCTGTCACAACATCCGCGGCCCCCGCGAACTACGTGACGATCAATGGATATCGACCATTTTTCATATGCGTGTGCGCGCCGGCCTGACCGGTCAGGAAAGCCGTGATGTACTCACCTTCCTGCAAGCTTCCAATACCACGCCGGCAAGCATCGGCGCGGCGCCAGCGACACAGTCGGACGGCGCTTCCGTTTCCGGACAAGCCATTTTCAGACAGACCTGCGTCGCCTGCCATGGTATCGACGGCAAAGGGGTATTGCCCGGAGTTCCGGACTTCACCCTCGGAGACGGTCCGCTTTCCAAGCAAGATGCCATACTCATCAAACATATCACGGAAGGTTTCCAGAGTCCGGGCGCACCGATGGCAATGCCACCCAAGGGCGGCAATCCGGACTTGAACGTGGACGATATCCAGGCAGTACTGGGTTACCTCCGCGATACATTCGGCAAATAACCCGAGGAGCATAGATTATGTACGGTTTTTCCATTCAGCTGGACGACAGCTTTGAGAACGCAATTTCCCGTGTCACGCAATTGTTACAGGCGGAAGGGTTTGGCATCCTTACCGAAATCGATGTCCAGGCAACGTTGAAAAAGAAGCTGGGCATCGAAGGCCGGCCTTACACCATTCTTGGTGCCTGCAACCCCCCGTTGGCGCACCAGGCCTTGGAGGCGGACCCGGACATCGGGCTGCTATTGCCTTGCAATGTCGTCGTGCGTCAGGAAGCGGACGACTCGATCACCGTTGCCTTCATGGACCCGGCAGCCGTGCTCGGCTTGGTGAACAAACCCGGTATCGACGCGCTGGCCACCGAGGTACGCGGCAAGCTGGAGCGGGTGCGGGACGCACTGGGGTGAACCCGACCGCTATGATCACTCGCCAGAATTCGGCGTTTGACTGTCGGCGGCCATGTCACCTTGACCTGTGTCCTGGGCACGGGTCGTAGAGTCAACAAACCACCGGCTGCAAGCCGGTGGCATGGCTTTTACGCACTGTAAGTGCGGTTCCGGCTAAAGCCGGCTTCAAGCCGCCGGCCCAGGCCGGTTCATGACGACTCGAAGTCTCCGGGGTCAACCACCTTGAATTGCTC
>DRNU01000072.1 GCA_011374975.1 Gammaproteobacteria bacterium | reverse complement strand
GCTGCCTTCTGTGCGGCTGCCTTCTGTGCGGCTGCCTTCTGTGCGGCTGCCTTCTGTGCGGCTGCCTTCTGTGCGGCTGCCTTCTGTGCGGCTGCCTTCTGTGCGGCTGCCTTCTGGGCTGCTGCCTTCTGTACCGCTGCCTTCTGTGCGGCTGCCTTCTGGGCTGCTGCCTTCTGGGCTGCTGCCTTCTGGGCTGCTGCCTTCTGTGCCGCTGCCTTCTCTGCCGCTGCAGGCAATTGCACTTGCTGCGGTGGACTGTCAAACCAGATATCACGCATCATCCAGCCTGTCGCGCCTGTCAGCGCAATAACGCCCAGCAGCAGCCACAGTGCAACACGCTCGCCGCGCACCTGCCTGCGTTGTTCCTCATCCACGACCAGCGTATGCAGATCGGATGAGCCTGCTTCCGGTTTTTTGTCAACGGCGGTGTCCGGGCCCGGAGCAGGCGCGCCGGGTGCTGTCCTGAACAAGGTATGGCTCATGGCACCGACAATGGTATCCGAGGTCAGGGGGCGACCCTCGGCATCGGTTTCTTCCAGGCTGACCATGACCGGCTCCGGCGCTGCGGGCTCTTCACCGCTTCCACCCCCGGTTGCAGCCGGTTCGCTGTCAGGTTCGTGACCAGGTAACGTTGTATCAGGAACCACCACCGGTGCCGGACTGGCGCTGGCTTCCGGACTGGCAGCATCACTCGACCTGTCCTCAGGCTCGGGCGGCTCGACGGTTTCCGGCAGAACCGGCGGCACTGTCACCGGAGCCGGGCTGGAAATGTCCAGCAGCGCACCCATGCGCTGGTCCTTGATCACCCGGCTGACTAATGCAGCATCGATGTGCCGGCTTTGCAGCGTACAACCGTACACCAGGCTCAGGTCACAAATACGGTTGATCAGCCGCGGAATGCCGTCACTGCTGCGGAACACCGCCAGGCAGGCGGCATCATCGAACAGGTCCTCTTTCCCGCCCGCATGTTGCAACCGGTGCTGGATATAACCGCGGGTTTCTTCCGCAGTCAGCCCCTGCAGGTGGTAATCAAGCGATACGCGTTGCGCGAACTGCTCCAGGTCGGGTTGCTGCAGACGGTCACGCAACTGCTGCTGCCCCACCAGGATAATCTGCAGCACAAGATCCTTCTCGGAGTTGACATTGGACAACATGCGCAACTCTTCCAGGGCGGGCGTGGTGAGGTTCTGCGCCTCGTCGATAATCAGCAGCGTATGCCGGTTCTGCGCATACTCCCGGATGGTGTAATCGACGAACTGCTTGTGCAGTTCAAGCGGGTCCTCTGTCTCGCACGGCAGGCCGTAGGCCGCCATCACCCATTGCAGCAGTTCGCCAAAAGACGGGTGGGTATTGGAAACCAGGCCGACATTGATGCTGTCATCCAGCCGGTTCAACAATTCACGAACCAGTGTGGTCTTGCCGGCGCCGATCTCACCGCTGATGACACAGAACCCGGAGCGATTAAAAATCGCCATTTCCAGCAGATCCAGTGCGGTCCGGTGTTTCTCGTCCAGGTACAGAAAATCCGGATCGGGCAGCAGGGTAAACGGGCGTTCGTTGAAACCGTAGAATTGTTCGTACATACGGCGAGTCCCCAGAATACTAATGCGTTATTGTTTTTTAAGGCCTGGAAAATTTCTGTGCACGGGGTACAGGATTAATGCTCTCGCCAAGGCGCAAAGCGCGCAAAGAAATTCTTTTACGGGTTTCTTTGCGTACTTTGCGCCTTGGCGAGAGTATTAATAATCACCTGAATTACCCGCAGTTTTCCCGGGCAGCCGCTTTAACAGCTATAAGCCAACAGTACCAGATCGAACGCTCACACGCGAAAAACGGGTCGGCCGGCGCCGCCCGAAAGGGTTATGCGGCGGGCTCACCCGCCTTGTCCGCAGCCCCCTCTTCCTTGCCGAGGCCAAGCAGGTCCCTGAGACCTTTTTTGAGTGTTTTCAGCATGTCAGGCACTTCGATTTCCATCACCTGGTCGGTAATCCATTTACGGTCGCGCTCGCCCATGCGGCTGGTCACGGACTCGCCCAGGTAACGCCTGAATGCATAGCCGGGCTCGCCGTTCTCGAAGCTGAATTCGGCATAATCCGCCAGGCGGCGGTTCAGCCCCTCGATGAAAGGCTGCCGGAAATCCTGGCCGCGCCCTTCTGAATCGACACGGTTGTCGTGGTAGGTATCGGCGGTTTTCAGGGCCAGTGCGACAATGAAACGCTGGCGCTCTTCCTCGTCCAGCATGTCGTGTACCAGGCGGTCAGTGACGTGGATCAGGAAGGCGCTGAACTCCTCGATCACATCCAGGCGCTGCAGCTGGGTATCGGTCTGGAAGCCCTCGTTCTCAAGATCCAGCAGTGCATTACCGGCAATGCGCCACTGGATAAACGCGAGCGCGCCAGCGGTCTCTTCAAGGGACCTTTCTTTTCCCTTTTTATTCCAATGACTTCGGATACGCACTTCAAGAACTCCACAACCTGAATTGGCGGATCAGAATACATCATGCTAGCATCTAATTCCATAGCGGTTTAGTCGGGTATTATCCTGTCCATGCAAACTCAGGCCTTACAACTCCCCCAGCCGCTTCAATCCGTCCAGGACAGCGTCCAGCACAACTGCCATATTTCAGATGCCTGTTACGCCAGTGACTTTTCGATGTGCGTGTATCTTCTGAAAATGCGCGAGTATTTTCGCTGGGAGAAGGGCTATCCCTATACGGCCAGCCTGTCGCACAGCGAAGTCGGTGACTGGCTGACGGAACGCGAGCAGCTATGGGAACGGCTGGAACAGGAAGACTTCGCCCCGGTCGAAATCGAAGGCATCCGGTATGATCCCTTCGACAGCGCGGCCATTAACCGGCACCTGGGCAAACACCGGCTCCTGTACAGCGCCGGCTACGGGTATAAGGCCAAACCGCACTTCTTCCTCGCCCGGCTGGAAAAGGTAATCGACCACAGCGATTACCGGATCTACATCTCCGACCGTGAATATGCACGCGACCTGTCCGCACCGCCGGCCATGTCGCTCGATGCAACAATCCTGATCCGCCGCGAGTCATTGCGTCGCATGCTGTGGGAGCGGCTGGAAGAGTGGCGCTGGAGCAAGCCGGACAATGCCATGGGCAGCGCCATCCGCTGCTACGACTTCGAAGACGACCCGGACGCCGCACTGGAGGCGATGACCGAAACCGAGATCGAAACCCTGATCCTGCACGAAATCGGCGAGGTGCGCGCCGGAGAAATACTGGGCGATGACTGGCGGGACATGCTCAACAGCTTCCCGCGCTCACGCCTGGAACTGATGGCCCGCTCGGTGCGCGACCACCTGGCCGATGCCCTCTCGACACTGCCAGAGCTTGTCAGGCGTGGCCACCCGCCCTCACTGCACTTCTATTTCGCCAACCTGTCGGGTATGCGCAAACAAATCTACCCGGCGCTGTTGAATGCTTACCAGCACTGGGTAGAATGTGGTGATCCCGGCCGGCTGGAGAAGCAGATCAGCATCGGTCGTGAACACTGGTTGCAGGTTGCGCGCGCGCTGGTAAAACTGCACGAAAGCCATGTGAAGAACGCCTGGCAGGACATGGAGTCCCTGATTGAACAGAAGCAGTTGTAGGCGCGCAGCCACTGCCCCACAGTTCCGGAAGTATCCCGATGCCCCATAGCAAGACCGTTACCCCGCTACGCAGTATCGCCGAGGTCAGGCCCGATACTTTTATCTTCGCCAAACAGCACGCACTCAGCCCGGAGCTGTGCCGCGAGGCCATCACGCGTTTTGAACAGCACACCGATGAACAATACGAAGGTCGTATCGGCCAGGATGTCGGCAAGGACCGCAGCATCAAGCGCACCACCGACCTGGTGGTCAGCGGCAAGCCGCACTGGAAAGACATTGACCAGGCCCTGTTCCGTTCGCTCGGCCAGGCGATCATGGAGTTCCGCGAAACCTTTACCTATTTCAAGGGGCCGTTCAAGGACATGGGTTACGGCATCCAGCGCTACAACCCGGGCGAGCACTATCACTGGCACATCGACGGCGGCAGCCATGATTTCAGCCAGCGGCAGCTGGTCGCACTCTGGTACCTCAATGATGTGCCCGGCCCGGGCGGTGAAACCGAGTTCCTGTTCCAGGATATCAAGATCACCCCGGAACAGGGCAAGCTGGTCCTGTTCCCGCCGTTCTGGACCCACGAGCACCGCGCTGTCACCTTGCAGAAAGGGGTCAAGTACATTGCCACCACCTGGGTGGTATTCGCCTGACGTGAACGGCCTCAGTGTACGCGCACCGGCCAGCGACGCCGACTGGGAAGCCTATTACGAATTACGCTGGCGCATCCTGCGCGCACCCTGGCAGGCGCAGGGGCCCGAGCGCGATGATACGGATGCAACCAGCCTGCACCGTATGCTGTGCGATGCACAGGGCAAGACACTCGCCGTGGGGCGCCTGCACCGGGTCGATGCGCAGCAGGGACAGATACGCTACATGGCGGTGGACAGCGATTGCCGGCGCCGCGGCTACGGCTCGCTGCTGCTGGCCGGGCTGGAACAGGCGGCCCGGGAAATGCAGCTGGAAAGCATTATATTGCAGGCCCGTGAAGCGGCCTTGCCCTTCTACCGGCGGCACGGCTACAACATGGTGGAGAAATCCTTTCTGCTGTTCGACGAAATCCAGCACTACCTGATGAACAAACAGATAAATAACTGACCTGAACGGCAACCAGTCAAGCTGAAATCACAGTCATCATTCCGGCATGCACCGGAATGACGGGAATACGAACCACGACTGACCACGTTTCAGGGTTTGGCGGGATACTGGCAGTGCGCGCCATCGGCCATGGCAGCGCTGTGCGTCTTCAGCCACCCCAGCAATTCGGGCAACGGTAAGGGCTGGCTGATACAGAACCCCTGCGCATAGTCGCAACCCATTCTTGCCAGGCATGCCAGGGTGGCTTCATCCTCGATTCCTTCGGCAACAACCTTGAGCTTAAGACTGTGTGCCAGGTTGATGCTGGCCTTGACGATCGTCGCATTACCTTCGTCGGTGAGCATATCCCTGATGAAGGATTTATCGATCTTGAGTTCACCCACCGGCAGGTGCCTGAGCTTGCAAAGCGAAGAATGCCCGGTACCAAAATCATCGATGGACAACTGCACACCGAGTGTTTTCAGTGCCTGCACGGTATGCTGGTGCATGCGCTCCGACATCGCTACACCCTCGGTGATCTCGAAGGTAAGTGCGTTGGCAGGTATCTGGCAGCGTTTGATGAGCGACGCGACGCGGTCAGTAAAGAAGCGGTCCATCAGACAGTGCGGCGACAGGTTGATGGCCACACCGGATACAAAACCCTCCCTGATCAGCTGCGCACTCTGTGCAATGGCCTGTTCCATGACCAGCTGAGTTACCTGCAGGATATGGCCGCTCAGCTCCGCCAGTGCAATGAACTGGTCCGGCGACATCTCTACATCGTCACGCGTCCAGCGCGCCAGCGCTTCGAGCCGGATTCCGCCACCTTTCTGCAAGGGCACAATGGGCTGTAAATGCACGCGTATCCGGCAATCATCGATAGCCGTACGCAGGTCATTGACCAGCGCCAGGCGCCGGCTGCCGGCACCGTACAGCTCGGGATGGAAATTCCGGATCCCGGTAGCGGCGCTCTGCTTGGCATGGTGCAGTGCGGTCTCCGCCGCCTGCAGGAGATTGGAGCAACGCTCGACCTGCTCGGGAAACTGGGCGATACCGATATTCGAGCCCAGCGTCAGCTGCATCCCGGACTCCTGAATCGGACGCGCCAGCTGGGTACGGATAATGTCTGCGATCGACTCGATATTCACGGCCGCACCGTTACCAGCCACGACGGCAAACTGGTCACCGCCCAGGTGCCCCGTGGTAACACCCTGGTAAGCGACCACCGCGGCCTTGATACGCTGCGCTACTGTCCTGAGAATCTTGTCGGCGGTCCGGTAGCCCAGCGCTTCGTTAACATCCCTGAAGCGCGGTATATCCACCACCAGCACCGCACTGTTCCGGCTGCTGTCATCGCCGACCTCGTCCAGCAGGCCTTGCAGCAACACGCGGTTTGGCAACCCGGTCAGCGGGTCGTGGGTCGACTGGTAGCGTATGCGCGCCAGCTGTTCCCGCTGCCGGGTAATATCGCGCGCCACGGCAATGACCATATCACCTGCCTCGACATCCACGCGTGTCATACTGATCTCAAGCCAGCGCGCTTCGCCGCCGGCGGGATGGATCAGGCATTCCAGGCGTTGTGGATCTCCGGCCAGAACCTGTTGCATGGCACGCTGAAAACTTGTGATAGTGTCCTCGTCACCCAGCAGCTCGGTGATGGGTCGGCGTTCATTGTGGCGTGTCAGGGCGGCTTCGCTGCAACCGATCCATTGTTCCATGAGCCGGTTGCACATCAGGAATTTGAGTTCGTTGCAAAGCACGAAAATAGCGTCATTCGCGCTATCGAAATACGCGCGCAGCAGTTCGCTGTAAAAATTAGTGTCCTGCTCGCTCACGTCAGCGCTTGCGGCATGGCAGCAGGTGCCCGGTTATCTGGCATGAAACCCCTCATCAGCTATCCTTCGGCCCCGGCAGGGAAAGAACTGGACGATAGTCTACCTGCCTGATCCGGCTGGAAACAAATTTTCCGCTGCGCGTCAGGCCACGATCTCTGTGAGGGTGATATCGCCGGAGGTATCCACCACCACCTCCTCCACAGCCGGTACGCGGCTGAGGATATAACCGGACATCAGCAGGACCATCTTCTGGTTTTCGGTATGAAAGGCGCCAAGCACGCGGTCGGCCACGATCTGGCAACGCTGGTAGAGATCCGGTTTTTCCACCCAGAAGCGGCTCATCTGCCAGCCGCGGTCCATATCCTTGTCCATTTTGGCGTAGAATTCCTCTGCCTCTTCGATCATCTGGTCCGGTACATCGATATCAAAGGTTTGATCGTCAATGGTCAGTTTCAATATCATCACACACTCTCCGACTCAATATTTTCAGGAAACACGATGCTGCTTGTGATACCCGGGGTACTCGACAAACAACAACTGCACAGGGTGCAGTCGCTACTGGCGGACGGCAACTTCGTCGACGGCCGCCTGTCCGCCGGCAAGAGCGCCCGGCGCGTCAAGCGTAACGAGGAGCTGCAGACCGATGCCGGCCAGATGGAACGCCTCAACAGCCTGGTGATGGGCGCACTGGTGCAGAACCCGACCTACCAGGCAGCCGCCATGCCGTGCCGGGTTGCGACACCCTATTACGCCCGCTACACACCGGGCATGAGCTACGGCGATCACGTCGATGACCCGATTATGGGGCCGCCCGGCGGCCAGTACCGCTCGGACATTTCCACCACCGTGTTCCTGAACGACCCGGACCAGTACACCGGCGGCGAACTTGTCATTCGTACTTCATTCGGTGAACAAAGCCTGAAACTGCCCGCCGGTGATGCCGTCATCTACCCGTCATCGAGCCTGCACCACATCAACGAGGTCAGCGCCGGTGAACGGCTGGTCGCCGTGACCTGGACGCAGAGCATGCTGCGCGACCCGCAACAGCGCGAACTCGCCTACCAGCTCTACCAGGCGCGCGAGCACCTGCTGCAAACTTCCCCCGACGCCGAGGCGACGACGCAGATCGACCACGCCTACGTCAACCTGATACGCATGTGGTCAGACCCCAATTAAAAACGGGCCGAGTGCGTCAGCACGTCGGCCCGTCGTTTTCGGCATGCAGTGAAGTCTAGCGGTGCGAGCCCTTTTCTTCATGCGCCGTATCCACCAGCTTGTTGGCAAGCTCGCGGTATTTCTGGCGGTAGCCGGCCAGCGGGTGGTCACCATCGGCCATAAAGTACTCTTCCTGGCTGACGCCGTGCTCATGTTCATACGCAATGAACTTCTTCTGCATTTCGATCATTTCTTTGATCATCTGTTGCTTGTCGCTCATGGTTTTACCTCCAAAGCGTTAATTCAACGGGCGCGCCGCATACGGATTGCGACGGACTATATTACGGTCGGTTAATGTTCGCTATATCCCCAATGGGCAGGCGGTTGCCGGTTCAGTAGCCGCCCTTGCGGGTACTCTGCGGCAGACCGGCGATCTTGCGGCCCTGCTTGCTGGGCATGCCGGGGAACATCTTGTACATGTCCTTGCTGGTCGGCTTGGTGCCCCATTTCTTGGCCATGGTCTTGAGAATGGTGCGCTCATTGGGCTCGGAGCCGTTATTGTTGAAGTGCTCGTCGCGCAGGTACATGACCACATCCCAGTGCTGTTCGGTCATTTCCAGCTTGTCTTCATCGGCAATAGCCTGGGCGACCTCTTTACTCCAGTCTTCAAGATTGACCAGGTAGCCGTTTTCGGTTGTTTCAATGGTTTTTCCGTCGACTTCGAGTGCCATTAGTTTACTCCATATTTTTCAATGAATTAAAGGTTATATATAAACTGATTCATCAGGTAACGATTTTGCTGTTATTTGTCCGCGGTTGTTTCATGCACCGCCTTGATACCCTTGTGCGGGATAAATAACCCGCACCCCGTCTGTTTGTGGGCGCCGATACCCTGCTGCTGCAGGCGTACCGCGTCCTCGACATCGAGATCCGCCACCATCACGCTGCGGGTGGGCAACGCGCCGTCCGGCATACGGATGTTGTGTGTCTTGCCGCACAGCATCTTGCGTACCCGCACATCGATGCCGCGCATTTCGGCCACCACGTAATCGATGAAGGCTTCCTCGTCGTCGATATCAATCTGTTCCGGGATAACCACGTAGCGGGCAAACTGCGTCGGCAGCGTACTGAACCGCTTCACCGTCGCCTTGCCGACCTCGAGGCTGTGCCCCTCTATATCCAGTACCCGGCTGGTGAGCCGGTGCGCATCGTCAATACGATGCTTCGGTATACGCAACGTCATGCGCGAACGGTGCGACAGGTGCAGCACCTCATTGGTCGCATCCTGCGGCCGCACCCAGCCGTTGCCGGACTCGGCACCGTGAATCAGGTGTATACCGGACAGCGGCTCCTCGTCCAGCCAGGGCAGTTGTTCGCGCACCGCACTGGAGAAGCTCCAGGCGTGATCCAGCGGCAAACAACGGCACGTGATCCGGTACACCAGGTCAACGACATCGTCCGGTACCGCGTAGCGGGTGTTTTCGCCAGTATCCTCTTTCCACAACATGGTTACGGCCTCTAGCGCGGCTTGCCGGCTGCGGCAAAGGCCGCCTCCAGCCGGTCTTCCCAGCTCTCGGGAGTATCCGGAAACGGCGGCCGCACATCCATCTGGAAAAACAACTCGCCGCCGCGCGCCCGGCTTTCCACCACGCCAACCAGTTCCTCGAAGGTCTGGAGCTCATGGTGCTGTAACAGAATCTCGCTCAAACACAGCATGTCACTGGTTCCTCATATCTACAACGCGGTCAAAGTAACGGGCGCGATACAGTAAACGCGTCTGGCTGCCGGCGGGGTCATCCTCGAACGAGGTACGGCAATGCAATACATTATTGCCGAGAATGCCCTCACCGCTTTTCAGCTGGTGCCGAAATATATAGGGTGAATCCTGTTGAAACAAGTTCAACAGAAATTCCGCCGCCGCATGTGTGGTTGAATTGCCCTTCCAGTCGATGTTGCGCGCGCGTGCCGAATAACGCATGTGAAGATGTCCGCCGCTATCCACAGAGAACACCGGGCCACCCTGCGCGGGGCGGATGACCCGGCCATCCTGTACATTGGGCGGTATACGCATGGCATCCGGTGCCATCAGTGCACGCACCAGCTCCGGATCCGCATCGCGCAGCAGGATATAGGCGATTTCATGATCCAGCAGCGCGCTTTCGCCGCCCGTCGCTGCCGGTTGCACACAATGCAGGATAACGGCGCGGATCTGTTCATCCGGCCGGTTGTAGTAACCGTCGGTATGCCAGTTCAGGCGCTTGTTGGTATAAGGGATGTATTCCCCCTCGCGACGCCTCTCGACAACCCGCAGCGAACTGATACCGTCGTCATCCGCACACAGGTTGTTATCCAGCCTTTCCAGCCCGAACCGGCGGCCCAGCTGACGCACAAGCGGCTTGTCACCACCCGGCTCCGGCAGGTGGTAGATAAAGAAATTAGCCCGTTGCAAGGCACGATGCGCCTTGCCCAGTTCCGCCCCGGAGAGTTCCCCGCCGTGAGCGACAGCCACCCGCAGTTCATCGACAGCCTGCGGGTATGCAGCCAGCTTGTGTGTCCGCCAGGCGACATAGGCCGCCGTGTCATCAAGGTCGAAAGGCGAACCGGCTGCAGCCTGCAGCGTGGTTTCGGGAAATGCTGTCATCAGGAGAGTTAACCGCCCTGTTTCGGAAAACGGATTTTAACAGATCCTGGCACAGCAAAATTTAGTAAAAGCACTGTTATTTATACGCTTATCACTCAACTTGCCCGCCCGCGGCAAGGTCAGGCTGCACGGCAAACAGATAAGCGTTTGATAATATTAATACATTCTGTATATATGGCATTTTGGCGGGGCGGGTTCTATACTCGCCGGCCGCAACCAGCCGGTCATTCGGCTATCCCTTTTGGGATAGTGTTGCTGTATGGGAACACCCCATGGGTAGGGTTCTCT
>DRNU01000071.1 GCA_011374975.1 Gammaproteobacteria bacterium | reverse complement strand
GAGGTCGAGCTGCCGGGTGAGAGCGGGCAGCCTGCCATGTACCTGTCGGTGGCGGTTGTGCACCACGGCAGTCGTGGCGTTGGTCTGGTGTTCAATGCCATTTCCAGCGAACAGCGGGACATGCTGCGCGGCCTGTTGTTTAATGGCGCTGAAGTCACGCCGGGCCCGGCTCCGGCTGTGCCACGCGCTGTCGCCTGAGCGGGCTTCGCGGGGCCCGGCCTGTCAGCGGCGGGCCGGGTGTTTGAAAATCGCCCCGTGTTGCAATGGAAAGCCCTGCGCCCTGACCTTGTAATAGCGTTGCAGGACTTCGTGCATGACCGGGAAGGCGAGTTTTTCCCAGGGTACTTCGTGTTCCTCGAACAACCGGCACTCCAGACTTTCCGGGCCCGGTTCGTAGGCCCCGTTGCATAATTCACCGCGATAAAGCAGATAAACCTGGCTTATATGCGGAATGCTGAATATGCCGAACAGCCCGGCTATCTCCACTTGCGCGCCCGCCTCTTCCAGCGTTTCGCGCAATGCCGCCTGTTCGGTGGTTTCACCGTTTTCCATAAACCCGGCGGGCAGGGTCCAGAGTCCGTAGCGCGGTTCGATGGCGCGCTTGCAGAGCAGGATGCGGCCTTCCCATTCCGCGATACAGCCGGCCACGATGTTGGGGTTCTGGTAGTGAATGGTCTGGCAGTCGTCGCAGATATAGCGTTCGCGGTTGTCGCCGTCCGGGATGCGCAGTGTTACGCCGGCACCGCAGGTGCTGCAGAATTTCATGTTGTTTATGATCCGTCGTCCAGGTTGGGCCGGGCGAGCAACAGGCCCAGCAGGGTTTTGCCGTCCACGATATCACCCTTCGCGATCCATTCGAGCGCCTGCCGGTAATCGATCCAGTGGATCTCGATGACTTCGTGCGGGTGGTGTTCGGTTGCGGTATGGGTCAGGTTGCGGGCCTGATAAAGATGGATACGCTCGTCGCAGAACCCGGGGGTACTGAAAAAACTGCCCAGCGACAGCCAGTCAGTGGCTTCCACACCGGCTTCTTCCCGGAGTTCGCGCCGCGCGGTGTGTTGTGGTGTTTCGGGCTGGTCGATCTTGCCGGCGGGCAACTCCCACAACCAGCCGCCGGCCGCGTGCCGGTACTGGCGCAGCAGGCATACCTGGCCGTTGTCATTCAATGCCACCACGGCCGCGCCACCCGGGTGCCGCACCACTTCCAGTTGCATGGTGCGGTTGTTGGGCAGGGTGACGGTTTCAATGCCGAGATCGACAACATCGCCCTGGTAGACCGGTTTTCTGGCATCCATCGCGGTCAGCTGCCGTAAATCGCGAGGGTCTGGCCCGCACCGTCCGGCGCCAGGGGGTCGAGATACATGGCCTGTAATGGCAGGTTGACGGCAGGTTGCAATTCATTGCCCCAGATAAAGGTGTCGAATTCGGTGCCGCCCAGCAGGCAATGCGCGGTGGTGTGGTAGAGGCGGTCCAGTGCACCGCCGGCTGCCAGCGTATGCAATACCGAGGGGCCGGCGATGGCATAGATGCGCCGGTAACCCAGCCCGGCGAGTTGTTCACGCAGGTGTGTGGCGTCGACCGCTGCCTGTGGGCCGCAGGTGATGACCTTGAGGTCGGAGTCGGCAGTGAGTTGTGCCAGTTTTGCGGGGTCGGCCGCAGCGCCGGTGACCAGGAAAAGTTTCCGCTCCCGGTAATAATCGAGCGCGCTTTGCGGGATGTCCAGGCTGGCGCTGAAAATGGCGATATCGGGTTGCGGAGACAGGTCCCGGGCGACCCGCCAGTCGCGCAGGTCGGCAAACTCGGGTGACGAACCCAGCGGGAGTTCCGCCTGTGCTTCCTGGCTGGCGGCCTGGCGGAAATAACGTGCGCTGGTGATCAGCAGGTCGGCCTGGGCGGCGAGTTCCTGGAACAGGCGCCAGTCGCGTGCGTTGGCAATAGCCGGCGGTACCTGGTGAGTGTCACGGTTGGCGCCCGGCAGGGCGATGCGGCCGTCCAGGCTGGCGATGAAATTGCTGTATATAAAAGGTCGACCGGCGTCGTCTGCGTGCGCGAGGCTCTGTTCCAGGTACAGGCCGTGCAGGGCGTGCCTGCGCCCGCTGTCGGGATACAGTTCAAGGATGTCTTCAGCCATGAAGTGATCCTAACCTGTTCCAGTAGAAATAAAAAAGGGCCGCCGTTGCGGGCAGCCCTGGTTGGGAATGGTCGCCGGACTCAGGCGACTTCATCCTGTGCGTTCTTTTGCTTGAAATCGGAAATCGCGGCCTTGATGGCATCTTCCGCTAGCACCGAGCAATGCACCTTGACCGGCGGCAGGGCCAGTTCTTCGGCGATCTGGCTGTTTTTGATTTCACTGGCCTGTTCCAGCGTCTTGCCCTTGACCCATTCCGTCAGCAGGGAGCTTGATGCAATTGCCGACCCGCAGCCGTAGGTTTTAAAGCGTGCGTCTTCAATGACGCCGCTGGCATTGACCTTGATCTGCAGTTTCATAACGTCGCCACAGGCCGGTGCGCCGACCATCCCGGTGCCTACACTGGTGTCGCCTTTTTCAAAGGAGCCAACGTTGCGCGGGTTTTCGTAGTGATCCAGAACCTTGTCGCTATATGACATGACCTACTCTCCAAATACTCGAAATGATTGCAGCTGAAACCGGTCAGGCTGCTGACGACTGCCGGAACCCGGAAACAAAAGGCGTTTCGTCACTTTCGTTGTCCTTGAGCCCGCTATTCTGGTTGACGGCTTCCGCCAGTGTCAGACCATTCAGGTAGTCATAGATGCGGGAGCTGAGCTGATTCCACATGATGACACTTTGCGGCCATTCTTCACCCGGAATGCGTTCCCGGCGTGCCGGCATGGCATCGTCGACGGCGCTCAGGATTTCAGCAATGGTGATTTCGGTTGCCGGACGACGCAGGCAATAGCCTCCACCGGGTCCACGCATGCCGGTCACCAGACCGTGGTTGCGCAATCGGGCAAACAACTGTTCCAGGTAGGATACAGAGATCGACTGCTCCACCGATATATCCGCAAGGGTAACCGGGCCTTTACTATGGCGTAACGCCAGCTCCATCATGGCAGTGATGGCGTGACGACCTTTCGTTGATAATTTCATGATTCGCCTCATTTGACTCCCAGGCGCTGCACGACTGTGCGCGTCCCCGTGTTCATGAACCTGACACATGATAGTAATACTTGACTCTTTTAGTCAAGTATAATTCACAAAGAAGTAAAAACGACCGCCGGCAATGATTGCCGGCAGTATGGGTAAAACGTTAGACAGTGTGGGGTATTAAGCCTGTTCGGGGGCGATTAGTCAAGCCGCCAGGCGTCGTGCCAGGTCGTTCATATCGTCACAGTTTTCAAAGAGTTTTTCAGTGATTTCAATCACCTGGTGTGACTCCAGTCCCAGCATCTGCAGGCAGAAAGCGGGCAGTCCCGGCTTGTCGGTTTCGCCCAGACCATGCATGGCGAGCGCCCGGTTGGCGATCAGCACCAGTTGCGGGTAACTGGCGTGCCGGTCCCAGTATTCTTCATCATGGTGGTGGCGCACGGCCACGATCAGCTCGTCCGGCAGTCCCCAGGCTTCCATCAGCCAGGCGCCGATCTGGTCGTGGGTAACGCCCAGTACGTGGCGTTCCAGTTCACAGGTGGGCATGTCCGGGTTGGCCTGGGCAAAACGGTTGAGGATGAAGAATTCCGGCTGGAACGTATGCCCGAGCACCAGCCGGCCGAGGTTCTGTAACAGGCCGGCGAGGTAGGCGGTGCCACGCGGCAGGCGCATCTTTTTGGGTAACAGTTGCGACAACTGTTCCACCAGGCGCGCGGAATAGACCGAGTGTTTCCAGAAAGCATCCAGGCCGAACGGGCCGTCCTGCGGCACGCGCAGCGATTTGCCGATGGAGAAACCCAGTGCCAGGTTGAGTACATATTCAAAGCCCAGCACCCGTGCAATTGCGGTCTGCAGGTTCTTGATGCTGCCTGCATAACCATAGAGTGATGAGTTGGCGTAGCGTAATACCTGGGCCGACAGGCCCGGGTCCTGCTCGATGATGTCGGCCAGCTGGCGCGCGTTGGCACGCGGGTCGGCGGCCAGTTGCAGAATCTGCGCGGCCGTGGCCGGCAGTGCCGGGAGTTCGTGGAATTCCTCGATGTCGCGTTTTACCCGTGCCGGCGTAAACTGGTCGACGACATGCGACAGCGATGCGTCACTACCGTCAAAGTCGGCGCGCAGGGTGGACGCAGGGCGGGAGAAGGTGCCGCGCAGGGTGTTGTCGCCCAGCAGTTTGCCGTATTCGCTGGATGTCATCTGTATCAGCGTGGTGTGCACGCCGGGTTCGAAGGTGATGACGTCCAGTTCGTCCAGTGCCGTGTCGACAATGACGTTCAGGTTATAGGCAGGCGCCAGTGGCGGATAGGAGCGTGGTTCGCAGTCCTCGAAAATCGTTGCCAGCTGGCTGCCGGGCACCAGTTCCAGGTCACGGTGCAGGAGTGTGCACAGCGCCTCGAAATCCAGTACATGGTCTGCGGGCAGCACCGCCATCAGCAGGCCCTGCGCATCGACCAGGATCACCGCGCGTACCAGCTGGTGCACCGGCAGTTCGCAGGCATCGGCCGCCTGGCCAAGCGTGGCGGTCCTGTGATGTAACAGAATTTCGTAATTCGTATCCTTGCGGTCAAGAAACTCGCGAATATTTTCTGGCATTCCCATCCTGGATTTCCCTTGTATAGCGTGTATCCGACATGATAAAAGCAAGAACTGAACCATTTCCGGGTATTTCTTGAAAAATCCAGGGAATTCAGTATCCTGTGTTTTCCCGTAGAAAATGGGTGCGGGGCGGGCGACAGAGGATCGACGCTTTGACCTTCGGCAGGAACGAACAGTTTGCTAGAATCCGGCGAACACAGAATCACAACAAAGTGATTGGAGCCTTTTTATAATGGTAAGTGAATTCAACGTCGGCAATGATCGGCGCGGCCGCTCGCGGGAAAAGCTGGCAACCCTGGTCAGGACACGCAGCGAAACGCTTTCTCTCTATTCCGAACTGGCGAACCAGCGCCCCTTCGAGGCTGATGAAGTCACCAGTGAGGCATTGCAGGAATTTTGCCAGGCGCTGATCGATTACGCGGCCAGTGCGCATTTCCAGCTCTACCGTTTTATCTCGGACAAGCTCGAACGTCGCACGGCGGTGCTCGATGTCGCCGACCGCATCTACCCCAAAATCGTACGCACCACGGATACCATCCTGCGCTTCAACGATAAATATGAAGACGTCGATCTGCTCAACGGCGATCGTGAAATACTCAACCTGCTGGACTCGGACCTGTCTAATCTGGGCGAGATTCTGGCCGAACGCATCCAGCTGGAAGACCAGGTGATCGGTGCTATCACCGGCCAGTTGCACTGATCCGGAGTAGCACTACCTGGGGCGGGGCGCTGCATGGCGCAGGACAATAACGAGCACGATAGCGGCGCCATCGGCGAACTGCTGGCCATCATGGCGCGGCTGCGCGACCCGCAGCACGGCTGTCCCTGGGACCTGGAGCAGGATTTCGCCAGCGTCATCCCCTATACCCTGGAAGAGGCCTACGAGGTCGCGGAAGCCGTGCGGCTGAATGATGCCGGGGAGCTGTGCGACGAGCTGGGCGACCTGCTGTTCCAGGTAGTTTTCCATGCTCGCATGGCACACGAGCGCGACTGGTTCAATTTTGCCGACGTGGTGGCGGCGATCAACAGCAAGCTGGTGCGCCGCCACCCGCATGTTTTCGGTGACGAGACGGTGGCCGATGCCAGGGCGCAGACCGAGGCCTGGGAACAGCACAAGGCCGGTGAAAGGGCGGCGAAAGGAGCAACCGGCGGCAGCGCACTGGACGGTGTGCCGCTGGCACTGCCGGCGCTGGCGCGGGCACAGAAAATACAGCGCCGTGCGGCGCGAACGGGTTTTGACTGGGACGCTATAGAAGGTGTCATCGCCAAGCTCGATGAGGAACTGGCCGAATTGAAGGCTGCGCTCGCGGCACGGGAAGCGCCGGAACGCGTGCAGGAAGAGCTGGGTGACCTGATGTTCAGCACGGTCAACCTGGCACGCTGGCTGGATGCCGATGCGGAAACCCTGTTGCGCGATGCCAGCGGCAAGTTCGAGGCCCGCTTCCGCCAGGTGGAGGCACTGGCAAAGCAGGAACAGCGCGAGCTGCGCGATTGTTCACTGCAACAGCTGGAAAATTACTGGCAAATTGCCAAACAACACCCGGGTGACTAGCCCGCATTTCTCCCCCTGCTTCAGAATCTGTACGTAAACGCCCGATAATAGTGCTGTTCTCGACATGCGGTGTTCATTCCCGTGCGGCGCGGTCGGCATACCGCTTTGTGATTTGATAAACGCCGGAAAATCATTAAGGTATAGCCCCGAGATGGGGCGGGCAATGCACCAATCCAGAACATCCGGGGTCCGGTTTCGATGGCTTGAGGCAGGCTTGCCGGGCTTTGACACGCAGCGACCCAGCCACAGGGGAGAGATATGAAAAGAATAATGCAACTGGCGGCAGCACTGCTTCTGCTGCCCGGTATCGCGCTCGCGGATGACGGTTTGCAGGCAGCGGATACCTCCTGGATCCTGACTTCGACGGCACTGGTCCTGTTTATGACATTGCCGGGTCTGGCCATGTTTTACGGGGGGCTGGTACGTTCCCGTAATGTCCTGTCTATTCTGTTGCAGTGTTTTGCCATTGCCGGGCTGGTGTCGATTCTCTGGATGGTGGTCGGCTACAGTATTGCCTTTGCCGAGGGCGGTGCTTACTTCGGTGGTCTGTCCAGGGCCATGTTTGCCGGTATGCAGGAAGAGACGCTGAGCGGCGGCCTGCCCGAATCCCTGTTTGCGTTGTTCCAGATGACGTTTGCGATTATTACCCCGGCGCTGATTATCGGCGGTTTCGCCGAACGCACCCGCTTCTCCGCCGTGCTGCTGTTCAGCGCGATCTGGCTGCTGGTGGTTTACGCGCCGGTGACCCACTGGGTGTGGGGCGGCGGCTGGCTCGGCAGCATGGGCCTGCTGGATTTTGCCGGCGGGACCGTGGTGCACATCACGGCGGGTGTGGCGGCACTGGTGGCGGCACTCGTGATCGGCCCGCGCCGGGGGTTCCCCGAAACACCCATGATGCCGCATAACATGACCATGAGTGTGGCCGGTGCCGGCATGCTGTGGGTCGGCTGGTTCGGTTTCAACGGCGGCAGTGCGCTGGCGGCGAACGGTGATGCGGCAATGGCCATGCTGGTGACTCACCTGTCGGCGGCGGCCGGGGCCATGACCTGGATGTTCTACGAATGGGTCAAGTACGGCAAACCGACCGCGCTGGGTGCGATAACGGGCATGGTGGCCGGTCTTGGCACCATCACGCCGGCTTCGGGCTTTGTCGGCCCCGCCGGCGCCCTGGTCATCGGTGTGAGTGCGGGCATCGTGTGCTTCAATGCAACCCTGCTCATCAAGCGGGTGTGGAAAATCGACGATTCGCTGGATGTGTTTCCCGTGCACGGTGTCGGCGGCATGCTGGGCACGCTGTTTGCCGGTATTTTTGCCTCGACGGAACTGGGCATATTCAGCGGCCAGGGCTTTGCCGACGGCATTGACAGCATGGGCCAGCAGGTTGGCGTTCAGCTCACCGGTATTGTGGCCACGGCGTTGTACACGGCAGTCGCGACCTTTGTCATTCTGAAAGTTGTCGGCATGCTGACCGGCGGCCTGCGGGTCACTCCGGATGAGGAAAGCCAGGGGCTGGATACCACGCAGCACGAAGAGCGCGGTTACGTCAATCTCTAGCTGTTCGTAAGCCGGTAATCACGGGGGGCGGATGCATCATCCGCCCCCTTTTCTATTTGACAGTCCCGAAACTGAATCGTAGAGTGCAGCGCTGCTTCAGGTGCTCCCGAGACAACCGTCGGAGGAGTGAAACGGGAAGCCGGTGCGCTGCATTAATGATGCGGCAATTCCGGCGCTGCCCCCGCAACGGTAAACGAGTAGAAGCGGATCACGATGCCACTGTGGATAACCACGGGAAGGCGATCCGCCGGAAAGGGAACTTTCACTCGCAAGCCCGGAGACCGGCCTCGAGCGACGTACTGCCAGATCGCGGAGGGTGATGGCGCTGCTACGGGTTTTCCCGCCGCTGCATCCTTTCCATCTGGTGTTTTCTGATGCTGAGACCTGTGCGTGCGGGTGTGCGCCCGGGTAAAGGAAATAGCCCCATGAAATTCACTTCCCTCGTACGCGGCGGCGTTGCCGCGAGCCTGGCCATTGCCGGCCAGTACCCGTTCGTTCTGCATGCAGAACAGGCCCCGATAATTGTTACCGCGACACGCACGGCTGAAACCGCCGACCAGTCACTGGCTTCCGTGACCGTTGTCACGCGCAAGGCTATCGAACGCCAGCAGGCCAATACCCTGGCCGACGTGTTGCGCGGGGTACCGGGCATCACACTGTCGAACAATGGCGGTGTCGGTAAGGTGACCGGGGTATTCATTCGTGGTGCGGAGTCGGACCATACCCTGGTGCTGATCGACGGGGTGAAGGTCGGTTCCGCCACCTCCAGTACTTTCCCCTTTCAGGACCTCCCGCCGGAGCAGATCGAACGTATTGAAATCGTGCGCGGTCCGCGTTCTTCGCTGTATGGTTCGGAAGCCATCGGTGGTGTCATCCAGATTTTCACCCGCAAGGGCAGCGGTCCGGCGGCAGTGACGGCCAGTGCCGGTGTTGGCAGCCACAGCAGTCGCAAGGCCGCCGGCGGCGTCAGTGGCAGCACCGAGCGAGCCTGGTATAACGTCCATCTCGCCTATGAAACCACCAATGGTTATAATTCCTGTACCGGGAAACCGGCCACGCCACCGACGTTCACCAATGGCGGAGGTTGTTTCACCAGTGAGCCGGACAACGACGGTTACGATAACCGCTCGGTGACGCTGGGTGCCGGCTATCGTTTTGCCAATGATGCCGAATTGTCGGTGAATTTCCTGCGCACCGATGGCGACGTGGAGTTCGACGGCGGCTTCCAGAACGAGAGTGATACCATCCAGCAGGTGGCGGGCGGCAAGCTGCGTTTTTCGCCCCTGACCGCCTGGGATGTAACGCTGAGCGTGGCCCGCAACAAGGACGAATCAAACAACTACCTGAACGACGTGTTTGCCTCGCGTTTTGACACGCAGCGCGATGTCGCTTCCTGGCAGAACGATTTCAGTATCGGCGACACCGGTGTGTTGACACTGGGAGCGGACTACCAGGAAGACAAGGTCAGGAGCACAACCCGTTATGTCGAGTCTTCGCGCGACAATAAAGCTGCATTCGGGCAGTACCAGGTGCAACTGGGGGCGCAGAGTCTACTTGCCGCACTGCGTTATGACGACAATGAACAGTTTGGCGGAGAGACTACCGGAAGCATCGCCTGGGGCTACCGGATGGGTAACGGCCTGCGCCTGATGGCCTCTTACGGTACCGCTTTCAGAGCGCCGAGTTTTAATGACCTGTACTTCCCGGGCTTTGGTAATCCCGACCTTGACCCGGAAGAGTCCGACAGTTTCGAGGTCGGCGTCTCGCGTGGTGAAGCCTGGGGCAACTGGTCGCTGAATGCTTTCCAGACCGAAATCGACGAGCTGATTGCTTTTGATCCCGTCCTGTTTATTCCCGTCAATGTCGATGAAGCACGCATTCGCGGCCTGGAAGCCGTGGCGGACACGCGCGTGCTGGGCACCGATATCGCTGCATCGTTGACCGTGATGGATCCGGAAAACCGCGGCAACGGCGCCAACAAAGGCAACCTGCTGGCCCGTCGGCCGAAGCGGTCGCTGCGGCTGGACATCGACAGGCGCTTTGCGGCACTGTCAGTGGGCGCCACACTGGTGGCCGAGAGCAAACGTTATGACGATCTGGCCAATAATCGAAAACTCGACAGCTATGAGACAGTAGACCTGCGCGCTGAATATGCTTTCTACAGGGACTGGCGGATTTCAGGCACAGTGAATAACCTGCTCGACAAGGACTACGAGACTGCCGAATATTACCCGCAGGACGGACGAAATTATTTCGTTACCTTGCATTACCGCCCGCAGCAGTAGCCATTAATTGGGGAGGGGTGATATGGGACACAGGCTTTCAAAAATCTATACGCGTACCGGTGATGATGGCAGTACCGGCCTGGGTGATGGTTCGCGTGTCGACAAGGACAGTTTGCGTGTCGAGGCTTTCGGTACGGTGGATGAATTGAACAGTGCCCTCGGTGTGTTGGCCGCGTACCCGTTGCCGGAAGGGATTGCCGGTGAGTTGCTGGATATTCAGCATGACCTGTTCGATATTGGCGGTGAACTGTGTATTCCCGGCCACAGCGTGCTCGGTGACCGGCAGGTAGAACGTCTTGAACGTTGCCTGGACGGTCTGAACGGGGATCTCGAACCGTTAAAAGAGTTTATTCTGCCTGGCGGTGTGCCGGCCGCTGCCGCGTGTCACCTGGCGCGTACGGTATGTCGGCGAGCGGAACGGTGTGTGGTGGGCCTGGCGCGAGAAGAAACTGTCAATGCGGCCGGACTGCGTTACCTGAACCGTCTGTCTGACCTGTTGTTCGTGATGGCGCGCAGTCTGAATCGCGCGGCAGGTCAGGCGGATGTCCTGTGGAAGCGTGACCGGGACGCCTGACGGTTCATTTCAGCGAACGCTGCGCGCGTGCTCCAGTTGTTCGCACATCAGTTGTGCGCCTTGCAGGATGCGTAGCGTCTGACGGTGTAACAGGTCGGGGTGTATGTCGTACAGTTGCCGGTGTTGCACGGCGGGTAATTGCGGCCAGTCTTGCCAGCGCTGCAACCAGTCCTGTGCCTGCTCGGGGATTGCGCCGACGATAATTACCTCGGGTTGCGCCGCCAGTACCGCTTCCACGCTTACCGTCGGCGTCAGGGTGTCGAGGTCGGCAAAGACATTGCGCCCGCCGCACAGCCGGATTACCTGGTCGATCAGGTGCCCGGCATTGACGGTCATCAGCGGCTGGTACCAGATCTCGTAGAAAACCCGCACCGGTGCGCGCTGTGAGTAACGCTGTTGTAACTGCCGGTAGGTGTCGCGGAACGCTGAGGCTGCCTTGCCCGCCACCGCATCGCTGCCAGCCAGGTGTCCCAGCCGTTCCAGGTTGGAGGCAACGTCTTCCGGTGCGTGCGGGTCGCTGTAGAACACCGTCAGCCCCAGGTTCTGCAGGCGCTCGACCTGCGCGGTGAGGTTGCCGCCTTGCCAGGCCACGACCAGGTCGGGTTGTAGCGCCACGATGGCTTCGAGATTGAGGTTCTGGCTGTCACCAATGTGCGCGCGCTGTCTGGCTTCGGGCGGGTAGTCGCTGTAGCTGGCCACGCCCGCCACCGCGTCGCCGGCGCCGGCAGCGAACAGCAGTTCGGTGGTGTGCGGGGCCAGGCTGACGATGCGCTGCGCCGGCTGGTCCAGCTGTACGCGCCGGCCACTGTCGTCGATGACTTCCAGCGCCACGCCGGGCATCGGCAATAACAGGCAGCAACAGGCCAGCAGGCGCACGATATTCCTGATCATGGGTGAAGTGTACCGCAAGCCGGCGATATTCTGGCCTTGCCGCCCGCATCGGGTACAATGACGGCAAATTCACTGCTGCAACCGGACGATTATGGAACGAGCCCTCGAGAACATGTTATACGCCAGCCGCTGGGTGCTGGCGCCGATCTATCTCGGTTTGAGTGCCGCGCTGGTGCTGTTGGGTGTGAAGTTTTTCCAGGAAGTGGTGCACACGGCGCCACTGGTCGTGCAGATGAGCGAGGCCGACCTGGTGCTGGTGATCCTGTCGCTGGTCGACATGGCGCTGGTGGGCGGCCTGCTGGTCATGGTCATGTTCAGTGGCTATGAAAATTTTATATCGCGCATCGATGTCTCCGAGGGTACGGAAAAACTGTCCTGGCTGGGCAAGCTGGATGCCGGTTCGCTGAAACAGAAGGTCGCGGCCTCCATTGTCGCTATCTCCTCCATTCACCTGCTGCGGGCGTTCATGAGCGCGCAGCAGATCCCCAATGACAAACTGATGTGGTACGTGATCATCCATCTCACCTTCGTACTGTCGGCGCTGGGCATGGCCTACGTCGATAAAATGAACAAGCATTAATGACGCAGACCATCCGCTGGTCACGCTTTCCTGATGCCGATGCGGTGGCTGGTGAAGCGGTACAGCGGATTCTGCATGCGGCGCAGGTCGCCATAGACCGGCGCGGTGTGTTCCGCATGGTGCTGGCCGGTGGCAGTACACCGCAGAAAGCCTATCGCCTGCTGTCCGGTTGCGATGCCGACTGGTCGCGCTGGCATCTCTACCTCGGTGACGAGCGCTGCCTGCCAGTGGGTGATGCGGAGCGTAACAGCACCATGATTGCCAGTGCCTGGCTCGACAAGGGGCAGATTCCACCTGAACAGGTGCACTGGATTCCTGCCGAGTCGGATCCCGGGGCAGCGGCGCAGGCCTATGCGGCCGTGGTCCGCGACGTATTACCTTTCGACCTGGTGCTGCTGGGTATGGGCGAGGACGGCCACACCGCCAGCCTGTTCCCCGGGCAGCAGCACGATCCCGGTCAACTGGTGGTTGCAGTCGACAATGCCCCCAAACCGCCGGCACGGCGCATCAGCCTGAATTTTGCGGCGCTGAACGAGACGCGTATGCTGCTGGTGCTGGTGACCGGGGCCGGCAAATGTACTGCTATAACAGACTGGCGTGCTGGCAAGGCCCTGCCGGTGGCGCGTCTCAGCTGTCCGGCCGGGATCGATGTGCTGCTGGACAATGACGCCTGGTGTAACCAGGAGGAGCCGCCGGATGCCGGATAACCAGGATACAACCCTCGGTACCGCCGCGACGCTGATCGGCTGCGCACTGGAAGAATACGGGATCGATGCGGCAGACCTCTTTCACGAGGCGGGCCTGGCGGTGGATGTGCTGGTGGCGCCGGATGTGCGCTATCCTTTCAGCAAGATGCAGAACCTGTGGCGCCTGGCGGTGCAGCGCAGCGGTGATGCCTGCTTCGGCCTGACTGTGGCGCGGTATTTCCAGCCACAGGCGATGCACGGCCTGGGCTTTCTGTGGTTGTCCAGCGATACACTTATGGATGCCCTGCAGCGGCTGGTCCGCTACCAGCGCATGATCTCCACGGTTTCGGATATAGCCCTGCAGAAAGACGACGATACTGTGCGTCTGGTCATGGGCCTGCGGCATTCTTCCGGAATAATAGAGCCCGCGTCCGTCGATGCGGGGGTGGCCGTGTTTGTTTCCATGTGCCGGCTGGCGATCTGTCATCCTTTTGCGCCATTGCGCCTGCAGCTGAAGCGTCCGCGGCCCGACTGCGCGGAACGCTTCGAGGAATTCTTCGGCGCGCCTGTCGAGTTTGCGGCCGATGCCAACATACTGCATCTCGATGCGGCCCTGCTGGACAGGCCCCTGCCCGGTGCGAATCCTGAACTGGCGCGCGCCAACGACCAGGTGGTTATCGATTACCTGAGCCGCTTCGATCATGCAAACCTGTCCATGCAGGTGCGCTCACGCTTGATCGAGTTACTGCCTGGCGGGCAGCCGACGCAGAAAGATGTCGCCACCGAACTTAACCTGAGTGTCAGGAACCTGCAGCGCCGCCTGCATGCCGAGGGTATCAGTTTCAAGCAGTTACTCGATGAAACACGCCGGGAGCTGGCTGCACAGTACCTGCAGGAAAACCATCGTCGTATCGGCGAAATCACCTACCTGCTGGGCTTTTCCGAACCGAGCAATTTCACCCGCGCCTTTCGGCGCTGGACAGGGCTTTCACCCAACGAATACCGGCACCGGGCCTGAAGTGCGGGAATGATTCCCGGGAATCACTGTCTTATTCCCCCGGGTAGTGTCAATAACCGGCCCGGAACCCGGTCCGAGGAGGATCAAGATGCGGTTGATACATTCACACCGGCAGGCGGGGCTTTTCAGGTTTGCGAACATTCTGCTGCTGCCTGCAATGCTGTTTGCCAATACCGTTTTCGCCGAAGGCAGTGAGCCACGAACTATCAGGATAACATTGGGTGATTATCATTTTTCCCCGGCGCAACTGACCCTTACCGCCGGGCGGCCGGTGATACTCGAGCTGGCCAATACAGATGGCTTTACGCCACACAACTTTTCCCTGCAGGACAAGGCCGGTGGCCTGGATATCGATGTCAATATATCCGCGGGCCAGGTTATAAAAATACCGCTGACACCACAGGTGTCCGGCAACTATGATTACTACTGCAACAAAAAACTGCCGCTTTTGAAAAGCCACCGCATGCGCGGTATGAAAGGTACGCTGCTCGTCACGACCCCCGGCAGCGAATAAGCCCCGTGCGAGTCCTGCTGGTATCGGCCAACCGTGAGCAGATTCCGGATCCTGTTTTCCCGCTAGGCCTGGCCTGTATTGCAGCGGCGCTGCGCAATGCCGGCCACCGGCTGGATGTTGCGGATCTTTGTTTCGGCCGCCACCCGTTGCGCGCATTGTGCGAGCAGGTTGCGGTGTTTCGGCCTGATATTATCGGCCTGTCGTTGCGCAACATTGATAATGCGGCCTACCCGTTGACGGTGGACTACCTGTCCCTGCACCGGGAAGTGGTCGATACCCTGCGTGAAGTCAGTCAGGCGCCGGTGGTGCTGGGCGGCTCCGGGTTTTCGATACTGCCGGGTGCCTACATGGAGGCGCTGGGTGGCGACTGGGGTATTGTCGGGGAGGGTGAGCAGAGTTTTGTCGATCTGCTGGCAGCATTGGAAAATGGCGTGGATCCCGTCGGCCTCCCGGGGCTTGTTACTCCGGGTGTATCGCCTGCTGCCACCAGCCTGTCCGTGCAGATGACGCCGGTACAGCGGCCGAAGACATGGTGGCAAGGCCTGCGCCCGGCACGTGACCTGTTCGATTACGCGCGCTACGTGCGCCGTGGCGGCATGGGCAATATGCAGACCAAACGCGGCTGTGTCTTCAAATGCAGCTACTGTACCTATCCGCTGCTGGAAGGTAACCGCTTTCGCTGTCGCGAAGCCGGTGACGTGGTCGATGAGCTGGAGGCCTTGCAGCGTGACTATGGACCGCACCCGGTATTCTTTGTCGACTCTATCCTGAACTTCCCGCGCGGCCACGTTGAAGCCATCTGTGAGGAAATCCTGCGACGCGGGCTCAAGGTCTCCTGGAGTTGTTATGCAACACCGGTAAAACTGGATCGGCGTCAGGCCGGGTTGATGGCAAGGGCCGGCTGTGACGGCATCGAACTGGGCAGTGATGCCGCTGATGATTCACAGCTGGTGCAGTTGGGCAAATCGTTTGATGCGGAGACTGTCGAGCGCGCCAGCCGCTACTGTATGGAGGCAGGCCTGAAAGTCTGCCAGACCGTGATTTTCGGTGCACCGGGTGAAACCGAGGCCAGTGTCCGTGCGACCTGTCGGGTGCTGCGCCGCATGCATCCTGTCGCGGTGGTGGCGATGACCGGCGTACGCCTGTACCCGGGAACGCCCCTGACCGGATCCCTGGTCGAACAGGGCCTGGTGCAACAGGACGAGATCGGCCTGTTACCGGCATTTTTTGTCGACCCTGCCGTGGCTGAATTTTTACCGGGGTTCCTGCAACAGCAGGCACAGCAGGCAGGCAACTGGGTTTTGCCCGGCCTGGTACCGCCACTGTTGCCCGGCAGTCAGCGGCTATTGCGGGGGATGGGTATTTCCGGCCCGCTGTGGCGCCTGTTGCACAAGCCCTGGATGCATTATTTCAACAGCAATAAGTTCCGCCGTCCCAATACCAGCTGGGGTGTTCCCGACCGGAAACACAAACTGCTCTAGGCTGCTTGCCCGGGTGTACGGTTCCGTCGTACTGCGCCATTAGCCGCGAAAAAAGACGGGCGTGTTCCGGCACCCCGTCCAGTTGCGGGGCGCCGGAAACAAAGCGGCGGTCAGGCCACTTCCTCACGTGCAATGGTCAGGGTAGAGGGCGCGACAATACCTATACGCGCCTGGTTACCGTTGACCCGGGTCAGTGTGATCTGAATGGGACCGTTCGCAAACAGTTCCCCGACAGACGTGCCTTGCTCCAGTTCCTCTGAAGGGAAAATGTAAATGGATTCGCCGATGCGGCGTGTCAATACCAGCATGATTACCTCCTGAATCGAGTTGTCGTCCTGATACGCGGTGATGTTGCACGGGCCGCGTTGTGTTACGACATACGATAGAGGGGTACAGGAAATCCGGTTAATCCGCGCGCGCCAAACTGTTGGCCGTACTCACAGCGGGTGCAGGAAATGCCGTACTGGAACCGGTACCGGGAAGCGGGCTTCGTCGGGAGACTGATGAAGCCCGTGATACCAGGGTAATAATTGGTCGGGGCGAGAGGATTTGAACCTCCGACCCCTTCGTCCCGAACGAAGTGCGCTACCAGGCTGCGCTACGCCCCGATTTAATAACTGCGGTTAACCGAGAATTCGACCAATCCGTACAAGGCCTCTTTATAAGGACCGGCGGGGATTTCCGCCAGCGCCTCGATGGCCAGATCCGCCTCGTGCCGGGCGGATTGCGCAGTGTACGCGATGGCATTGGTGGATTCAATTGCCTCGAGAACACTGTCGATATGTTCCAGGCCGCCGTTGGTGATGGCCTTGCGAATGGCGTCGACCTGTGTCGGCGTGCCGTTACGCATGGCATAGATCAGCGGCAGGGTGGGTTTGCCCTCTGCCAGGTCGTCGCCGATGTTCTTGCCGATATCCTCGCCGGAGGAGCCGTAGTCCAGGGCGTCGTCGATGAGCTGGAAGGCGGTGCCCAGGTGCATGCCGTAGCGGGCCATGGCGTGCTCGACAGCGGCCGGTTGCCGGCCCAGCACGGCGCCCAGCCGCGAGGAAGCCTCGAACAGCTTGGCGGTCTTGTAACGGATAACGTCGCGGTACAGGTCTTCCGTGGTATCGGGGTCGTGGCAGTTCAGCAGTTGCAGGACCTCGCCCTCGGCGATGACGTTAGTGGTGGTGGAGAGTATCTCCATGACCCGCATGCTGCCCACGCCGACCATCATTTCAAAGGAGCGCGAGTACAGGAAATCACCGACCAGGACGGCCGCTTCGTTGCCCCAGATGGCATTGGCGGTCTGGTTGCCGCGGCGCAGGTCGGAGGCGTCGACCACGTCGTCGTGCAGCAGGGTCGCGGTATGAATGAACTCGATAACCGCGGCCAGTTCGATGTGGTTTTCGCCCTCGTAGCCACAGGCGCGCGCCGACAGCAGCACCAGCAACGGCCGTAAACGCTTGCCGCCACTGTTAATAATGTAGCCACCAAGCTCATTGATCAGCGCGACTTCCGAGCTGAGACGCTTCAGGATCAGCCGGTCGACGGCCGCAGTATCGGCTTGCACCAATGTGCGGATATCGTCGATATCCAGATATTCCTTTTGCTTTTCAACAACTTCTTGCATTTTTTGTGGCGCGATGGTTGGGTTCGAATTCAGCTGCATACGAGCCATTAGTCTAACCGTGAACTGCTAATGGTACCAGATACTAAACGGTTTGACCCAAACCGGGAGAATCTATAGAATTGCGCCTCTTTCGGGTACTGTCAGTTGGAGAAACAGCCATGTACGCAGTTATTGTAACTGGCGGAAAACAATATCGCGTCAGTCAGGGCGACAAGCTTCGGGTCGAGAAGCTGGACGTCGCTGAGGGCGAGAAAGTGGACCTGGACCAGGTCCTGATGGTCGTCGACGGTGATGACATCAAGATTGGTGCGCCGGTCCTCGACGGTGGCAAGGTGACTGCTGAAGTCAAAGCGCACGGTCGCGGCGACAAGGTGGAAATCATCAAGTTCCACCGTCGTAAACATCATATGAAGCGCCAGGGTCATCGCCAGGCGTACACAGAACTGGAAATCACGGGCATATCTGCCTGAGTGTGAGGTAAGCAGCAATGGCACATAAGAAAGCCGGTGGTAGTACCAGGAACGGGCGTGATTCAGAATCCAAGCGCCTGGGTGTAAAACGTTACGGCGGGCAGGAAGTGCTGGCCGGTAACATTATCGTGCGCCAGCGCGGTACGCACTTTCACCCGGGTGTGAACGTGGGCTGTGGCCGGGACCACACCCTGTTTGCCAAGGCGAACGGCGTGGTGAAGTTCATTACCCGCGGTCCGAAGAACAGAAAATTCGTGGACGTGGTTTCGTCCTGACCGTTACCCGGTCTAGTCGAAAAGCCCCGTCCTGGTACGGGGCTTTTTTATGTCTGGTATTTTTATACATAACACGCGATGCTTTTAACCCATGAAATTTGTTGATGAAGCCTCTATCGTCGTAAAAGCCGGGGACGGCGGCAATGGCTGCGTCAGTTTCCGGCGCGAGAAATATATCCCGCTGGGCGGTCCGGATGGCGGCGACGGGGGCGATGGCGGCAGCGTCATCATGATCGCCGACGCCAACCTGAATACGCTGGCGGATTTCCGTTACGAGCGCCGCTTTACCGCGCAGCGCGGCGAGAACGGCCGCGGCCGTAACTGCACCGGTAAAAAAGGCGATGACCTGGAAATCCGCGTACCGGTGGGGACCCTGATCCATGTCGAGGAGACCGGCGAACTGATGGGCGACCTGGTCGAGGACGGCCAGCGCCTGGTGGTGGCGCGCGGCGGCTTCCACGGCCTCGGCAACCTGCGCTATAAGAGCGCCACCAACCGCTCCCCGCGCCAGTCCAAGCCGGGTACGCCGGGCGAGCAGCACACGCTGCAGCTGGAATTGAAACTGCTGGCCGATATCGGCCTGCTGGGCAAGCCCAACGCGGGCAAATCCACGCTGATCCGCGCCATCTCATCGGCAAAGCCGAAAGTGGCAGACTACCCGTTTACCACGCTGTACCCCAACCTGGGCGTGGTGCGTGTCGAGGCGCACCGCAGTTTTGTGGTGGCGGATATTCCCGGCCTGATCGAAGGCGCGGCCGAGGGTGCCGGGCTGGGCGTGCAGTTCCTCAAACACCTGTCGCGCACCGGCCTGCTGCTGCACCTGGTCGATGTGGCGCCGATGGACGGGACTGACCCGGTGGAAGATGTGCGCACCATCGCCCACGAGCTGGAAAAATTCAGCGCCGAGCTGGGCGGGCGCGAGCGCTGGCTGGTGCTCAACAAGATCGACCTGCTGACAGACGAGGAACGCGAGGCGCGCTGCGCGGACATTGTCAGCCGGCTGGACTGGCAGGGGCCGGTATTCAGTATCGCCGCCGTGTCGAAACAGGGTACGCGGGAACTGGTGTTTGCCATAATGCAGGCTATTGAAAACAAGCGACAGGCCGCCGTCGAAAGTTAAAGTTCATGAGCAACAGGAAACAACGAACAGAAATCGGCAGGGCGAAGCGCTGGGTCATCAAGATCGGCAGCGCGCTGCTGACCGATGACGGCCGTGGCCTCGATCACGCGGCCATCCGCGCCTGGAGCGCGCAGATGGCGCGCCTGCGCCAGAGCGGTTGCGAACTGGTGCTGGTGTCCTCGGGGGCGGTTGCCGAAGGTATGAACCGCCTGGGCTGGACGCAGCGGCCACACCAGCTGGTGGCCCTGCAGGCCGCCGCTGCAGTCGGCCAGATGGGTCTGGTGCAGGCCTACGAATCCAATTTTCAGACCCACGGCCTGCATACCGCGCAGGTGCTGCTGACGCACGATGACCTGGTAAACCGCACCCGCTATCTCAATGCCCGCAGCACGCTGCGCAAATTGCTGGACCTTGGCGTGATCCCGGTGGTGAACGAAAACGATACCGTGGCCTGTGACGAACTGCGCTTCGGTGACAATGATACCCTGGCGGCGCTGGTGGCAAACCTGGTGGAGGCGGACCTGCTGGTGATCCTGACCGACCAGAAGGGCGTGTACGACCGTGACCCGCGCCAGGCGGGCGATGCGCAGCTGATCGAGGATGCCGAGGCGGGCGATACGCAACTGCTGGCGGCAGCCACGGGTTCCAGCAGCAGCGGCCTGGGCAGCGGCGGCATGGCCAGCAAGGTGCGCGCCGCGGAGCTGGCGGCACGCTCCGGGACCGTGACCTGGATCGCGTCCGGCCGCGAGCCGCAGGTGCTGGAAAAAATGGCCGCCGGCGCACAGCTCGGCACACTGGTGCACCCGGCCAGCGGGCCGCTGGCGTCGCGCAAGCAATGGCTGGCGGGGCAATTACAGTCGCGCGGCCGGCTGTTGCTGGATGCGGGCGCGGTACGTGTGCTGCGGCAGTCCGGTTCGAGTTTGCTGCCGGTGGGGGTAACCGGTGTGGAAGGCGACTTCCGGCGCGGCGACCTGGTGAGCTGCCATGCACAGGACGGTGCGGCGGTGGCGCGTGGCCTGGTGAATTACGATGCGTCCGAGGCGCGCCGGATCATCGGCCACCCGAGCGAGAAGATCGAGCAGTTACTGGGCTATGTCGACGAGACGGAACTGATCCACCGCGACAACCTGGTGCTGCTGTGAAAGGATTTCAGGCAAAAAGAAAGCCGGTCACAGACCGGCTTTCCCAGGAACCTGGAAACAGTCCGTCAGCCTTGCAGGGCGCGGACGTGCAGACCAAGGCGGCTTTTATGGCGCGCCGCCTTGTTCTTGTGGATCAGGCCTTTGCCGACCGCCTTGTCGATCACCGGGACGGCCTTCTGGTAAGCTGTCTGGGCCGCTTCCGCGTCGCCGGTCGCAACAGCCTTGAGAACATTCTTGATATGGGTGCGCAGCGCGGAGCGCTGGCCGGTCTTGCGCTGGCGGCGGTTTTCCGCCTGGCGCGCGCGTTTACGTGCTTGTGCCGAGTTCGCCAAAATACATCTCCTGATCCAGGTTCCAAAGAGCCGGGTACTATGCGGATTTCAGGGCAAATTGTCAATCTCGGCCGGTTGGCGGGCGGGTCTGCCCTGATTTTGGTCAAATGAGCCGCGAACTGGTAAAAAGTACCGCCACCGTTGGCGCTATGACCTTGATTTCCCGGGTTTTAGGCCTGGTTCGAGACATGGTGTTCGCGCGTTTCGGCATCGATGCCGGGATGGACGCTTTTTTCGTGGCCTTCAAAATCCCCAATTTTATGCGCCGGCTGTTCGCCGAGGGGGCTTTTTCGCAGGCCTTTGTGCCGGTGCTCAGCGAGTACAAGACGCAGCGCGAACTGGTCGAGGTCAAGGCGCTGGTGGATCGTGTCGCCGGCAGCCTGCTGGGCGTGCTGGGTCTGCTGGTGCTGGTCTGTGTGCTGGCCAGCCCGGCAGTGGTGCTGTTGTTCGCGCCGGGTTTCTGGAGCGACCCGCTCAAGTTCGATCTGACCGCCTACATGTTGCGCTTCACCTTCCCCTACCTGCTGTTCATGGCACTGGTATCGTTCGCGGCGGGCATCCTCAACAGCTACGGGCGTTTTGCCGCCGCTGCGTTTGCACCGGTATGGCTGAATGTGGTGCTGATCGGGGTGGCACTGCTGGTGGCGCCCGGGCTGGAACAGCCGGTCATGGCCCTGTCCTGGGGGGTGCTGGCGGCCGGTTTCGTACAGCTGGGTTTCCTGTTGCCGTCGCTGGCGCGCTTGCGCCTGTTGCCACGCCCGCGCTGGAAACCGAAGGATCCCGGGGTACGCAAGATCATGAAACTGATGGGGCCGGGCATTATCGGTTCCTCGGTGTCGCAGATCAATTTGCTGTTCGATACGATACTGGCTTCATTTCTTGTTACCGGCAGCGTCAGCTGGCTGTACTATGCGGACCGGCTGGTCGAGTTCCCGCTGGGCATTTTCGGTATCGCGCTGGCCACCGTGATTCTGCCGATCCTGTCGCGGGCGCATGCCAACGGCTCGACGGACGCTTTTTCACGCACCCTCGATGCCGGTCTGCGCTGGGTGCTGCTGATCGGCATACCGGCCGCGGTGGGACTGATTATGCTGGCGAAACCGGCGTTGTCGTCACTGTTCCAGTACGGTGATTTTCGCCAGCAGGATGTGGACATGGCGGGCCTGGCGCTGATGGCCTATGCACTGGGGCTGCCCGGTTTCATGCTGGTCAAGGTGCTGGCGCCGGCCTTTTTCTCGCGCCAGGATACGGTGACGCCGGTAAAGATTGCTATACGTGCCATGCTTTCCAACATGGTATTGAATGTGTTGTTCGTGGTGCCGCTGGTGTTGCTGGAGATCCCCGGCGCGCACGCCGGCCTGGCGTTGGCGACAGCGCTGGCGGCCTATATCAATGCCGGTCTGCTGTACCGCCAGTTGCGCCGCCAGGCGGTATTCCAGCCGCAGGGTGGCTGGCTGCGCCTGCTGGGGCAGATGCTGTTTGCGGTGGCGGTGATGGCCGGCGTGGTAGGCTGGGGTGCGCCGGGCGCGGAAAGCTGGGCCGGCATGTCAGGTGCGCAGCGCGGTATGCAGATCAGTCTCTGGATTGCAGCGGGTGTGGCCAGTTACCTGCTGGCATTGCGTATTGCGGGTCTGCGCCTGTCTATATTCTGGTCACCGGCTGCCAAATCCGGCGACGCACCATGACACAGCGGATAACTTCATTATAATTCAACGTTTTTACCATGAAGCTGATACGAGGACTCCATAACCTGCACCGCGGTCACCGCGGTGGCGCAGTGACCATCGGCAATTTCGATGGCCTGCACCGTGGTCACCAGGCCGTGCTGCGGCAGTTGCACAGTTATGCGCAGCTGCACCAGCTGACCACCACGGTGATGACGTTCGAGCCGACGGCGCAGGAGTACTTTACGCCGGAGACGGCGCCGGCGCGTTTGCAGCGGCTGCGCGACAAGCTGACGGTGTTGCGCACCCAGGAAGTGGACCAGGTGCTGTGCCTGCGCTTTGACCGGCACCTGGCCGAACTGAGTGCCGGAGACTTTGTGCAGCGCATATTGGTCGATGGCCTGGACGTGCGTTACCTGGTGATCGGTGACGATTTCCGTTTTGGCCGGGAACGCAAGGGTGACTTCGCGTTTTTGCAGGCGGAAGGCGAACGGCACGGGTTCGACGTGGTCAGTACCGGGACATTCCTGGAAGACGATGACCGGGTCAGCAGCACCCGCATCCGCCAGGCGCTGGCGGAAGGCGACCTGCCCACCGCGACGCGCCTGCTGGGCCGGCCTTACAGCATCGGCGGGCGGGTGGCGGCCGGGCAGCAGCGCGGGCGCACGATTGGTTTCCCGACGGCCAATATCCATTTGCACCGGGTGATGACACCGGTCAACGGGGTGTTTGCGGTACGCGTGCATGGTCTGGGGCCGGAACCGGTGCAGGGTGTTGCCAATATCGGTACACGGCCGACAGTGGATGGGAGTTACCGGGTGCTGGAAGTGCACCTGTTCGATTTCTCCGCGGATATCTACGGCCGTTACCTGGAAGTTGAATTCTGCGACCGTCTGCGTGATGAAATGAAATTTGAATCGTTCGAGGCATTGAAACGACAGATCGAATCCGACGCCGCGCAGGCGCGACGTTTTTTTAGCGAGTGAGTGCGAGTGAGCAACTATAAAGATACCCTGAATCTTCCCAACACGAAGTTTCCGATGAAAGCCAACCTCGCCCAGCGCGAGCCGGAAACTCTGAAATACTGGGATGAAATCGATCTCTACGCCAAGCTGCGCGAACTGGGCAGGGAGCGTCCGCGCTTCGTGCTGCACGACGGGCCGCCCTACGCCAACGGCGATATTCATATCGGTCACGCGGTCAATAAAGTCCTCAAGGACATTATTGTCAAAAGCAAGACACTGGGCGGTTTCGATGCGCCCTATATCCCGGGCTGGGACTGCCACGGCCTGCCTATCGAGCTCAATGTCGAAAAGAAAGTCGGCAAGGTGGGGCGCAAGGTGGATGCGCCCACGTTCCGTTCCAGGTGCCGCGACTATGCGCGCAAACAGGTGGACGGCCAGCGCAAGGACTTTATCCGCCTCGGGGTGCTGGGTGACTGGGAACATCCCTACCTCACCATGGACTACAGCTTCGAGGCCGACATCATCCGCGCACTGGGGCGTATTATCGCCAACGGCCACCTGAACAAGGGCTACAAGCCGGTGCACTGGTGTACCGACTGCGGTTCGGCGCTGGCCGAGGCCGAGGTCGAATACGAGGACAAGACCTCGCCGGCCATCGATGTGCGTTTCAGCGTGCTGGACGAGGAAGCGCTGCTGGCCCGTTGCCACCATGCAGAAGGACACAAGGGCGAGGGTCCGCTGTCGGTGGTGATCTGGACCACCACGCCCTGGACCCTGCCGGCCAACCGCGCGGTGTCGGTCAACCCGGAACTGGAATATGCCGTGGTACAGGCCGACCTTGGTCATGGCAACGAACGGCTGCTGATTGCCGAGGCGCTGCTGAAAGATGTCATGCTGCGTTATGACTGCGAACACTACCAGGTCATCGCCTATTGCAAGGGTGAACAACTGGAACACCTCAAACTGGCGCACCCGTTTTATGAACGTGAAGTCCCTGTCATCCTTGGCGACCATGTCACCACCGAGGCCGGTACCGGTGCCGTGCACACGGCACCCGGCCATGGTCAGGATGACTACGTGGTGGGGCAGCGCTACGGCATTGCCATCGATAACCCGGTCGGCGCCAACGGTGTCTTTGTCGAAGGCACCGAACTGTTTGCCGGCAAGCACGTGTTCGCTGCCAATGATGACGTGATCGAAGTATTGAAAGCCAAAGGCGCGCTGGTGCATATTGAGGCGCTGCGGCACAGTTACCCGCACTGCTGGCGGCACAAGACGCCGATCATTTTCCGCGCCACGCCGCAATGGTTTATCAGCATGGAACAAAAGGGCCTGCGCAGCGCGGCACTGTCGGCCATTGCCGATGTGCAGTGGATGCCGGACTGGGGCCGGGCGCGCATCGAGGGCATGGTCGAGGGCCGCCCTGACTGGTGCATCTCGCGCCAGCGCACCTGGGGGGCGCCCATCGCCCTGTTCGTGCACCGCCAGAGCGGCGAACTGCACCCGGATACCGCGCGCCTGATCGAGGAGATCGCACTGCGCGTCGAACGCCACGGCATCGATGCCTGGTTCGAACTGGATGCCGAGCAGTTGCTGGGCGATGAGGCCGAACACTATGACAAAGTCAGCGATACGCTCGATGTCTGGTTCGATTCCGGTACCACGCACCAGTGCGTGCTGGAACGGCGCGACGAACTGGGTTTCCCGGCTGACCTGTACCTGGAAGGTTCCGACCAGCACCGCGGCTGGTTCCAGTCTTCGCTGCTGACCTCGGTCGCCATGCACGGCAAGGCGCCGTACCGCCAGGTGCTGACGCACGGCTTCACGGTCGATGCGCAGGGGCAGAAGATGTCCAAGTCAAAGGGCAACGTGGTGGCGCCGCAGAAAGTCGTCAACAGCCTGGGCGCCGACATCCTGCGCCTGTGGGTGGCAGCGACCGACTACCGCAATGAAATGACGGTGTCTGACGAGATCCTGAAGCGCGCCGCGGATGCCTACCGGCGCATGCGTAACACTTCGCGCTTCCTGCTGGCCAACATGGTGGGCTTCGACCCGGTGGAACATGCGCTGGCACCGGAACAGATGCTCATGCTGGATCGCTGGGTGGTGGAACGTGCACGACAGTTGCAGGCCGAAGTGGTCGCGGCCTACGAGGCGTACGAGTTTCATCATATCTACCAGAAGGTGCACAACTTCTGCAGCAACGATCTCGGCGGCTTTTACCTGGACGTGATCAAGGACCGCCAGTACACCACCCAGGCCGACAGTGTTGCGCGCCGTTCTACCCAGACGGCGATGTACCTGATTGCAGAAGCACTGGTGCGCTGGCTGGCGCCGATCCTGAGCTTTACCGCCGAGGAAATCTGGCGCCACTTGCCGGGTGACCGCGAGGAGTCGGTGTTTCTGGAAACCTGGTATGAATTGCCGGAGATGTTCCTGCCCGATGAAAAAGCCGGCAGTGAATTCGGCATGGACTACTGGCAGGATGTGCTGCTGGTGCGCGACGCGGTCAAAAAAGAGATCGAGAAAGTCCGCGTGGCAGGTGACATCGGTTCCCCGCTGGATGCCGAGGTCGATCTTTACTGTGATCCCGCCTGGCTGGAAAAGCTGTCCCGCCTGGAAGACGAGCTGCGCTTTGTGCTGATTACCTCTTATGCACGCCTGCACCCGCGCGAGGCACAGCCCGACAATGCAGTCGATGCCGATATCAACGGCGAGCATATGGGTATCTGCGTGACACCTTCCACACACAACAAGTGCGTGCGTTGCTGGCACCACCGGGAAGACGTTGGTTCCATCGACGCGCACCCGGAGCTTTGCGGCCGTTGTGTCGACAACATAGACGGCAGCGGTGAGCAACGCAAATATGCCTAGCCCACACCCGATAATTTCAATGGGCCTGCGGGTACGGCGGGATGTATGAGTGATGTTTAAGTGGCTGGGCATTTCCACGCTGGTGGTTATTCTTGATCAGCTGACCAAGTACCTTGCAAATACCCGGCTGGTTTACGCAGATCCATTGGCACTGTTCCCGTCGTTCAATTTGACGCTGCTGTACAACCGGGGTGCTGCATTCAGCTTCCTGAGCGACGCGGCCGGCTGGCAGCGCTGGTTCTTTGTCACGGTGTCGCTGCTGGCTTCCATCTTCCTGGTGCTCTGGCTGCGCAAGCTGAAACCCGAACAGAAGCTGCTGGCACTGGCGCTGGCGCTGGTGCTGGGCGGTGCGCTGGGTAACCTGATCGACCGTTTGTGGCTGGGGCACGTGGTTGATTTCATCCAGGTGTATTACAAAACGTTTTACTGGCCGGCCTTCAATATTGCGGATTCCGCGATCACAGTGGGTGCGGGGCTGCTGATCTGGGATGCCCTGTTTGGCAGGCGCGAGGCGGCTTGAGATGCAGATCACGTTTGGCTCCCGGGTTACGCTGCATTTTGCCCTGCGGCTGGCGGATGGCATGACGGCGGAAAGCAGCTTTGATGACGAGCCGCTCAGTTTTGTGCTGGGCGATGGCACGCTGGACAAGGGGCTGGAGCTGGCACTGGTCGGCCTGGTGTCGGGTGACCGGCAGACCCTGACACTGATGCCGGGGCAGGCATTCGGAATGCGCGATGAGGCGGCATTGCAGCGCGTTCCCCGGGCGCATTTTCCCGACGATATGTCGCTTGAAAAAGGCCGGATCATTGGCTTTACCGGCGCGGATGGCGAGGAACTGGCCGGTGCAATTCTCGAGGTCGATGCTGATTACGTTAAAGTGGATTTTAATCATCCGCTTGCCGGCCGGGAAATCGAGTTTGAAGTTCATGTGCTGGCAGTAGAGGATCCACCACCCGGGCAGGATTGAATGCCGCCGTGGTCACTGTGTCATCCCGGGGAATTTCCCCTGGGGTATAATGGCACGCTGTAAACCAGAGCTTTGCCGGGCAGATTAATTTATGGAAGTCATTCTTGCGAACCCGCGCGGTTTTTGCGCCGGTGTCGATCGTGCTATTGAAATCGTCGACAGGGCGCTGGAGATGTTCGGTGCCCCGATCTATGTGCGCCATGAGGTGGTCCACAATCGCTATGTCGTCACTGACCTGAGAGACCGGGGCGCGGTGTTCGTCGACGAGCTGGAAGAAGTGCCGGACGGGGGCACGGTTATTTTCAGCGCGCACGGTGTCTCGCAGGCAGTGCGCGAGGAAGCCGCGCAACGCGGCCTGAAAGTGTTTGACGCCACCTGCCCGCTGGTGACCAAGGTACACATCGAAGTGGCACGCTTCAGCCAGCAGGGCCGGGAGTGTGTGCTGATCGGACATGCCGGGCACCCGGAAGTGGAAGGCACCATGGGCCAGTATGACGAGTCCGGGGGCGGCCGCATGTACCTGGTCGAGGATGTCGACGATGTCAGGCAGCTTGTGGTCATGAACCCCGAAAACCTCAGGTATGTCACCCAGACCACGTTGTCCGTGGACGATGCGGAAAAGGTGATTCATGCCCTGAAGACGTGTTTTCCGCACATTGAGGGGCCGCGCAAGGATGATATCTGTTACGCCACCCAGAACCGGCAGGATGCGGTTCGTCAGCTGGCCAGGAAGGCCGATGTCGTGCTTGTACTCGGATCGCCCAACAGCTCGAATTCCAACCGTCTGCGTGAACTGGCGGAACAGCAGGGCGTGGCGTCATACCTGCTTGACGGGCCTGACCAGATCCGGAAAAGCTGGCTGGAAGGAAAACAACGTATTGGTGTGACGGCAGGTGCCTCTGCACCGGAAATCCTGGTGCAGCAGATTATCGACCAGCTGCAGGCCTGGGGTGCTGTCAGTGTGCAGGAACAGGCCGGTCGCGAAGAAACCATTACCTTTGTCCTGCCAAGAGAACTGCGCGTTACCGGTGTACCGGTACGTTGATACCGGTCACGCAGCAGCTTTAGTCCACGGGTAGCAGCAGGCGGGTGTCGGAGGTGCGTGCCATGCGTTCCATGGCGGTGGCCAGCGTGACAGATTCAGAACCGGACGGCACGGACCAGGTAATCCGGATTTGCGCCTTGCTCAGTTGCCCGTCTGCCGTGATCAATAGCCTGGTGTCGTACAGCGTCCCGATGCCGGGTACCTGCAAGGGTGGGTCTGGAATGAGGTCGGGGGTGATGAGCAGTGCGGCAGCGGCCATTTCAAGACGGTTGCTGCCCAGCTGGTAGGCTGTGTTCTGTGCATGCAACTGGCCCGACGCCACCCACAGCCGCGCCTGCAACTGTCCCAGCCCGAGCAGGCCGATGCTCAGTACCAGTACGGTGAGCAGCGCTTCTATAAGGCTGAAGCCTCGCGTGTTCCTGATGGACATGGTTAAAAATCCCTCCAGCTGCCGGGTATCCGCACGGCGCGCAAAACCGGGAAGTCCAGCCGGGTTAGTTGAGGGTCGGCGACCTGGATGTGGTTGAGGGCAATACCGGTGTTGCCGATATCCAGGTTGCCGTTGACAACCAGCGTGCCAAATACCGTGAAGTTGTAAGTGGCGACAGGCCTGGTGCACCCGGCATCAATGAAGATAACGCCATGGATGCGTGTCCCGGGCCCGAACTCGGGGCAACCCGCAAGTGCCGGGAAATACAGGGCAACAGGCAGATCCGCTGTGCCCAGGCTGCGATCCCAGCGCATGCCCGTTGCGGTTTCCTGTACAACCCGGTAACGGCGCAGGTGCGGAGGCAGGGCCTGCTCGCTTTCCGCCAGCGCCAGGAATTCCTCCCGGCTGACCGAGAATATCCGTTGCCACAGGTCGTCCTGCATGTTCTTTCCCGCGAGTGCGCCATTGTGCAGGTCCGCGCTTTCAAGCGCAGGGCAGGGTAGCGCCCTGTTAAGCCACGCGGCGTCACCAGCCCGGCGGGTATCTGCATTCAGCGGCCGTATATCAAGACCTGCCGGCAGCGATGCCAGGCAGCCATTCAGTACCAGTGGCGGCATTTTTTCTGCCCCGGGGGTGAGTATCGAGAGCAGACGCACCTGCTGGTTGATGCTGACCTGTAGCGCCGAACCATCATCCCTGCGCGCAACCGACTGTATCCTTATGTAACGGTCGGCATCCGCCGTGTAGCTGAATACCAGTTCATTGATGATATCCGGCCGGCCGGAATCGATACCGGTGTGGTTGATAAATTCGTTGCTGCCGGTACCGGGCCGCCAGTCCATGCTGTCAAAGCGACGCGAGAGCTGCTCCAGTCCCTGCGCCACGCCGGCTTCGGCGTGCAGGAACAGGCGGGTGTGCCGGCTGTCATTGCCGGCGATGCGTTGTTCATCGAGTTGTGTGCGTGCTACCGCCAGTGTGATCAGGCTGGTCGTCATCACCAGCACCAGTGTGATCAACAGACTCGCTGCACCCTGCTGGTACGCGCCGGTTGTCACAGGGATTCCTCCGTGAGCCGGTCATTCCGGATCCGCACCCAGGCACTGGCGCTGATGGCGGTATCCGGTTTATCGAGTAACTGTGCTTCGATATGGATTTCCACGGCACGCTGTGTCAGTTGCGGCGCCTCGGGCGCGCAGTCGCGCTCGCTGTCGGCAAGGTTGGTGCATTGCGCGTGCAGCAGAAAGCGCAGCCCCGTGATTTCGATATTCGGGTCGTTGAGGGTTTGCCAGTTGCCGCTGGCGCAGTCGAAGCGCTGTCCGCCATAGCGTGATTGAAGGCGTGCATCGCGTAACCGGAAACCGAACTGTTCGACATTGTCGTCATCGGTTCCCGTGTCGCAGCCGGATGAACCGCAACGGCCGATACCCACCTGTCCGTCCCGGTCCAGGTCATAGGCCAGCAGTACGCAGGATGCCGGTGCTTCATCATCAAGCTGCCGGATGCGCAGGCGATTGTCCGCGCTCTGGAAAGGATTATGGCCGGGCGCGTTAGCGGCCGGATTGAAGGCATGGTAGCCGGCACGGCGCAGATCGTTGCTGATCAGGTATAACAGCGCGGACAATTGCTGGTGCTGGTGAGAGCGTTGCAACTGCTGCACGCTGTGCCGGGCCGTCGCACTGTAGACGGTGAGTGCCGCGGACAGCGCGATCAGTGCAATGACGCCGGCAATCATCAGTTCCACCAGGGTAATTCCGCGCTGCCTGTAACAGGAGTTCAGCATGGCGGGTAACCCTGTCCTGCGGCGGAGCAGACCCGCACGCGTCCCAGCGGGCTGATGATGATACGCACCGTGGCGTGTTTACTGAGCAGGGAAAACGAAGTGGCGCCGGCGGTTCCGCGCAGCGGGGAAAAGCGCACGCTGCGGGATGCACGGGCGCCGTTCGGCTCCAGCCGGACAGCCGGAAAATCCTCGGACAGCTGGCGGTTGAGCCGTTGCGGGTTGCCCTGGCGTGTGCGGCATTGCGCGGCCCTGGAGCTGGTTGCCTTGCAGTTGCAGGGACTGGCATCACGCCAGCCGAAACACCAGCGGTTGGCTGTTGCGGTTGCGGTGAAATAGGTGTTTTGCTGATAGGTCAACGCATGGTTGCGTGCCAGCCGGAGTTCCCGGGCCAGCGTTTCCGTCGCAGCACGCAAGCGCGCGTTGTCCAGGAGCCGGCCCATTGCCGGCACGGCCAGACCGGCGAGCAGTGCCGCCAGTGCCAGTGTGATCAGCAATTCCAGAAGTGTAAAACCGGAATGTCCTGTCTCGTCCATGATCAGGCCCCGTGCAACTTGTTCCCTGTTGTCGTGCCGAGTATAGTCAAGTCCGCAAAAGGTGCAAGGATCAGCGCCTTTGACAGACAGTCTGAACAGCAAAAGGAGTTGCGTCATGGAACGACCCGACACCGCGGGTTTCTCATTACCTGAATTACTCATAACGCTGACTATCGTTGCAATCCTCGCTACCATTACCGTGCCTTCCTACAATGGACTGGTTGCCAGGTCGCGGCGCAGCGACGCCATGGCAGAGCTGGCGCTTGTGCAGCTTGCACAGCAGCGTTGGCGGGTCCGGCATGCGAGTTATGCGCAGGACCTGGAAACACTGGGCCGGTCTGCAACGGTATCGACGGATGCGTATTACCGGCTGCGTATCGAACAGGCCGATGCATTCGATTTCCAGGTACTGGCACAACCACAGGGCACACAACGCGCCGACCCGTGCGGGACTTTTGCCATGGGCGCGAATGGCCCTGTCTACAGCGCCGGATACGCATCACGGGATTGCTGGAACCGCTAGTGGTGCGCAGCCATGACGGATGTCGTTATTGTCGGCGCCGGCCTGATCGGCATGCTGACCGCACACGAACTGGTTTCGGCCGGCATGCAGGTCTGTATGCTGGAACGCGGTCAGCCGGCAAGAGAATCCTCCTGGGCGGGCGGCGGCATCCTGTCGCCACTGTATCCCTGGCGCTACCCGGATGCGGTCAGCGAACTGGCGCGCTGGAGCCAGCATTATTACCCTGAGCTGTGCCGGCAATGCGCAGCCGGTTCCGGCATCGACCCGCAGTGGACCCGCTCCGGCCTGCTGATTACCGATATCGATGACCCGGCGCAGGTGCAGCAATGGGCCACGCGCTTCGGTGCGCGGCTTGAGCAGCTCGATACTGCCGGCATACGTGAACTGGCGCCGGAGCTCGGGTTGCACCCCGGGTCCGCGGCCTGGTTGCCGGAAGTCGCGCAGATTCGCAACCCGCGGCTGGTGAAATCGCTGCGCGCCATGCTTGAGCAGCGCGGTGTCGAGATTCGGCCCGACTGTCCGGCCCAGGGCTGGGATATCGAGGGCGGACGGGTACGGTCGGTGCGCACGCCCGGCGGCGCCGTTTCCGCGGATGCGTTTATCGTCGCCAGCGGCGCCTGGACCGGCCCGTTGCTGGAATCCACCGGGCTGAGCCTGCCCATCGAACCGGTGCGGGGCCAGATGCTGCTGTTCCAGGGCGAGCCCGGCCTGGTGTCATGCATCAGCCTGCATAAAGGCCGGTATGTCATTCCGCGCCGTGACGGCCGCGTGCTGGTGGGCAGTACCCTGGAGTACGTGGGTTTTGACAAGCAGACCACCGCCCAGGCGCGGGATGAGCTGCACCGGTCCGCCCTGCAACTGATTCCCGCCCTGGCATCACTGAAAATCGAAAAACACTGGGCGGGCCTGCGCCCGGGCAGCCCGGACGGTACCCCGGTCATCGGGCCGCACCCGGATATCGCCAATTTGTATATCAATGCCGGTCATTTCCGCAACGGCGTGGTGCTGGGGCCGGCCAGTGCCAGATTACTGGCGGATCAGCTGCTGAAGCGTGCCCCCACCCTTGATATAGCGCCCTACCAGGTCGAAAACATCAAGAATATCAATTTGTCATGAGTGATCTGGACTTTGTCTAAAATGGCGTCGTATACTCTGTCAATGAGCGAAACGGTTCCTCTGCCCATGCTTGGCGAAGACGAAGCCGCCCGAAGGCTGCGCGACTACGATATCCTGCCCACCCAGCAACGCCTGCAAATTGCCCAGGTACTGTTGACGCGGGACCAGCACCTGAGCGCCGAACAGGTACTGGATCTGGTCAACGCAAGCGGTAGCCGGGTTTCCAAGGCCACGGTCTACAACACCCTCGGCCTGTTTGCGCAGAAAGGCATTGTGCGCGAAGTCAATGTTGATCCCAGCCGCGTGTTTTACGACACCAATAACAGCCTGCACCACCATTTCTACAATATCGACAGTGGCGAACTGCTGGATATCGAACCCAGCCAGATGCCGGTCAACCCGCTGCCCGAGGCCCCCGAAGGCAGTGTGGTGGAGAGCGTGGAAGTCATTGTCCGGATACGCAGTAAAACCGCTGCGGCCTGCTGAAAAATCACTGGTATTTCTCCTCAATCACAGTAGACTTCGCGCCCAATCAGGGTGCGGATTTCGCGTGGCTTCAGTCAGGGTGCGGGGAGGAGACATTTATGGCCGTTGGCGGTTATATGACCGGGATTTTTGGCAGTTCACCGGTAAAACCCATGCAACAGCATATGGCAAAAGTCCTTGCCTGTGTATCCGAACTCATTCCCCTCTTTGAGGCGGTCATCCGGGAGGACTGGGATGCCGTCGAAGCCTGCCAGAACACCATATCCAACCTTGAGAAAGAAGCCGATGTCCTGAAAAAGCAGCTGCGCCTGCAACTGCCCAAGGGCCTGTTCATGCCGGTGTCGCGCCAGGACCTGCTCGAGGTACTGGGCATGCAGGACAAGATCGCCAACCGCGCCAAGGATATCGCGGGCGTGATCCTGGGGCGCCACATGGTGCTGCCCGCGGTGATGCAGGAAAAGTACCCGCAATATGTGCGCCGCTGCGTGGATGCCTGTGAACAGGCCAGTCGCGCCATCAATGAACTCGATGAACTGGTCGGCACCGGTTTCAGTGGCCAGGAAATCAAGCTGGTCGAGGAAATGATCGAGACACTCGATGCCATTGAAAGCGATACCGATGCCCTGCAGGCGGAAATCCGCCACCAGCTGTTCGCTGTCGAAAAGGATCTGCCGCCGGTCGATGTCATATTCCTGTATGAAATCATCGAGTGGACTGGCGATCTTGCGGACCGCGCCCAGCGCGTCGGGAGCCGTCTGCAACTGATGCTGGCTCGCTAGGGCAGGGCGCATGGAAATTATCGTTACCTACGGCACGGTCTTCCTTGTTCTGGCCGCCGTCTTCGGCCTGTTCATGGCCTGGGGTATTGGTGCCAACGATGTCGCCAACGCCATGGCCACATCCGTCGGCTCCCGCGCGCTGACCATCAAACAGGCGGTGGTTATCGCCGCGGTATTCGAGTTCGCCGGCGCCTTCCTGGCCGGTGGCCAGGTGACCAAAACCGTTCGCAAGGGCATCATCGATGCGAATATGCTGTCGGGCTCGCCCGAGCTGCTGGTCTATGGCATGCTGGCCGCGTTGCTGGCGGCAGGTATCTGGCTGCTTATCGCTTCCAGGAACGGCTGGCCGGTCTCGACCACGCACTCCATAGTTGGCGCCATTGTTGGCTTCGGCATGGTTGGCATCGGCATGGATGCGGTCAAATGGGGCAAGGTGGGGTTCATCGTCGCCAGCTGGGTTGTCTCTCCCTTGCTGGCGGGTTTTCTCTCGTACGTGCTGTTCCGCAGCGTGCAGCGGCTGATACTGAATACCGAAGAACCGTTTGAAAGGGCCAAGAAATACGTCCCCTACTACATTTTCCTGGTCGGCTTTATCATTGCCCTGGTGACTTTTTTCAAGGGGTTGAAACACGTCGGGCTGGAAAACTCCGCGCTGGAAAACTACAGCTACGCTTTCCTGATCGGCCTGTTCATGATGCTGCTGGGCAAGCACTTTGTGAATAAGATCAAGCTCGACCCGTCGGCGGACAAGGATTTCCACTACACCAATGTGGAACGCGTGTTCGGCGTACTGATGATTGTGACGGCCTGTGCCATGGCATTTGCGCACGGTTCCAACGATGTCGCCAATGCCATCGGCCCGGTTGCGGCCGTGGTCAGCATTGTCCATAACGGCGGCGCCGTGGCCGCCAAATCAGCCTTGCCGGTGTGGGTACTGATGCTGGGTGGCGTCGGTATCGTGCTCGGGCTGGTGATGTACGGCAAGCGCGTGATCGCAACAGTCGGCAACAGCATCACCGAGCTGACCCCCAGCCGCGGTTTTGCCGCCACCCTGGCGGCGGCGGCCACCGTGGTGCTGGCCTCCGGTACCGGACTGCCGATCTCCACCACGCACACCCTGGTCGGCGCCGTGCTCGGTGTGGGTCTGGCGCGTGGCATGGAGGCGTTGAACCTGGCCGTCATCCGCAACATCTTCATGTCCTGGATTGTGACCCTGCCGGCCGGCGGCCTGCTGTCCATCGCATTCTTCTATCTGCTGAAGGGCATTTTTTCCTCAGGTTCCTGACATTTGCGGGGTGAAAATGCCGCGCATTCCCGGTACTATGCGCCTTCATTTTTGCCGGAGTAGCTCAGTCGGTAGAGCAGCTCACTCGTAATGAGAAGGTCGGGGGTTCAATTCCTCTCTCCGGCACCACTTAAAACCTCTGATTAATTCAGAATTCCTGTCATTGCGAGTACTCCACAACCGCCTGCGGCGGTTCACAAGTACTTCCTACGCTTCGCTACGGTCGCGAAGCGCGGCAATCTCATGCAATGGAATCAATCTGTTAGAGATTGCCGCGTCGCTTCGCTCCTCGCAATGACGAATTAATCAGAGGTTCCCAAGTTATTGCTTGTTGGCGCGTTTCTTTTTTGCGACCTTTTTCCGGGGCTTTGCGTTTGCGCTGGCGCGCTCACCCGGTTTGCCCCTGGTCTTTGCACCCGCTTTGGATTTACCTTTCTTTTTCGATTTGAAAGAAAGCGGTTTGCGCTTCCCCCCGGTCTTGTGTTCCCCGGCCACGCTGATATCCATACGCTGCTGGCAGACGCGGGCTTTTTTCAGGGCCATGAAAGTTTCTTTCGGCATGCCGGCCGGCAGGTCGATGGTCGAGTAGTCTTCATAGATTTCGATATGGCCGATGTACTCGCTGTCCAGGTCGGCCTCGTTGGCAACCGCGCCGACGATGTTGCCGGGTTTGACATCGTGCTGGTAGCCGACTTCGATCCTGAAGCGCAGCATCTCGACTTCCGGGTGTCCTTTTAGGGGCAGCGCCTTGTCCGAGCCCGCCGGCTTGTTGCGCCTGGGCGCCCGTTTCTCGTCCCCGTATTCTTTCCGGCTGCCACGCTCTTCGCGCGGGGGGCGGTGTGCCTGCTCGGAAAGCAGCAGGGGTTCATCCCCTTGCAGGAGGCCGGCCAGCGCGGCTGCAATTTCCAGGGGTTCGGCGCTTTCTTCCTGCTGTACTTCGGTCAGTAACTGGTAGTAGAGCTCGTTCTTCTGGTCCGCCAGGCTGTCACGGATACGTTGTTTGAAACGCTGTACGCGCTGTACGTTGATGTCTTTTGCTGTCGGCATCTGCATCGGTTCGATGGGCTGGCGGATGGTTTTTTCGATAGAGCGCAGCAGGCGTCGCTCGCGCGGCGAGACGAACAGGATGGCGTCACCGGTTTTGCCGGCACGACCGGTACGGCCAATGCGGTGAATGTAGGCCTCGACATCGGTCGGGATATCGTAATTGATGACATGGCTGATGCGTTTGACATCCAGTCCGCGCGCCACCACGTCGGTGGCAACGAGAATATCGATTTTCCCGTTCTTTAAGCGCTCGACGATCCTTTCGCGCATTTTTTGCTGGATATCACCATTCAGTGCTTCGCAGGCATGGCCGCGTGCTTCCAGTTTTTCAGCAAGTTCCACCGTCGCGGTCTTGGTGCGCACGAACACCAGCATGGCGTCGAAGTCTTCCGCTTCCAGTATGCGTGTCAGCGCGTCCAGTTTGTGCAGGCCGCTGACCTGCCAGTAGCGCTGCCGGATGGTTTCGGCCGTGGCGGTTTTCTGGTCGATTTTGATGAGCGCCGGGTTGTTCAGGTGTTTCTGGGCAACTTTACGGATCACCGACGGCATGGTCGCCGAGAACAGGGCGATCTGGCGGGTGTCCGGTGTCTGTTCCAGCACCCACTCGACATCGTCGATAAAGCCCATGCGCAGCATTTCGTCGGCTTCGTCGAGGACCAGCGCCTGCAGCTTGTCCAGCTTCAGTTTGCCGCTACGCATGTGGTCCATGACGCGCCCCGGGGTGCCGACCACGACGTGTACACCGCGTCTCAGCTGGCGCAGCTGGATCTCGTAGGACTGGCCGCCATAAATGGGCAGTACATGGAAGTTTTTCAGGTGTCGCGCATAGGTCTGGAAGGCTTCCGCCACCTGGATGGCCAGTTCGCGTGTCGGCGCCAGCACCAGCAGCTGGGGTTCGCGGCGGCTCAGGTCCAGGCGCGACAGCAGCGGCAGTGCAAAAGCGGCGGTCTTGCCGGTGCCGGTCTGTGCCTGGCCGAGCAGGTCGCGGCCTTCCAGCAGCACCGGGATGCTCTTTGCCTGGATGGGGGAAGGCTGTTCGTAGCCCACGTCTTCGATGGCTTTTAACAGCGGTGCGGCCAGGTTCATTGCAGCGAAACTGGCGACGGTATCTGAATCCGACATTGTATATATACCCGTTACCCGGTTTGAACCGGGTGTAGTGTGTCCCGCCCTGGTGGGGCGCGGACTGGAGAGGGGGTGATGTTATCGATCCGCCCCGGAACTCTCCTTGATGCCACCTGAGGTATCTGTCCGTTGTACCGGACCCTTAACCTGTCTGGGTATATGGGGAGAGAAGTATTTGCTTGTGCGATGCCGGCCTCAGGCCAGCTCGTCGACGGCTACATGGTAGCGCGGATCCTCCATCACGTTCACCTCTACCAGGTTGCCGGCCTTGTGCAGCAACTGGCGGCATTCCGGGCTCACGTGGCGCAGGTGGAGCTTTTTGCCGGCATTCAGGTAGCGCTCTGCCAGCGTGTCGATGGCTTCGATGGCGGAATGGTCCATGACGCGTGAATGCTGGAACTCGATGATAACGCCATCCGGGTCTTCCTTGCAGTTGAAAAGATCCTGGAAGTTGCTCACCGAGGCGAAAAACAGCGGGCCGTGCAGTTCATAAACTTTGGATCCCTGTTCATCGACATAGGATTCAACCCGGATCTGCTTGGCATGTTCCCAGGCGAAGACCAGCGCAGACACGATAACACCGACCACCACGGCGATAGCCAGGTCGGTTGCCACGGTCACGGCGGATACCAGCACCAGCACGAAGGCATCGCTGGCGGGGATCTTGCCCATAATGCGCAGGCTGGACCATTCGAAGGTGCCGATCACTACCATGAACATAACCCCGGTGAGCACCGCCAGCGGGATCATTTCAATCAGGTCGGAGGCCGCCAGGATAAACACCAGCAGGAACAGGGCGGCACTGATGCCGGACAGGCGGCCGCGGCCGCCGGAATTGATGTTGATCATGCTCTGGCCGATCATGGCGCAGCCGCCCATGCCGCCGAACAGGCCGGTGACACTGTTGGCGACGCCCTGGCCGATACACTCGCGGTTGCCCTGGCCACGGGTCTCGGTGATTTCATCGATCAGGCTCAGTGTCAGCAGGGATTCGATCAGGCCGATGGCGGCGAGAATAATCGAGTACGGCAGAATGATTTTCAGCGTTTCCAGGTTGAACGGCACCAGCGGGATGTGGAAGTCCGGCAGGCCGCCGGCGATGGATGCCATGTCGCCGACAGTTCGGCTTTCCAGCCCCACGAAAATCACCAGCAGTGATACCGCCACAATGGCCGCCAGCGAAGAGGGTACGGCTTTGGTCAGTTTCGGCAGGTACTGGATGATGGCCATGGTCAGCGCCACAAGGCCCAGCGTGAGCCACAGGGCCTGGCCCTGCATCCACTGCAGGTTGCCGGTCGCATCTTCAATTTTGAAGTTATTCAGCTGGGCCAGGAAGATAACGATGGCGAGGCCGTTGACGAAGCCCAGCATCACCGGGTGCGGAACGATGCGGATGAATTTCCCGAGCCGCAGCAGGCCCACGGTTATCTGGATGGCCCCCATCAGCACCACCGCGGCAAACAGGTATTCGACGCCATGCTCGGCTACCAGGCCGACCATGACCACTGCCAGCGCCCCGGTGGCGCCGGAGATCATGCCCGGGCGGCCACCGATGACCGCGGTAATCAGGCCCACCATGAAGGCGGCGTAAAGCCCCACCAGCGGCTCGACACCGGCGACAAATGCAAAGGCAACGGCCTCGGGAACCAGCGCCAGGGCGACGGTCAGGCCGGAGAGAATGTCGTTTTTGGGACAGCCCCGTTCGGTGCATTCGAAGTTAAACAGCATGGGTGCCCTCTGTGGCAGGCTCGGTGTGTGGCAGGGAACTCACAATATTAACATATTAATAACAACTAAACAAAGCCGGTGCCCGGGCGGGAATCTGCCCGCCTTGATTGAATCGTGACTTTTCCGTGACCTTTGCGTGACAACTTGCCCCTAGGCTGGTGGCCGAAACCTCACAGGATGTTATGCATGAGGGAATAACAACCATACCCAGGAGGGGCGAAGTCATGTTGATTACAAAACAGATATTTTTTATGCGGGTGCCGGTGGGAGCCTGGATACTGGCACTCGGCCTGGCACTGCTGCCGGGTGTTTCCAGTGCCGACAGCGAAGACGACCGGGAAACGGAAGTGCAGGGAGACGGGGATTCCGACAGCCTGGACGGTGATCACGGGGAGCAGCCGGAATGCAGGGCGACCCGGCTGGACTGGGACAGTGTGCAGGATATTCCGGTTGTGCCGGTACAGGAAAAACTGCTCTATGTCGGGACCATCAACCAGGGAGATGAAGCGAACCCGGACATGCTGCTGGTGATCGGCGCTGACCCGGACAACCCCGCGGAATACGGCACTATCATTCACCGCCTCGACATGCCGAACATCGGCGATGAGCTGCACCATTTCGGCTATAACGCGAACCGCAGCAAACTCATCATCCCCGGCCTGTTCTCGCACCGCATGCATATCGTCAACCTTTCTGATCCGAAAAAACCCTATATAGAAAGCATCTATGATGATCTTGTGGAAGACAGCGGCTACCGTGACCCGCACACCGTGATCGGTTTGCCCAACGGTAATAACCTGATCACCATGCTGGGGGCGGACACCCCCACCACGGCGCCCGGCGGCGTGATCGAGGTCTGTGGCGAAACAGGGGAGTACCTCAGGGATTTCGGTCCCCCGGCGGAGCGTAACCACCGGCGTGTCGGTCCCTCCTATATGTACGATGCCGGTTTCAAGCCGGAACTGAACCGCATGATCACAACAACGTTCGGCTGGCCGAAGGATATCGAAGGGCCCATCAATGTGCCGGGCCTCGGCGATGAAATCGCGGTATGGGATCTCCGCAAAGAAAAAGTCATCCAACGCGTCAAAATAAGTCCCAACAGCGGGGCACTGGAAGTCCGCTGGTTGAATGAGCACGGTGTCCCCATCGGCTATACGAATGCACCCGGGAGCAGCGAGATCTGGATGTGGCATGACCTGGACGGGGATGGTTACTACACTTTCGAGGTCGCCATCAGCCTGCCGGCATTTGCGGTGCCCACGGATATCCTGCTGTCCAGTGACGACAGGTACCTCTATATCGCCAACTGGGTGGGCGGTGGCGGCCCGGAGGCAGGCAATATCCAGCAATGGAATATCAGCGATCCTTTCCAGCCGTTCCTGGTGGCCCAGGTCGATACGCCCTATGCGCAGATGATGCGGCTGAGCCTGGATAACCGGCGGCTGTATTTCGGTAACAGCCTGTTAAGCGGCTGGGACGATACCGAGTTTCCGGCCGGGGTGACCCGGAATGTCAGCTACGGCGTGCGCAAGATCAATATCGATCATGCCAATGGCGGGATGGCGCTGGATGCGGAGTTCTTCGTCGACACCAGTTCGATCCAGAAGAAAAATACTGTCGGGCCTGCCGGGCCACACCAGATTTTCTTCGACCCGGCGGCCACGCCGCGTGGCGGGTTCCACTAGCGGCCTGCTGCTAGTCGAAGCGCATCGACAGGTCGACGGCCTGCACGTCCTTGGTCAGGGCACCGATGGAAATGTAGTCGACACCGGTTCTGGCATAGTCACGCAGGTTGTCGAGCGTGATGTTGCCGGAGGCTTCCAGTTCTGCGCGGCCCTGGCAGGTGGCGATGGCCGCGCGGATTTCATCGGGCGTGAAGTTGTCGAGCAGGATACGGTCGGCGCCGGCGTCCAGCGCCTGTAGTAGTTCCGCATCATCTTCCACCTCGACCTCGACGGGCAGATCCCTGCCCAGGGCGCGGGCATTTTTTACCGCGTCGGCAATGGAGCCGGCCGCCATGATGTGGTTTTCCTTGATCAGGAAGGCATCATAGAGACCCATGCGGTGGTTGTGGCCGCCGCCGCAGTGCACGGCGTATTTCTGAGCGTGGCGCAGGCCGGGGATGGTCTTGCGGGTGTCGAGCAGGCGGGTGTGCAGGCCTTTTACCTGCCGGACATATTTGTGCGTCAGGGTGGCGGTGCCGGACAGGGTTTGCAGGAAGTTGAGCGCCGTGCGTTCACCGCTCAGCAGGGCGCGCGCCGGGCCTTTCAGGGTGCAGACCACCTGGTGTGGCTTGATGCCGTCGCCGTCGGCGGCGTACCAGCGGACATCGACGGCGGCATCGATATGCCGGAATACAGCGTCGAACCAGTTGCGGCCGCACAATATGGCGGTATTGCGTGAATAGACACTGGCTTTCCAGATTCTGTCCTCTGGCACCAGCTGTGCGGTGATATCACCGCTGCCCAGGTCTTCTTCCAGCGCATAGCGGACATCATGGGTGATGCGGGCATCCAGCGCTTCGAGCAGCATCTATTCCGAGATTTCCAGCAGTTCGATTTCGAAGGTCAGCGTGGCATCGGGCGGGATCACACCACCGGCGCCGCGTTCGCCATAGGCCAGTTGCGGCGGTATGGTCAGTTTGCGCACGCCGCCGACCTGCATGCCGACCACGCCTTCGTCCCAGCCCGGGATGACGTAGCCGCAATCGATGGGAAAGCTGAACGGGTCGTCACGGTCCTTGCTGGAATCGAACTTGGTGCCGTCTTCCAGCCAGCCGGTGTAATGCACAATGGCGGTCTGGCCGCGCCCGGTGCACAGGGTGCCGTCGCCGGTGCTGAGGTCTTCGTATTTCAGGCCGCTGTCGGTGGTGGTTTCGGTCATGACTTCACCTTGCTGTTGTCGTTACTGAACGGGCGTGAAAAATACTCATTCCTAACCCGTTCGGTTTCTGAAATACCGGTAAAATCTATTAGAGGCTATTTCAAGCTTATAAATCAATAGATTATCTCGCTCTCTTATATATTCAGCTCTATTCGGCTATAGTCGAAACCGACTAAAAACCCGGCGATTACTCGACCGTCGCCTTACCGGTAGGAGCTGACCATGCCAGAAACGCTATCCCTTACCCCGACTAAAGTAGGCAAACTCAAGACGAGGGAACGGGAATATACCGTAAAAGATACCTCACAGGACAGCCCACGCGGGTTCTCCGTGCGGGTCTACCCGTCGGGAGTAAAGACCTTTCAGCTACACCGGTGGTTCCGTGGGAAGACGAAACGGGTGGCACTGGGGAAGCATCCGGAAACGTCATTGGCTACCGCACGGAAAAAGGCGTGGACTGCGGTAGACACCTTGAGCCTCGATATACGTCCGGAGGATGCAGAACGGGCCAAGACGGGCAGGGAGGTAACGGTCAAGACGATATTCAAGAGCTACATCGCAGAGCGTACCGGTAGGGTCAAGCAAAGTACCCTGGACGAGTATGAAAACGTAGCGAGCCGACACCTGAAGCCCCTTTATGACATTCGGCTATTCGATGTAACCCGGGAAGTGGTATTGAAGCGCCACAGGGAGATAACCCAGGAAGGGAAAGAGACCACTGCAAACAAGGCGCTGCGGTTATTGAGTATCCTGTTTAACTTCGCCCGGGAGGAGTACCTGGACGAATACGGCAGGAGCCTGTTTCCGGATAACCCGGTTGGGGTGCTGAAAGCGCGACGCCGGTGGAATACAGATAAGCGGAGACGCACGACGATTCGGCGAGCAGACCTCAAGACATTCTGGGAGGCTTCTGAGAGCGAAAACCATCCCGTATTCCGGGACGTGATCCGGACGATACTGCTGACCGGGTTCCGTGTATCGAACGCAGTCAGCATTACCGGCGCAAATCTCGACAGTGACGAAAAGACCTTGAACTTTAACCGTGAGGACATGAAGGGCGGGCGCGTGTTCGTCCTGCCTCTGGGGGGTCGGCTCTTTAAACTACTGGATGACCGGAAACGATTGCATGGCAACGGGCCGCTATTCCCATCCCCGCTCCGGATGCACCAAGATGACCATGTACGCGATATACAGAAGCCGTTACGCAGGGTTGCGAAAAAGACTGGTATAGAAGTTACTGCACATGATCTGCGCCGGACCTTTATATCAATAGCTGAAACGCTCGATATTTCGACGGGGCTACTCGCCGCGCTCCTCGACCACGCGAGAGACAGCGAAACTGAAAGTTATATATCCCGTGAAGTGACGCGGCTACGTGATCCGATGCAGCGTATAGAGTATGAAATATACAAGCTAGTCGAATAATAAATGGCCGCTTTACCTGTATCGAAAACTCGGCTAGAGTCTACTAGACCCGACTAGCGAGCCGGGCATAACCCTACCTACACCGGAGTTACCCCATTGACCTAAACCCCTAAATTGGGAGAAAGGACGATGAGCGATGCTCTGTCAATACTAAAGAAGTACAAAGACGCCGGGATTGACCCGGAAGACATTGAAATATCCCTGGACGAAACCTGCACCTTGCTCGGGTGCAGTCGTGCCGGGTTGCAACTCTGGCGTAGTAACGGCGGCGGTCCCCGATACCGTCGCGCTGGGAAGTATATCTTCTACAACCTCCAAGGAATTCTTGACTTTCGCCGGTCGCGTACCGTCGGCAGTGTCGGAGAGTATGAGGAAAAGCGGGAATCTGAGAAGGGTGTGCAGTCATGAGCGCCGTACTGAATGCACCGGATTCTGAAATACATGAAATTCTTGAACGTGGAAAGTCGGCGATTGATAAAGCCTACAAAGGGCGGCAAGCGCAAGTCGAAGGATTACTTGATTTGGGCCGTGCAGCGGTCGAGTTAAAAGCGGCTGCTGCGGAAACGGTGCAAGGTGGTACGACCTATGCTGAGCTTGTCTCACAGCACTGGGGTTTAGGTGCAGCGACAGCAAGCCAACTCCTGAGTATAGGGGAGGACCAGAAACTCTTAAGTAATACTAAAGAGTTGCCAGCCTCACAGTACAGCCTCTACCTGTTGTCCACGCTCACTGATGATGAGTTCGATGAGGGTATCAAGGAGGGCGTTGTAAACCCAGAGGCCACGCAGGGAAAAATAAAAGCCTTCAAACGCAAGCTCGCCGGACCCGTCGAGAAACCGAAGCCCGAACCGAACCCGGAGCCGGTCACTGACCCTGAAGATGCTAGTGCCTATCTGGATCGTGTCATGTCGGTATTGCCGCAGAAAGTGAAAGACCGGCTCAAGGGGGGTACAGACGAAACCCCGACATTCTCTGAGGCAACACTTCTGAAAAGTCGGGCTGTAGTCGAAGCCGCGGTGGAGACGTTGAACAAGACCGAATCGAAAAAGTTACTGACCGTATTTGCTGAACTCGTCGCGTACCAGAACGAAATCCTGGAGGTGCTTGTACGTGAGGAAGTACCGGCGGCTATCGCGGAAAAGAAACGGGAACTGCAAGAACGTGAAGAAGCCATTACCGAACGAGAGAAAGTGGCTGCTGAGGGAGCATGGACAATACCCGAAGCAAAGAAAATACGCTCAGCGCTGCACACTGATAAGTACATCAGCGAGAAATTGTCACCGGCGCGGCTAAAGAAACTGAATGAAGCCTCTGCTCTGTTTAATCGAGTGATGAAGTCATGAGACGCCTAGATGACCAACTCACTTTTGAGGTATAAATTATGTCTGTAGTAAAGCTAACAAAAATTAGTAAGTCGGGTGGGGTCATGACGAAGTACATAAGTCTTGACAACGGTAAGATAAAGAAAAAACCGGCTTGTGCTTTATCTAAAGGCATAAGTGAGGAGATAGTTCTTGATAATGGGGTAGAGGGTTTAGTTGATTTGATCCCTCAATTAGAACCGAACGAAGCCTTGATGACGGGGATATGTGGAAAGCGGAAATCAAGGATAGTATCCCGGGCCTTGCAGTCTGAATATCCTACTGCAATAACAAGGACCAAAGAAAATTGGTCTTGGCCTAACGGGGACACTTTCGCCCTCTTTGCATTCGACCACGACCCGCATCCGAGTTCACCGGTGACTATTGATAGCCCTGAGGACTTTATAGCTTGCATGAAGTCTGTTGAACCCCGTATGGAAAATGTCGAGTATGTGCGCACGTATTCGACCAGTAGCGGCATCTATCTAAAAGAGAGCGGCGAAGTCGTTGCACCCCCTAGCGGCTTTCATCTATATATGCCGCACTATGGTGGAAACGGCGTGGAGTACGCTACCTGGCTGTTCCGGGAAAGCGTGATAAAAGATTTGGGCTTCGTTTTTATCAGCCGCTCTGGACAGGCTCAGATACGGACGGTGTTTGATAAAACCCCGCTGAGCCCGGAATGGTTACTGTTTGAAGCCGGGGCAGAGGTATCAGAAGACCTCGTACAGCGCCTGCCCCCGCCGGAGTACCGGGAAGGGTTCCCGCTTTCGACCGCTAAAGTTAAATTAACTAAAGCACAAGAGGACCGATTCAGGAAAACAGGAATAGTCCTGAAAGCTGCTGCTGCTGACGAAATAAATGCAGTGCGTGAACTATATATCAAAGAAGAAACTGAGAGATTGGTTAACCAAAGCAAGCAGCCACTAAGTCGTCGTCAAGCAGAGCGTACCGTGAAAACCCGCCTAAGTGGAAATTTAAAGCGCGGCGATATTCTTTTCTTCGATGAACATGGGCCCGTGTCGGTCGGGGAAGTTATTGACTCCCCTGAAAAGTACAGTGAGGCGACGCTGGCTGACCCTCTTGAACCCGAATACGGTGGCGGTAGGAGTAAGGCGCAGCTATACATAAACGACGATAAGTCAATCCGGGTGAATTCCTTCGCGCATGGTGGTCGATCCTTTAAGCTCCTGGATCAGGAAAGCGGCGGTGTAAGTGTACAAGTTTCAGGCTTGGTAGATGAGATGTACGATAAGATTAATGCCGCGCTCGCGTCGCCCGATGTGGAGATATACCAGCGCGGGGATAATCTTGTCGAGCTGGGTAAGGCCGAGGATTTAAAAGACAACAAGAATTTAAAGCGTGACCCGAAAGCCCCTGCCCTGAAAGAAATTCAGTCCTCTGGGAAAATGGAAATATTAGCCACCCGCAAAATCGATTTCTATAAGCTGAAAAAAGAAGACGGCATGCTTGTAGAAGTTCCTTGCGGTTGTCCTCCGGACCTCGCCGGGAAATACTTGCAGATGTGTGGACATTGGGATGTGCCGCACCTGTTTACTTTTATAAACATACCGACGATGACTGCGGATGGGCGAATACTACACGAAGAAGGATATGACGCAGAGACCGGCGTTTATGTGAGAAAAGGTGGTTTGGAAATATCAACGGTCGGGAAGATAACCGAAGAAAAAATAGCAAAGGCAAAGAAAATATTCGAATCCCCTTATCTGGAATTTCCTTATATAGATGAGGCGTCGCGTTCTATCTCGCTATCCTTGATGCTGTCCTTAGTGCTAAGGCCCACCCTAGATACCGTACCCCTGCACGCATTTAATGCAACCGGCCCGGGGCAAGGGAAGTCCCTGCTAGTATCGGTAGCCCATAAATGCACTGTCGGCGTTAATGCTGCCGTTATGTCTCTCGTGGAAAGTGACGAGGAAAATGAGAAACGGATTGCGTCTGCACTTATAGAGGGAGACCGGTCTGTGAACCTCGATAACATAAATGGGAGGTTAGGAAACGACACGCTCTGCATGGCGCTGACGGAGCGGGAATGCAGACTGCGGCGTCTCGGGCATTCGAATCGTGTACGTGTTATGAACTCTGCCGTGTTTACCGCGACCGGGAACGGGTTAATGATAGATGGGGACCTCGTGCGCCGATCCGTTATGTGTACACTAGACGCGAAAAACCCTAAGCCAGAAACTCGGAAGTTTAAGCAGAACCACCTAGAGGATTATGCACGGGGACTGCAAGCGGAAATGCTATGGGCGATATTCGTTCTGCTGGTTGCCTTTGAGCAACGAGATAAAATGATAGAGCCGAAATTCCCGACATGGTTAGGCGGCTTCGAAGACTGGTCGCGCCGGGTACGAAATGTTCTGATATATCATGGTTACGCAGACCCTGTAAGTACGCAAGACAGCATAAGCCAGGTAGCCCCTGAACGGACTAAGCGTGTTGGGATATTCAATAGTCTGCACGTGCTCTCCGGAGGCGAGATATTCTCTGCTTCTGATGTACACAGGTGGGGTGATCCTTCTATAGCTGAGAACGCGTTTGACGAGGGTACTACGGATGGCGACGAGGACTTATCAGAGGCAGAAAAAGAGGAGAAAACGAAAGCCCAGGAAGCCCGAAACCTAGCAAGAAAAGAAGCAATAGATGTACTGCACGAATACCTGGGTATGCAAATGAAGAACAGTAAATCTATAGGAAAATACTTGTCAGGGGAAGTGGACCGGCGCGTGGAAAACTTCTGGTTACAATGCCAGAGATCGAAGGCACGAGGTAATAAATATCGCGTGCTAATAGTAAAAAGCAAGAAAAAGTAAAAATGTGTAAAACGATTGTTTACTAAATACGTATAATATTTTCTTCGGTTTGTATGTACAGAAACATGTGCTTCTTGCAGAAAACAGCCTAAATTAGTTCGAAAAAGGAGGGTTTAGTCGGGTTTAGAGGGTTTCCGTACTAGGGTCTCTAGGACTCTTCTACCTGTTTACTAAATACGTAAATAGTAAACAGGTAGAAGGGTCCTGAACACCGGGGGGGAGGTACCCCTCTAAACCCGACTAAACCCTCTTATTAGCCTATAACTAATATAGATGCCAATACCCGCTCGAAATCCTCTTTCTGCATACCCCTTAAACAGCCCTTCCCGGGGTATCGACCGACTCCCCCGGATGCCTCCCGGGCCTAGAAAATATCCGGCTTAAATTTCTGGTGCAGGAGTATTACTGAAAGTAGGATTTCTCTTGCGCTGACATAGCGACCGGCGCGGGCCAGAGGCATGGCTTCTTGCAGCGCTGCGGCATTTTCGCGGTCGCCGCGTTTACTACAGTCTGATTTTATTCGTTGTATAGACAATATGAGGGTTTCGAGCGGGGCGCGTGGTTTCTCGACACGGACGGGTGAAGTGGATTCTCCGGGTTGGGTTATCGTCATAGGGGTAAAGCCATTAACGGATAATTGTGCCATAGCAAGTACTCCTTCTGTGATGGAACACCTACCCTATACCGCTGCCAAACTCAGAGCTAATACCAAAATAGCTATAGCATTAATGCGGCGGTACTATCGGGGTATAGAGCGGAGAACGCGTATGGATAATGTAGTCGATATAAAGACAGGACGGCCAATCGACACTGCGGGAGTAAACCCTTGGCTGTCCGAAGACGTACCCCTTGGGAATGTCCCCCCTCCCACAGACATGGGACCAGACATCCCGGACAGCCTCCGGGCGTACCGGAAAGACCTGGAGACCGAGCCGGACCCGGGACCTGGCTGGGGTACTGCAATACTCGCCGGGCTTGGGCTTAATCTGATTGGGTTCTTTTAGCTGATCGGCTCCCCTTTCGGTTTCGCCCGGCTTCGAACCTGCACCGCTCGCGACAAGTCATGCAGCTTTAGGCTTTTAGCAAGTGTGTCTACCTGCTTCCCAAGCTCGCGCTGCACCTTGTAAATTGGCTTCTCGATCTCAATACCTGCGTTAGAGGTGTAGTACCGTTCCGGGCGAGTCTCGTTTATCTCATCAGTAATCCGCTCGTGGTCCGCTACTGCTGTCGCATATATCATCAGAGTACCCATGCTCGATACCGGTAGCTTCGCTGGATTACTCGTACTCCGTAGCACACCAAGAATTGCAGAGTAAGCAATCGGATCATCAAGCACATGCTGGCTTATCGCTGACTGATACTCCGGCAAGTTATCGAGCGTTAGTCCCGTGGTCAGACTCGGGCGGCGATACGCGGTCCCGCCATTGCTTTGCCTCTTGCGTTCGGTCTCTATCGCTCGTGCTTTGTCTTCATCATCGTCGAACTCGTCAAGATTCTTGCCGCCGAAAGGGAGCAAGTTAGAATTACGAACAAAATGCCCATCTACGATTTTACTGTTTCGCCCGTGGTCCTTATATTTCCTTTCAGCCATAATTTCTGCACTCCTCGATACGGATAAAAACGCATAACCTCCCGAGGATACTTGGCATATCAGTTCGATACGAGTTCGATATTATGCTAACGGGTTTGTATTGTAGATAACGCTATATAGCAAAGCTATATAGCGTTTGGATTGAACGCGGGTTTTCTTGATACCCCAAAAACTATTAGGCTCGGTAGATTTCGTACCTGGCCTCGGCGGTCGTCAACTTTAAGCGATCTTTTCCAAACAGCCCCCCTACCCACACGCGAGCACCTGTCTAAGCCTATATACATAGAGCGAAACGCTCACACACCTAACCTACCGGAGCGAGATTATCACGGCTTATACACCTGCTTAGATGCCCATGACAACGGTACCTATAGCCCCTTGCAGACCGGTCGCGGGCCGCTCGCGGATCGACCGACGACCCAAGCCGAACAACTCGCAACCTCCCAGCTACCAATCCCCTCAACCTCTCAACCTCTCACCCCGACACCGGTATGCGTCCGTCGGAGCAGATCGACCGGGGACCGATACCAACTACCGCGACCGTCAACGCAGCCGATAGCCAGGTCAACTCCGGATCGACCGGGTGTGCAACCCCGTAATATAATTTCGTCTCAACGATATTGAAAAGTGCTTGTTAGCATTGCGTAGCACGCGTATAGCAAACGTTACCAAACACCTTGGTATAGGTATCAAACAGAGACGATCTGGCGTTATGGTTCAAAACAATAGCTTACATTTCGTGATCCCATTTCGCTTATCACTGATCGAAACGTTCGATTAGACTACTGGATATCCATACAGGTATGTTCGTTCTCGTACCGATTGGGTACTGAATGAACCTACTGGAGAATCTATTATGACTACTATCAAACTCACCGCAGCAAGCAAGAAGTTGTTCCTGGCCTTGGCGAACGATGCGGAGAACTGGAGCGGGACGCCGATGTTCGAAGGCAGCAAGAGCGAACGCGGGAACCTGACGGACCTCAAGAAGAAGGGGCTGGTAACGACCGATACGGATGAAGGCGTTCTCTGGGTTGGCTTTACTGATACGGGTATCGCCTACGCCGCTCAGGAGGGCATCGACATGTCCTATATCGACGCCGCCGCCGCAAAGGTCGTGAAGGCCACGACGGTAGCGCCGGAAGCGGCTCCGGCTCCGGGGAAGAAAGACCCGATGGCTAGGAAGACCCGGGCGAAAGCTGAGCCCCGGGCGAGCAAGAAGGCTCCGGTGAAAGCTGCAAAGGCCGATACCAAGAAGGCTACCAAGCCCGCCGTCCGGTACGTCCCGGGTGACGACCGCGAGGCCCGGGGGATCGTGGAAGTGTTCGAGACCTACTTCATGAAGAAGTCGGGGGTCACTATCGAAGAGGCTTTGGAATCTATCGTCGCCTCAGATTGGACGCCGCCAAAGTCGAAGGCGTACACGAAAGACCCCAAGGGCTACGTGCGTGGGTATCTCAGTCACATGAAGACCAGAGGCTACATAGTACCAGTGGAAGGTGCCAAGTCATGAGGAACCGGCGGAAGCACCAGAGGCGTTTCGACTACGCAGACCCCTGCACGTCCCGACACCTCACACGGACAGAAGTGATCTTCATGATACTCCTCGTGGCGGTAGTCAGCACGGTTCCCTTCCTGCTGTAGCGCCGCCGTCCTCCCAACCTCTCAGCCCCGGTACTCCCGGGGCTTTTTTATGTCCAGAAATGAAGCCTAGACGGCATCCGCCGGTTCCGGTATATAGGGGGGACGAAACCGCGTTTTAGCCTATGTATGAAGTGGTTTACGCTGGTTTCTGGTATAGGGCTTGGGCCTAGTATTACATGCAGCAAGCGTCGATTACGTGGGCAGAGCCCAAGCCTAATGGTAACCGGCCGGGAGCACCGATATAAGCGGTGGCATCGGCTCGTGTGGCTAGGATACCGGGCCGGAGAGATCACCGCTTAGGCAGCTGCTAAACCGGGTGTATAGGCCCATCGACCGGGTACCGATAGACGGCCCGGAACCCCGGACGCCGGGAGCCCGCAACCCGGACATGGGCATAAGACTATGGGAGAGAGTGTATAAAGACCGATATTGATATGTGAATACTACCCCACACTGTTATATAAAACAGTGTAGATGCCCAGAGAATTCCCCACCCATTTACCCCTTCATTGAACACCGAAAAACTGTAAAAGACACCTGCCGGTTCCAAAATTCTAAAAGTATTTCGGCCAATCACTACTGTCTTAATCGTCGGTGTAAATCGTGCCGCAATTAAATAGAATGGAAGTTTTTATGGCTAGGCGGGTGCTGCAGGGCCTGATACTAACCAACTCGTAACTGCTTGAAATCTCGATGCACTATCAATACGTGCTGCAACAACTCGAAATAATTGTCCCGCGTCGGCCCATCCGGGAATTCAACTTTGACTTCCTTGCCGGACGACAGCTCGATTTCAATCTTGCTAACGCCGAATTTTTAAATAGTCGCCGCCTGACTGATATTTACTAAACTACCGTTTATTGAAATAAACATTATCTAGTCCTCCTGTACCGGGATGCCGTTCAGCATTCGGTAGCCTTTTGCACCGGTCGTCATCGGCCCTCGGCGCACTTCCTGGATTTCCTCCGGCGGTAACTGCATATCAGCCAATTCGGGATCAGACAGATAGAGTTCATGCACTGCTAACAAGTCGATAGCAACTACTCGACTTATCCCGCCGGGCATGGTTGATATTCTGCTAATTACGTCGGGGAGGTCACGGAGTAGTGCAAAGCTAATACGCGAATTGGATACCACGCCACGGACTGCATCACCAACTTCCATTCTCGGTTTCCTGACGTTGATATCGAACCCGCGAGAGATGAATTCAAGGTATTCACCGAATGTCATTCTACGATCACTCCTTCCCAATCTTCTGAATTCAACAGCACAAACTCGTCTGCTGATACTTCGATGCCATTATAAGCACCGCCTGCAATAAAAAAGGTCTCGCGACTCGAAATCGCAGTGAGGAGGTAACAGCGCGTAGCAGTATGGATGAAAGATGCAGGAGAAACTTCCGTACCAATACGGGCAGCGAGACCGAAATCGTTTAACTGAATAGGCTTATGTAAGATTTCCTCGAAACGATCCCGGAGCGTTACTGCAATGAACGCCTCGACGCCCTCTAGCACCGATTTAGAGGGTGTATCACCGGTGAAAGATAAAGCCTCGGCCCGAATAGCCCGGAAATCTTTTGCAGCCGCTAACAGCGCCGTATCCGCCGGGACGGGCCGTGTAGCAGTACGCGCAGCGGGTTTCGCTATCCGGGCCGGGACTTTCGCGAGCGTAGCAGCGTTTTTGCGGTTGCCTTTATTGTAATATTCCGCTTCTGCTGCTGAATTCGCGTATTCAATGCCGCGTAATACGGCCTCTGGCTTTATGCAAAGTTCGGCGTCGAAGAGTCCTGATTTTAGGTTCACTACTGTAGGCATTTTTCCTCCTCGGACAGATTCAAACTAAACAAGACATCCCGTAAAACCGACAGTGCCTTGACCTCTTTCTGGTCGATTAGATAGTTCAAAGTCTCGATGCAGAGATACGACGCCCCGCCGGGTCGAAGCATAATCGTCATTGACTCTGATCCGTCGAGTGTTGATACCGTCACTGGCATAAACCCGTCTTGGGTTTCCCCTACTTGCAGATCGAGTTGTTCTTGCATAATCGTAAACGGTGGTTTAGACATCAGATTACACTCGGACAGAATATCGGTCTGGACTCGATCTTGGACGCGTCGAAGAGTTCATGCGGGAATTTCTGCATAGCGTTAAAGATGTTGAACCCCGTATCGAAGTTTGTGAGGACTTCCGCTGTGACATAATCCACCGGGACGACTTTTGGAATATCGAAATTCCAAGTATGTCCGGTCTCCCACAAAAAGGAATCCTTACATGCAGGTTCCTCGACGATAGACATGCCAGTGATCTGACTCTCGGTTATAAAGTTCACTGGACCGTTCGAGTGTACTGCAATCGTCGAAGTCTCTGGGCTAACATACCGGAGCTCCCCGGCGCGGACATCCTTAATGATCGGCGCTATGGTAGTTTTATCTTCTATCTCGTCCGTATCAATATAGCCCCATATACCAGAATCATCAGACCACCACCTGGCTTTAAAACCCAAGTCCAAGCCATGTTCGAGATTTACCGCGAGTCGGCTGAGTGCATTTTTAATAACAAAAGCGTTGGTATCGAACGAGGCAAAATAGCTCTGACCGTCTACCGACATCTCCAATACCCGACATGGATTAACGGGCCAATGAAACGCTAACAAGGGATATTTCATCAGCCAATATTCCCCATGTAGTAATTGTAGAGTTGCATATATCGAATCTGCGAATCTGTCAGCCGTCCGCCGTTAACGACGTCGGCGAACTTCTGCATAGACGCGACGTACTCCTTCACCCGCGGTGAGTTAAACCTTTCTGCTCTCGCCTTAAATTCTGGAGTGCCACGTTCGTATAAAGGAACGCTGATTGGTGCTGATTCGGTCATGTAATTACTCACTGGTAGACTGCCATGTTAATAATAGTTTACGCTCGGGTAACGTTCTGGCCGAACGCTAAAGAGGTGACGTCATGAATTTAGTAAAACGGATTGAGACTACCAATAAAGCTCTAAATGAACTTCTCTCGCAGCGTAATGCGGCGATGCTGGAAGACTTGGAGCGGAATCCTTATATTGGGATTTCAGCACTCGCGCGGAAATACGAATGCAGTAAATCCGTCGCCGCGCGAGTGCATAAGGCGTACTACAGCAGCCTGCCGTGCGTTATGGCCGGTAAGGGAGATTGGGGCTTTAAATGATTTAAAGGTGTCCGGAGAATAGTTGGCGCTATTCCCCGGACTGGTTTAACCGCTTTGTATACGGGTTACAGTTTGGCTCTTGGGGAGTCTCGATTATACGCTGTCCGTAAAGACCAAAGCGAATATAATGGGTGACGTATGTTTGTAATTACTAACAACGATACTGCAAAGGTATTGAGAAAATTAGGCCGGAGCCTCGACCCAGTTAGCTTGGAAAGGTTTACGTTTTTACTGAATCGGTATGGGCGTATGCAGATCGAGACCGACGAGCTGGTTACTCGGCTATTCGATACAGATACCGAAATGGAACTCATCGACCTGCTGATGTTATACCGCGAAACGTCGGAGGCGCATGTGCCGAAACATCGGCGGCAGGTTGTTTACATGCAGCCGTTTACGCCAAGTACAACAGATTATAATTCACAGGTTGCCGATGGATGGTGGTAGCATTGCCGGGGTTTTTGAATGGCAGCTATCGGCCAGAACACGACTTTCAGTAATCAGAAAATCCAGTGAAAGCGGACATTCAACAACCAAGCTCACTGGCTCAAATGAAGCGCAGCGTAATTTGCGTCCAGTGGAGTGCCTTGTTATGCATTTTTGAATACATCCTCGTAAGGTGGTGGCAAAGGAATTTTAGGCATCCTAGGCATTGGTGGTATTGGTGGTATTGGTGGTATTGGCGGAATAGGCGGTATCTGAGGGATTCGTGGAATCTCCATTATATTTGTTACTACTCTATCATCGTCAAATAAGTAACCTACGAACCCACCTTTTGAGTTATATACCTCGTTTCCGTTTTTGATATACCCGAACCACCTGTTGTTGGATGTATATATATTGTTATTGCTGACGTACGCAACATATTTCCCAGCAGTATTAAAAAGATATCTGACACGCATTTAGATCAGCCTTTCTTAAAGCTAAAATTAATGCCGGTAAAAACAAGCGACACACCGACAATAAGAGAAGCAACCCCCGGCCAAGTGTTATCTATAGATAATAGGTTTACGCCAAATCCGATGCTTATATTACTAACCGCGAGCAGGATTGCCCCTGTGGCTGAATTGGATTTCTGTCGGCCATAGGCATCTACATATGTTTTTAATGTGTTGTTATCATTTTTAAGAGATGTGTTGTCATCAACTAGCTGCCGATAGTAATGAAGCAACATTTTTATAGCTGTCGGATTTTGTGTGAGCTCTTCGGCAGATAAGCCAGCCAGCTCATCAGTTTGGAGGCCGAGAATATTACCCCCCTGCTGTTTATGCTCTTCTGCCATAATTACTCCTTTCTACTTTTAATGCATAACGTTTAAGCCAAGCCGCGTAGTTTACTGCGTCGGCTTGGGCGCCTTGTTAGGCACCAGCAGTTTAAGTACTTGCCTACCATCTAATGATTGGTCATCTTTCCATCTGAAACCAAATGTAAGCTTTGGCGCATAAATCTGTTTGTGTGTAAAAATTAACATCTTCGCATTAAGCGCCTCAATTAGCTCACTTGTTCCCTCAATAAGCCCATCCGGCCCTTCAAACTCCCCAATTAAAGCGATATTCTTAGTTACGGGAAAACATACCTGCGTATCTTTCATGCCATAACCAGGGCTATTTCTATAAAAAGGCGGAATCTTGTCTGGCTCTTTCCAGGTAATATTCACGGGGTTGTCAGTAGTTATAAACGGGCCGCTATCTTCTGTTGATCTGACTATCAACCAGTTTCTTGAGACCAACAATGGCATAATTGCATCCATTGCTGCAAATTCCATATGGATATGGCGCTCCCTTGCGACATTTATTGTATATGCCTTACTCTCGTGAAATTGCTTTATATCTTCGTATGTGACGTCTTCATTCACCTCTGCGCCACTTTCCTGCATTTGCCCAATTTGAGATTCCCAACGCTCTTTTGTGGCTAGAGTAAGATCCATTGTCCTTTCTGCGATTTGAGCTATAAATCCTCTCCAATGCTCCCGCATCTCAGGAGACCGGATCGCAAGCATTGCAACCAGATTTAGTATTGACCCTCTTACATCACCCTTAAATTCTGATCCCTCTTCAAGTTTGCGTAATGCAGAAGCAGCAGCACCCTCGAATTCGGCTAATGAGTTTTCGAGTATATTCTGATCTACGCCCGCTACATCAATTCGGTTAAAATCCCTTATACCACCGACATTCCTCGGGATTGTCTCAAAATGCTTTCTCTCTCTTAGGTCGATTACGGTGAGTTTTGATTTTTTACCGCCGCCTTTTGTAAATCCTTTTAGATAGCATTGCGATAGGTAATGGTGGTGTCGCGCTGTCATTAATTATTTCGCCTAACTTATATTAGCGGGAAATAAGAACCCGATATGATTCCGAGCAAAATTCATTCTATTCAGTATTGATCAATTTCTTGGCTTCTTGATCGAGCCATTATTAAATCACAAAAACACGCGATAAATGGTTGGGACCTATCCTTTATACGTGAAAACTTTTCCGTTTCAAGTACGCAATTTGCGGGCCTTGTCTGAATTCTTGCTAAAAACCTAGGTCCAGCATGGCGCCCGTCGATGGTGGTCCTGGGCTGGGCTCTTTGCCGGTACCCAGAAAAGGCAAAGCCGCCAGCGTCTATAACACTGGCGGCCATGCAGCCCTTGTTGGCGACTTGGTACCAGACGTGGAGGGCAGGGCGACCATAGCAAGTGTCTGTGTCGCCGTCTGTAAGCTATTTCTGATTTTGCTGTAAGAGATTTCTTACAAGGATTATTCATGCATCATGGCTAATAAATGCAGTGTGTAGGTTGTAATTGCTATCGCCAGAACGTCTCGAACCAGCCAACGATTTGCCATTCGCTGATTCTACGCGAAGGGCAAGTCGTTAGCTGTAAGCTCGATGGAGAGGTTAGGCTTCTTTAGCACGACTGCTATAACTTCGATACAACTTTGTCGATCGCCTCTATGGCTTGTATTCGATACTCCGGTTTCACCTGTACTCGATGCCCACTTATCTGTAATTTTCCGGTCTGCATTACCGAGAACGGACAGCCACGTGCAAATGCAACTACGCCAGTTGTGCCGAAATCCCGAACCTCAACAATGCCATTAGCAGTTTTTGAGAAAGTAAAGTGTTTGGGATAAGACTTGATGAGCGCAGTCAGATCGCTGTCAATACCGGATAGTACTGCCGCATAGGCAGACGCGGAGCCCATGTACTGCGTGAGGCGGTTTTTCAGAATTAAATGAATCTTGGGTAGCTTGCGTTCGACGCTGGTCAGCTTTGTTGCGAAGGTATACTTTGAGTAGATCTCGGACGGCAATTTGACACCGTAGATCAGTGAGAAGGCATTCTGAATCGCTCGCCTGGATGAATCATCTGCCATCACGGGCAGTATTACTCGGTTTGCTGAGGACAGAGCGATCTGTGTATACATCGAGAAACTTGGGTTTGTATCGATGAACACGATGTCGTACTCGGACTCCATCACAGCTAACAAGTCACTAAGCCAGTCGATTACGCCGAGCCACGCATTCACTCCAGGAAGATCGGTGTTTGCGAGAGTATTCATTGCAATTGCCTGCAACTCCAGCAATGGATCGCCACAGATGAGATCAATGCTCTTGGGTATTGAAGAGTTGTACTCGCTGGGGTTTGTGATGTAGCTCGCGGCGTCGATTTTCGGCGGGGAGAACGGTGCTGGAAGCCGTGCATCGAAGTAGCCACCTATACTGCACCGCGGTGTTAATCCCTGCCGCTCGAGCAGCCGCATTGAACCGCTGTTCGATAGGCCGCCTAGCATCAACTCAGACAGATTGGCCTGCGGACACATATCGATGACAAGGATTCGTGCTTTTGGGTTTATCTGCGCGTAACGGCAGACTACCTGAAAGGCCAAGCTGGTCTTGCCCGTGCCGCCCTTGTTGTTCCAGATAGCGTAGGTGCGCATTTTCGGTCTCCTGTGATTGTCGATGCAGGACTGTAGCACGTCCAAAATAGACGCGTCAACGGCAAATATGGACGTGTTACCGTGGTAGCGCGGGCGGAACTGATTAGGTATCCGGGGTATCTGTAACCGTCCGGGACATTACCGGTATCGCATCTCGAATATGTAACCCGATAAACTTTAATCCGATTACTTAAACGGCTTAGAGAAATACTCATTTTTGAGGCGCAGCGCCAGTCCTGACAGCAGGGCCAGGCTCAGCAGGTTGGGCAGTGCCATCAGGATATTGGTGATATCCGCGATGTTCCAGACCAGTTTGAGGGGAACCGCCGCGCCAACCATCACCAGGAAGGTGAAAATCACCCGGTAGGGCTGCACCGCGCGCGCGCCGAACAGGAAACTGGCCGAGCGGTCGCCGTAGTAGGACCAGGCGATGATGGTGGAAAAGGCGAACAGGCTCAGCCCGATGCCGACCACGCTGGCGCCGGCCACGCCGATAGAGCTCTGGAAGGCGTGCGCGGTCAGTGCGGCGCCGACCAGTGCCTCGTTTTGCAGGGTCCAGGCGCCGGTGACCACGATGACCAGGCCGGTCATGGTGCAGATCACCAGGGTGTCGATGAACGGCTCCAGCATGGCGACCAGGCCTTCGCGCACCGGTTCGTTGGTGCGCGCCGCGGCATGTGCCATGGGGGACGAGCCGAGCCCGGCCTCGTTGGAGAACAGGCCGCGCGCCACGCCCCAGCGGATCGCCTCGCCAACGGCGGCGCCGCCCACCGCCCAGGGGTTGAGAGCGTGGTTGAGGATGGTGGAGAAGGCAGCCGGGATCTGATCCACGTAGTTGATCAGTACCAGTACGGCGGCGCCGATATAGAGCAGTGCCATGACCGGTACGATCGCGCTGGCGACGCGTGCAATACGATTTACGCCGCCCAGTATCACCAGTCCGACCAGGAAGGCCAGCACCCCGCCCACCAGCCAGCTGTTGTCATGCACTTCGGGGAACAGGTAACCGAGGCCGTCGACGACCGAGTTGGCCTGCACCATGTTGCCAATGCCAAAGGAGGCGATCAGCGCAAAGCTGGCGAACAGCGTGGCGGTGCGTTTCATCTTCAGGCCGTGCAGCAGGGTGTACATGGGGCCGCCGGACATTTCGCCGTTTTCATCCACCTGCCGGAATTTCAGTGCCAGTGTGCATTCGGTGAACTTGGTGGCCATGCCGAAGAACGCGGTAACCCACATCCAGAACAGCGCGCCGGGGCCGCCCAGCGAGATGGCCGTCGCGACACCGGCGATATTGCCGGTGCCGACAGTAGCGGACAGCGCCGTGGACAATGCCTGGAAGTGGCTGATCTGGCCCTCGTGGTCCGGGCAGTTGTAACGCCCGGAAATCAGCGCGACCGAATGCCGGAAACCGCGCAGCTGGATCAGGCCGAGGCGGATGGTGAGGTAAAAACCCATGCCCAGCAGGATCAGCAGCGTGAGCCCGTTGCCCCACAGCACACCGGCCACGGTGCCGCTCCACGCCGTTAGCTGTGCAATAAAGTCATTCATTGGGTCGCAGGATCAGGGTATCGCCACGCTGGGTGAACTCGACGTGTTTCAGCACGCTCATGCCGAGCAGGATTTCCATGTCGTTCATGCCGGGGTTGATGCTGGCCGGTACATTGCGGATCACCATCGGCCCGATGGACACGCTGTCGATGGTGGTGCGCCAGGCGGTAACCACGCCGTTGGCGGTGCGGTACTGCACCGGTGCGCCGCGCTGCAGGCCGAGTTCCTGTGCCAGTTGCGCGGGGATGGCAACGTCGCTGGCGCCGGTATCGAGCATGAACTCGACGCTACGGCCGTTCACGGTGCCGGTGGTGACATAGTGGCCAAAACGGTTGCGTTTCAGGACCACTTCCTGCACGCCGGCTTCATTGATGCGGCTGTAGACCGTCTGGTTGGGGTTATGCTGGCTGTCCAGCCTGTTGTTGAAATACAGGGTCAGCAGGCCAAGAACGATCAGCCACGCGACAAGCGTCATACCCTTGCCGATGCGGCCCGTGTAGCGCTTGTCGGAATCAGTCATGGGCTGATTGTAAACCAGACAGGAATAAAAAGGGGCTGATGCAGCCTTGACGTGGGAGCGGCTTTCCAGCCGCGATAATCGCGGCTGGAAAGCCGCTCCCACAGGGGGAAACGCCTGCCTGACGGGCTGGTCGGGATTTTGCGTTTAAATTTTGTCTGAATGGCCGATATCCCCCTATTGCCCCGGTTTATAAGCGGAAACAGCGGGGAATATCTGGTGATGTTTGTTTTGGGCTGCCTGTATGACCGGAAAAACAGCCTTAACTGATTGCTCACAAAGGGGGGAAGAATGCACATAGTCCTTGGCGCACTCGGCAGTATCGTAACGATTTTGTGGCTGTTTTATCGACTGGCGGAAATGGGGATTGACCTTGGGGGACTAAACCCGTTCCTCTGGCAACGGCGCAGGCGCTGGAAAAAACTCCACGATGGCAACCCGGTGTATAAACTGGACAGCCCACTGGAGGCTACCGCACTGTTAATGACCGCAGTAGCGAAAGCGGATGGTGACATGAGCGCAGAGGAAAAATCGGAGATCCTGAAAATATTTTCCGAGGAATTCCACCTGTCAGACAACGATGCTTCCGGGTTACTGATTTCAAGCAGCCACCTGCTCGGCAAGGGTGAAGAGGTTCGGGATCACCTGAAGAAAGTGCTGGCGCCCAGCCTGTCAAGGTTTACGCAGGAGCAGGCAGACTCTGCCATTGAGTTGATTGCTCGTGTGTCACGCATTGCCGGTCCGGCCAGCGACCTGCAAAACCGGCTGGTAACCAGTGCGGGTAATATTCTGGGGTCGAAAAACTCTCAAAGCGGCAAATGGTCTTGAGCTAACAAGGGTGACGCCAGGTTAGCCTGTTCCATACGACGCGCATTGGTATGGTAGACAATTATCCGGTTTTCGTCCCGGGCATACCGCGTCAGGGCTGGTAGAATTATGATCCGAGTTTGGCACTGTGATGTGCTCAGAATAATTAAAATCGTATGTATCAACGACTTTGGCTGTAAATCGAGTAAACGTTACGTCCAGATGGCTGCCACGTTGTGTTACATCCACTGTGACCTCTGTATGTAACTGAAACCCCATCCCCAGAGCGTATAGAATATCTTTCTCTTCAGCATTACCCGTAATTTGCCAGCGTAGTGGTACTTCGACCAGGGCTTCGTAATACATCGAAAGCGGTGTTCCTCGCGTCCAGCCATAGCGGTCTGGATTCTGCCAGCGTGGTTTGATACCGGCCCACCGCGTTGAGCTACTGATTCGAGCACGCTCCCGGGTCAGATACACCTGACGATGGTAAGTCAGCGCGTTCAGGATTATAGAATGGTTTTTTAGATAGGCTGGTGCTGTAAAAACAAACTGGGCCTGTGTGCCATCTGAATTCGAGCGCGGGTTCAAATAGCGATCCATAAACAATGAGGCTATTGGTGTACCACCACCAGCAACTGGTCGACGTGCAATGGCTTGTGCCAGCCGGCCATACCAAAGCCGGACTTGCCGTACCGGCAAGGTGCCGAGAATGTCCCGGGCGCTGCAATTTGCGGTAACATCGTCCAGGCGGGGCGATTTTCTAGTACACCAGCCGCAGGCCCGCGAATACATGGCGCTTGTCGGCTTCGAAAAAATTGCGGAAGCTCGGGCGTTTTATGGCCGGCCGGGTGTGCAGGCTGCCACCGCGCAGGGTGTAGTGGCTGCCGTCCTGCCACGGCTGGGAGTATTCGGGGTAGGGGAAGGGTGTGAAACCCTCGTAGGCGTGAAAGGTATTGTCGCACCACTCCCAGACACGCCCGGTCTGTTCCAGCAGGCCGATACGGCATGCGGCTTCCCACTGGTACTCGTGTGGCAGGCGTGCGTCCGCCCAGCGTGCAAAGGCGCGCGCTTCGTAATGACTGATGCCGGATACCGGCTCACCGGGTGCCAGTTCATAGCTGCCGCGCAGGCTGACCGCGTACCAGTCTCCCTGTGCTGACTGGCGCCAGTGGTCCGGGTGCCGGATGTCGTGCTGCCCGCGCCAGAGCCAGCCGGCCTCGTCCCACAGCGCTTCGTGCCGGTAGCCACCGGCTTCGATGAAGGCGAGGTATTCGGCATTGCTGACCGGGTTCTTGCAGATGTCGAAGGCACCCAGCTCGGCATGCTGGGGCGGTATTTCATTGTCATAGGCGACGGGCTTTTCACCCCCGACACGGTAATGACCGGCGGCGATGCTGACCAGCTCGGGTGCCGGCGCCGCGGCTTGCAGCGGCGGGTGCGAGGCATCGTCGGCCTGGTGGTCGACGAGTGCCTTCTGGGTCAGGATCATCAGCATGGTTTCGTAATGCTGGCTGTTGTGCTGGATCAGGAAATGGATCAGGTAGTCGTTCTCGAACAACGGGTGTTGTTGCACCTCGGGACGCAGGTTGTGCAGGTAATACAGGTTGAATTCCTGCAGCTCCTGCGCCCAGGTCAGCAGCGCCTGTTGTTGTGGCAGCAGTTTGCCGCGCTCGGCTTTCGGGGTGCGCGGCGGGATATAGAAATCGGCGATGGGTGCGGTGACGCTGTCGTCGCCACGCACTTTCTCGTGCAGCCACTGGCATTCGGTAAAGACGCAGTGGCCGAGGTGCCAGCCCAGCGGGCTGAGGTCAGGGTGGTATTGTTCGCGAAAGGCTTTGGCATCGACATCTTGCGCCAGCGCCAGCAGCAGGGTCTGGGACCGGCCCAGTTCGGTAATCAGGGCATCCGTGCTCACAGTGATAACAGTTCCGGCGGTTCCTCGGGATCGAGTATCAGAATCTGGTGTTCCGGCACCGCCTGCCAGAAACCGGATTCCGTGAGTGGCTCCGATGCGATCAGCTGCGCATTCGGGAACGTCTCGTCATCGACAGTGTAATACAGTGTCGGTGGCTCGTCACCGAGTGCGTGGCGTACCGCGTACAGGCGTTCGCCGTCGCTGACGACAATGGTCAGCAGGGCGCGCTGTCCATCGACCCACTGCTCGATGCGTTGCATGAGCTCCACCAGCGCGGACTCCATCGGCAGCTCGGGGTCTTCCGCGAGCAGCTGGCGCAGTGCCGCGAACAGGTACTCGGATTCGGTGTTGCCGCGAACCGCGGCCAGGTAGCGTGCATCGAGCCCGGCTATCAGCCCGGGCAGCACCGCGTGGTGGAAGTTGTCGATCAGCCCGTTGTGGTCGAACAGGAATTCAGTGTCGGCGAATGGCTGGGTATTGGCATGGTTTACCGGGTTGCCGGCGGTGGCGCTGCGCACACTGGTGATCCACAGGTCGCTGACCAGGGTGCGCGCCAGGTGCGGCAGGTTGGGATCGGACCAGATCGGGCCGGGATTGACGTACACCGCAGGCTGCTGGTCCTCGCCATACCAGGCAAAACCGTAGCCGTCAGCGTTCAGCTTTGCATATTTCAGTTCGCGCGGCGCCCAGCTCTGTACCTGCAGGCTGTGCGGCGGGTCGATCAGGAATTTACCGAGTTGCAGCGGCTCTCCCAGGTATGCGGCTATTCTGCACATGCTGTTGTGCCATCCTTTTCGCCTGACAGACCGGGATGGTAGGCTATACCGACCGGATGTCCAGGCAGTTCATTTGTCATACGACTGTAACATTGCTGGGTTGTACTGTTCCATTTCAATGGCATGCCGCTTTGCAAGCGGATAATCGAGACGTGACAATGAAGCGGATTCTTGTGGTTGAAGACGAGCCGGCAATTCGGGAAATGATCAGGTTTGCCCTGCAAAAGGCCGGCTTGCAGTGCGAGGAGGCCGGTGATGCCGAGCAGGCGCTGCTGGCCGTGGCCGCCAGTCCTCCCGACCTGGTGGTGCTGGACTGGATGCTGCCGGGGATGAGCGGGGTGGAACTGGCACGCCGCCTGCGCCGCGAGGAGACCACGGCGCAGTTGCCGATTATACTGCTTACCGCCCGGGTCGAGGAAAACGACCGGGTGCACGGTCTTGAGGCGGGTGCCGACGACTACGTGACCAAGCCGTTTTCACCGCGCGAGCTGATCGCCCGCATCAACGCGGTGCTGCGGCGTACCCGGGGTGGCGATGAGGAACAGTCTATCGAGTATGAGGGGCTGTTGCTGGACCCGGTCGGTCACCGGGTGGAGTCTGATGGCCGCTCCCTCGAGCTGGCGCCGACCGAGTTTCGGCTGTTGCAGTTTTTCATGAGCCATCCTGACCGGGTATACAGCAGGGAACAACTGTTGGATCATGTGTGGGGACGGGGTATTTTTGTAGAGGAGCGAACCGTCGATGTACATATCCGACGTCTGCGGAAAGCCCTGGCCGGGCCGGGTTATGACCGCTTTATCCAGACCGTGCGCGGTGCGGGTTACCGTTTCTCGACCCGCAGCTGAGGCAGTGCAGCTGTGAGCAGCCCCTGGCAGAAGGAAACCTGGCGGCTGACAGGTACCGTTTTCGGCGGGCTTGTGATCGGCGCGCTGGCCGGGGATATGCTGCTCGGTCTGCTGATTGCACTGGTGCTCTATACCGCATGGCACCTGTACAATATCAACCGCCTGGTGCGCTGGTTGCGTGAAGGCAAGAGCTTCCAGCCGCCCGAGGCAGGCGGCGTCTGGGACGATGTATTCGAGCACATCTACCGCCTGCAGCAACGTAACCGCAAGCGCAAGCGCGACCTGCGCCGCCTGCTGAAACGTTTTCACAAGATCACGGTAGCTCTACCGGATGCGGCGGTGGAACTGCGCCCCGGTAGTGATGAAATCGAGTGGTGGAACAACGCCGCGGCGCGTTTGCTCGGTTTCCAGTACCCGCGTGACAGCGGCCAGCGTATCAGCAACCTGTTGCGTCACCCGGACTTCCTGGAGTATCTCAAACAGGGACAGTATGAGGCGCCGGTCGAAATCCCGTCGCCCGTGGACGAGGACATCCGCCTGCGCTTGCGGATTATCCCTTACTGGGGAGACCGCCGCCTGTTGCTGGCCCGCGATATGACCCGTATGCAGCGGCTGGAGAGAACCCGGCAGGACTTTGTCGCCAATGTTTCGCACGAGTTGCGCAGTCCCCTGACCGTGATCTCCGGCTACCTGGAAACGCTGGCGGATGCAGACGAGGTTGGCGGTGAGTTTGCCGTACAGCTTGCCACCATGCAGGCGCAGACCGCGCGCATGAACCGTATTGTCGATGACCTGATGCTGTTGTCGCGGCTGGAATCCGAGCGGCCGCAGGCCGACTCGGAGCCGGTTGCGGTGGCGGCCATGATCGATGCCATTGCCGACCAGGCCCGCGAGCTCGGCGCCGAACAGTCGCACGTTATCGAACTGGATGTCGATAACGGCCTGTGCCTGCGCGGGCGGGAAGCGGAGCTGTACAGCGCCTTTTCCAACCTGGTGTTCAATGCCGTGCGCTATACACCGGCTGAAGGCTGTATCACGATCCGCTGGAAACAAATCGATGATGAGCCGGTGTTTATCGTGGAAGACACCGGGGTCGGTATTGCGCCGCATCATATCCCGCGCCTGACCGAGCGTTTTTACCGCGTCGATACCGGCCGTTCACGCGCCAGCGGCGGCACCGGGCTCGGCCTGGCCATCGTCAAACACGTTTTGCTGCGCCACGACGGCCGTCTGGAAATCCAGAGTGAGCTGGAGAAAGGCAGCAGCTTCCGCTGCTGTTTCTCCGCCGGGCGCAGCGTCACCTGCGAAAAATCATCCGCCAACGTGGCCTGACCGGGCTGTACGCCGCCGCCCGCGGATTGTCATACAGCTGTCATATTTCCGTACTAGCATCCCTTCCAGACAATCAGTTATCCATATCCGTTTGAGGAGATCGTTGTAATGAAACACAGTAAAGCAAGTCTGCTGGCAGCCATACTGTCAGTGACCCTGGGCTTTGGCAGTACGGTTAACGCCGCGCCCGCAATCGATGCCGGGGTACCGGAATACAGCCGCGCCAGCGGCGTGTCGGGCAACCTGTCCAGCGTCGGTTCCGATACCCTCGCCAACCTGATGACACTGTGGGCGGAGGACTACAAGCGTGAGTATCCTAACGTCAATATCCAGATCCAGGCAGCGGGTTCTTCCACGGCGCCTCCGGCACTGACCGAAGGCACCTCCAACCTGGGCCCGATGAGCCGCAAGATGAAAGACAAGGAGCTGGAGGCTTTCGAACGCCGCTACGGTTACAAGCCGACGCCGATCCGCGTGGCAATCGATGCGCTGGCTGTCTTCGTGCACAAGGATAACCCGATCAAGGGCATGACCATCCCGCAGGTGGACGCGGTGTTCTCGTCGACGCGCAAGTGCGGTTACCCGACCGACATCAACAACTGGGGTGCGCTCGGCCAGGAAGGCGCCTGGAAGTCACGCACGATCCAGCTGTATGGCCGTAACTCGGTGTCCGGTACTTACGGTTACTTCAAGAAGAAGGCGCTGTGCAAGGGTGACTACAAGAACAACGTGAACGAACAGCCCGGTTCCGCCTCTGTGGTGCAGTCGGTATCCGCTTCATTGAACGGTATCGGTTACTCCGGTATCGGCTACAAGACCTCGGGTGTGCGTACCGTGCCGCTGGCCAGGGCCGCTGGCAAGCCGATGGTGGAAGCGACGCCTGAAAACGCCATCAGTGGCAAGTACCCGCTGGCGCGTTTCCTGTACGTGTATGTCAACAAGCACCCCAACAAGCCGCTGTCGCCGCTGGAGCGTGAATTCCTGAAAATGGTACTGTCCAGGACCGGCCAGAAGACGGTCGTGAAGGACGGGTATATTCCACTGCCGGCCAAGGTCGTGGAGCAGGAACTCGCCAAACTGAAATAACCGGACATCTTGTCCGGCGGCAAGTCACGGCCCCCGCCGCGTGCGGGGGTCAGGCCGCGTGCAGCATATAGCGCAGGGCATCGAATTCCCGGTAGCCCACGTGTTGCAGCATCAGGCCGACGCCACCGTCTCCGCCATGTACCACGTAGGCGGGTAGTCGGTGTTCCACCGGTTTGCCACGATTTTCCGCAGTAAAGCAGATTTCCAGCCGGGCCTGGGCGGGTATCCTGACGCCTTGCAGGTCCACATACATCCCTTCGAGACTTATATTGCGGGTTTTGCCGTTCACCATGCCGATGGGCGGGTAATACAGGCTGACATCCAGGTTGATTTCCTTGCGAGAACTCCAGCGGTGTTCGATGCTCATGTTTACTGTTTCCTCTGTGGCACTTTGGTTTGGGTGCGTGAGTGGTTCAGTTATGCTTTGGCGAAGTACTGAAGCAAAAACAATGCCATCGGAAGTAGATATTGCGCTCGTTGCCGTTGTCACACAATTGTCATATTTCCCGCCTACACTTGGCAGGTTATGTCTGAATACACGCCTGGCCAGGACTACGGGAGCAGTCCGCACTTTCGTTTACGGTTACTCAAGAACCGCGTTGCACGTGTCGCCGTCGCCGCGGGCGGGATCGGGGTAATCATCGCTATCCTGTTGATATTGTTCTATCTTCTCTATGTTGTTGTGCCGCTGGGGGAAACCCCCGAGATGCATGAGGCCGCCAGCTACCCGTTGCAGTCCGAGGCGCCGGTGGTCTATCTGTCGATGGAGGAACAGGCCGAGATCGGGGCTGTTTTCCAGCGTGACGGGCTGGTCCGGTTTCTGTCCACCGCCGACGGCAGCCTGCTCGACCAGATCCGGCTGAAGTTGCCGGACAATACCGAGATCGTCAGTTTTTCGGCGGCACACGCCGTCTCCGGCACGCTGGCGTTCGGCTTGAGTAACGGCCAGGCCCTGGTGGTCCGGCAGCGTTACCAGGTGAGTTTTCCCGACGACAGGCGTGTGATTACGCCCTCTATCGAATACCCGCTGGGCGAGGCGCCGATCGATGTCATGCCGGACGGCCTGCCCGTGCAGCGGCTGGCAATCCAGGAAGACGATTCGTTTACGCTGGCCGGCTGGTCGGACAACCTGTTGTCGCTGGTGCGCGCCGAGGTGCAGGAATCCATGCTGGGCGAGGAAGGCACGTTCGAGTTCCGCCGCACGCTCGGCTATACCAACCTCGGGAACGTCAAAACCCTGCTGCTGGACCCGGCCCAGCACAACCTGTACGTGGTCAGCGAGTCGGGTGACCTGGCGTGGTACGAAATCGCCGATCTGTCCGACGTGCAACTGAAGGAACAGTTACACCTCGTGGCGCCGGGCGTGAAGGTGATCGACGCCCGTCTGTTGACCGGGGGCAATTCCATCATGGTGGCCAGTGACGACGGTGTGGTCGACCAGTGGTTCTCGGTGCGCGACGACAAGGATGCGCGGCACATGGCGAAGATCCGCAGCTTCGAAAATGTCGGCGATCTGCGGGAACTGGTGCCTGAGGTCAGCCGCAAGGAATTCATGCTGGCGGGTGCCGACGGCACGGTTTCCGTGTTTCATACCACGGCTGACAAGCTGGTGATTCGCCAGGCCATTACCGACACCGGCTTGCAGCGGCTTGCGGTAGCACCGCGCTCCAATGCGCTGTGGGCGCTGGACGACCGGGACAGGCTGCATTTCTGGCGTATCAAGAATGATTACCCGGAGGTTTCCTGGAGTGCGCTGTGGTCAAAGGTCTGGTACGAGGGTTATGACCGGCCGGAGTACATCTGGCAGTCTTCCTCGGCGAGCAATGACTTCGAACCCAAGCTGAGCCTCACGCCGCTGACCTTCGGTACCCTGAAGGCCGCGTTCTACGCCATGCTGTTCGCCATCCCGCTGGCGATACTGGGTGCGATCTTCACCGCCTATTTCATGGCGCCGAAGATGCGCCAGGTGGTCAAGCCCAGTATCGAGATCATGGAAGCCCTGCCGACGGTCATCCTCGGTTTCCTGGCCGGCCTGTGGCTGGCGCCGCTGGTGGAATCGCACCTGCCGGGTATTTTCACGATATTCCTGTTGCTGCCGGTGGTGGTGTTGCTGCTGTCTTATATCTGGATGCACTTGCCGGGCGGCCTGCGCCGCCGCGTGCCGGAAGGCTGGGAAGCCCTGTTGCTGATTCCTGTGGTGATCGGCACGGTGTTCCTGTCGTTATGGCTCAGTCCGCTGCTGGAGTTGTGGTGGTTTGACGGAGACATGCCGCACTGGCTGAAGGCCGAGCTGGGTATCGGCTATGACCAGCGCAACTCGCTGGTGGTGGGGCTGGCGATGGGCTTTGCGGTGATTCCCACCATCTTCTCGATTGCCGAGGATGCTATTTTCAGCGTACCCAGGCACCTGACCAACGGTTCGCTGGCACTGGGCGCCACCAGCTGGCAGACGCTGGTGCGCGTGGTGCTGTTGACTGCCAGCCCCGGTATTTTCTCCGGCATTATGATGGGCGTCGGGCGTGCTGTCGGCGAAACCATGATCGTGCTGATGGCGACCGGCAATACACCGGTCATGGATATGAGCGTGTTCCAGGGCATGCGTACCCTGTCGGCCAACATTGCCGTGGAAATGCCGGAGGCCGAGGTTGCCAGTACCCACTACCGGGTCCTGTTCCTGGCCGCGCTGGTGCTGTTTATTTTCACCTTTGTGTTCAATACCGGGGCAGAACTGGTGCGCCAGCATCTGCGCCGCAAGTACAGCAGTCTGTGACAGGGTGGCAGTGATGGCGACGGGAATAAAAAACTGGCTGGACAGCGGTACACCCTGGATATGGCTCAATGCGGCAGCGGTGAGTTCCAGCCTGGTCATGGTGCTCGGACTGTTGTTGCTGATCGCGGTCAAGGGCATGGGGCATTTCTGGCCGGCGACTATCTGGGACATGCAGGTCCAGCCGCTCAGTGATGCCGCCGAACCGGTACAACACCTTATCGGCGAGATCCAGGACACCGAGTCGGTCAGTGTGGCATCGCTGCGCGATGCCGGGGCCACCGGGCTGGACGGGCTCGAAGGGCAGGTGGAGCGCTACCTGGTAAAGACCGGTAACCGGGATGTCAGCGGGCTCGATTTCCGCTGGGTGCTGGCGCCGGCCTTGCAGGCGCGCACCCGGCCGGAAGCTGTGGTGGTTTTCGAGCGCATGGAGTGGGGTAACCTGTACGGTTTCGTCGAACAGATACTCAACGACGGGCAGCCTGTGGCGGAGGGTGACGCGGCCTGGCTGGAATTGCAGGCACGCCTGGAGCGCGTGGAGCGCTTGCGCAGCGAGATCAGGCACCTGGAAAAAACAGAAATCGGTTCCATCAACTACCGTATCGAACGCCTGCGCCTCGACCGGCGCAGGCTGGAACTCGATGGTGAGGATACGCCGCAGGCGCTGGCCGCTATCGAGCAGGAGCGGTCGGAGTTGCAGGACAGGTTCGCCGGCCTGCGCCAGACGCTGGATGCCAGGTACCGGGAGATAGGCCGCGACAGCGTACAGGTTGCGGTGATGGGTGGCACGCAGGTCAGTGTTCCCCTGCAGAATGTGGTGCGCGCCTACCGTCCCAATGCCATGAGCCTGCTCGACAGGGTTGGCTTTTATTTCTCCAAGCTGTGGGAATTTGTCAGTGCCGAGCCGCGTGAAGCCAATACCGAGGGGGGTATCTTCCCGGCCATCTTCGGTACCGTCATGATGGTGATATTGATGTCGGTGCTGGTGACACCGTTTGGTGTGGTGGCGGCGATCTACCTGCGCGAGTATGCGCGCCAGGGGCCCATGACACGCCTGATCCGTATCGCGGTCAATAACCTGGCCGGCGTACCCTCGATTGTGTACGGTGTTTTCGGCCTGGGATTCTTCGTCTATTTCCTGGGTGGCAATATTGACCAGCTGTTCTTCCCCGAGGCATTGCCGGCGCCGACCTTCGGTACGCCCGGCCTGATGTGGGCCTCGCTGACGCTGGCGCTGTTGACGGTCCCGGTGGTTATCGTCGCTACCGAGGAAGGCCTGGCGCGCGTGCCCAGCGCCATCCGCGAGGGCAGCCTGGCGCTGGGCGCGACCAAGGCCGAGACCCTGTGGCGTACGGTATTGCCGATGGCCAGCCCGGCCATGATGACCGGGTTGATCCTGGCCATTGCGCGCGCTGCGGGTGAGGTGGCGCCGCTGATGCTGGTCGGTGTGGTGAAGCTTGCCCCGGCGCTGCCGCTGGATGGCAATCCACCCTTTATCCATCTGGATCGCAAGTTTATGCACCTGGGCTTCCATATTTATGATGTGGGTTTCCAGAGCCCGAACGTGGAAGCCTCGCGCCCGCTGGTGTTTGCCACCGCCCTGTTGCTGGTCGCCGTCATCGTTGCGCTTAACCTGGCGGCCATTTCGATCCGCAACCGCCTGCGCGAACGCTACCGTTCACTGGAACAGTGAATTACTATTGAACCCGGGAATGGAAATGAATACTGCACAGAAAATTAATCCGGATATTTTTAAACAGGCGACGGGTAACGACGACGCAGATACCTGCCTGGAGGTCCTGGACCTCAATCTCTACTATGGCAAGGCGCAGGCGCTTGACGGCATCAGGCTGTCGATACCGCGCAAACGCGTGACAGCGTTTATCGGTCCCAGCGGCTGCGGCAAGTCGACCCTGTTGCGTTGCTTCAATCGCATGAATGATCTGGTCGACAGCGTACGCATTACCGGTACCATCGAACTGGACAAGCAGGATATCTATGCACCTTCCGTACAGGTGGCGCAGTTGCGCCAGCGTGTCGGCATGGTGTTCCAGAAACCCAACCCTTTCCCGAAAAGTATCTACGAGAACGTGGCTTACGGTCTGCGCCTGCAAGGCGTGAAGAGCCGGCGCAACCTCGACGAGATCGTTGAGAAGGCCTTGCGCGGTGCCGCCCTGTGGGACGAGGTCAAGGACCGCCTGCACGAAAACGCGCTGGGCATGTCGGGCGGTCAGCAGCAGCGGCTGGTTATCGCGCGCGCCATTGCCGTGGAACCGGAAGTGCTGTTGCTCGACGAACCGGCATCCGCGCTGGACCCGATCTCGACCCTGAAGATCGAAGAGTTGATCGATGAGCTGAAGGAAAAATACACGATCGTGATCGTGACGCATAACATGCAGCAGGCCGCCCGGGTATCCGACTTCACGGCCTTTATGTATATGGGGAAAATGATCGAGCACGATGCGACCAATAAAATATTTACCAACCCGTCAGAGAAAATGACGGAAGACTACATCACCGGCCGTTACGGATAAGGGGGCAGCGATGGAAAACCTGAACATAGGACAGCATATCTCAAGGCGCTATAACGAGGAGCTGGAAGATATACGCAACCGGGTGCTGGCGATGGGCGGGCTGGTCGAGCAGCAGTTGCAGGATGCCATGCGCGCGCTTGAAGACCGCGACGGCGGACTGGCCGCGCAGGTGATGGAAAATGATTACCAGGTGAATGCCATGGAAGTGGCGATCGACGAGGAATGCAATACCATACTGGCGCGGCGTCAGCCGGCCGCCAGCGACCTGCGCCTGATCGTGGCGGTGATCAAGACCATCACCGACCTGGAACGCATCGGTGACGAGGCGGAACGCATCGCGCGCATGGCCAGTCGCATGGTGGGTGAGGAACAGTCGGCACGCCTGTTTACCCAGATACGCAACCTGGGCCACCACGTGCGCGGCATGGTGCATGGCGCACTCGACGCGTTTGCGCATCTCGATACGGAAAAGGCCGTGGAGATCTGGAGCGAGGACCGTCGCGTCGACAGTGAATACGATTCACTGATGCGCGAGTTGATGACCTACATGATGGAAGACCCGCGCTCTATCCCGAATATCCTGCAGGCCATGTTTGCCGCCCGCGCCATCGAGCGCATCGGTGACCGTGCCACCAATATCTGCGAGTACGTGATCTACCTGGTCAAGGGCAAGGATGTGCGTCACACCCGGGTGGATCAGCAAACAGAAGATTGAGCGGTAACCGTCATTCCGGCGCAGGCCGGAATCCGGTTCGGGAATGGCGGTTGTGGTTTAAGCGGGCGTTATGTCTGACAGGCTCCGCTCTTACCCGGTTTCCACCATCAGGAATTCCAGTAACGCTTTCTGTGCGTGCAGCCGGTTTTCCGCCTCGTCCCATACCACGCTCTGCGGGCCGTCGATCACATCGGCGGTGACTTCCTCGCCACGGTGCGCAGGCAGGCAGTGCATGAACAACGCATCCCGGTTGGCCGCCTGCATCAGTGTGCTGTTGACCTGGAATTCGGCAAATTCTTTTTCCCGCTTGGCCTGTTCTTCTTCCTGTCCCATGCTGGCCCATACATCCGTGACTATCAGGTCGGCACCTTTAGCGGCTTCCAGCGGGTGTTCGAACAGGCTGATACGTTCACCCGCGGCAGCGATAATGGCCGGGTCGGGCTTGTAGGCGGCGGGTGTGGCGACATGCAGGCGGAAGTCGAACTGCAGGGCCGCATTGATGTAGGAATGGCACATATTGTTGCCGTCGCCGATGAAGGTCACCGTTGCACCCTTGATATCGCCGCGTTGCTCGAACCAGGTCTGCATGTCGGCAAGCAGCTGGCAGGGGTGGTACTGGTCGGTCAGCGCATTGATGACCGGTACCCTGGAATAGGCGGCGAACAGCTCGATCTTTTCATGCTCGAAGGTGCGGATCATGATGGCGTCGACCATGCGCGACAGCACCCTGGCGCTGTCCTCGATGGGTTCGCCGCGCCCGAACTGGGTGTCGCGCGGTGACAGGAACAGGGCGTGACCGCCCAGCTGCGCCATTCCGGTTTCGAACGACACGCGGGTACGGGTAGAGGATTTCTCGAACACCATCGCCAGCACCCGGTTTTTCAGCGGCTCGTGGATGCGGCCTTCGCGCTGCCATTGCTTGAGTTCGATGGCGCGTGCCATGAGCTGGTGCAGTTCGTCGGACGACAGGTCGGTCAGGGTCAGGAAATGGCGAGTACTCATGCGTCTTCTTCCACAAAGGTTTCGATCAGGTCGCACACGCCGGTGACGATGTCACCCGCCTGCCCATCCGTCAGGATCAGCGCTGGCAACAGACGGACTACGCTGTCGGCAGTGACGTTGATCAGCAGTTTTTGCTGCAGGGCGCGTTGCACCAGTTCCGCACAGGGGCGGTCCAGTTCGATGCCCAGCATCAGGCCCTTGCCGCGGATGGCGACGACTTCGTCGCGTTCACCGAGGCGCGCCCGCAGCTGTTCCAGCATCGATGCCCCGAGTTCGGCGGCGCGTGCCACCAGTTGTTGCTGTTGCATCGTATCGATGACAGCCAGCGCCGCACGCGCTACCAGCGGGTTGCCGCCAAAAGTTGAGCCGTGGTTGCCCGGCTGGAAGACCTCCGCAGCCGCGCCACGCGCCAGGCAGGCACCGATCGGTACGCCGTTGCCCAGCGCTTTTGCCAGCGTCATGACATCGGGTTGTATGTCCGCGTGCTGGTGTGCGAACCAGCGCCCGGTACGGCCCATGCCGGTCTGGATCTCGTCCAGCATAAACAGCCAGCCGTGTGTGTCGCACAACTGGCGTAACTCGGCCAGGTAATCGTCGGCGGGAATCTGGATGCCGCCTTCGCCGGTGACCGGCTCCACCAGTATCGCGACCACGTTGGGACTGTTCTCCGCAATGGTGCGGATGGCATCCAGGTCGTCATAGGGCGCGCGCAGGAAACCGGGCATCAGCGGTTCGAAGCCGGCCTGGATCTTGCGGTTGCCGGTGGCCGTCAGGGTGGCGAGCGTGCGCCCGTGGAAGCTGCCCTCGGTGACGATGATCTGCGGGGTTTCGATACCCTTGCCATGACCGTACAGGCGCGCCAGCTTGAGCGCGGCCTCGTTGGCTTCGGCACCGGAGTTGCTGAAGAACACACGCTCCATGGCGGCGATCCGGCACAGTTCATCTGCCAGCTCTTCCTGGGCATCGATGCGGTACAGGTTGGAACTGTGCAGCAGACGCTGCGCCTGCTCGCAGATAGCGGCGCTGACAGCGGGGTGGGCATGCCCCAGCCCGCACACGGCGATACCGCACAGGGCATCCAGGTAGCGTTCGCCATCGGCGTCGAACAGGTAGGCGCCTGCGCCGTGTTCGAAGCTGACGGGCAGCGGACGATAGGTGTTCATCAGGTGTTCGGCCATCAGGCTCCCCAAAAACAAAAGGCAGCTCCGAAGAAGCCGCCAGTACCAAAAAACAGATTCTATAGCCTGATCCGGCTTTTTCCAAATAAAAAACCCGGCCAGTGGCCGGGTTTCGTGAGCTGAAGGCGGTTGTCTAGAAAGGCAGGCCGTGACCGTAGGCGGTCATGCACATCAGCATCGGGATCGACAGCAGGGTATTGGTGCGCGAGGCCATCAGAGCCACTTTTTTGGCGCTGGCGATCTGCTCGGGTGTGGCATCGACCATGCCAAGGATTTTCTTCTGGTTCGGCCAGATCAGTACCCAGACGTTAAACAGCATGATGGTGCCCAGCCAGGCGCCAACACCAATGACTTCCATGCCGTCGCTGAGCATGAAAGCCTTTACGAAACCGCCTTCTGCCAGGTTCTGCAGGGCGCCTACACCGGTCAGCCAGGTGGCAACAGCACCCCAGCGGAACCACAGCAGCGCACGCGGTGCGACGTATTTGTTGATCGCGGCCGGACCGGGTCCGCCGTTGTCGGCTTCAGCCAGCGCCTGGCCAACGCCAGGGACCTGGACGAAGTTGAAGTAATAAAGCAGGCCGATCCAGACGACGCCCGCCAGGACATGGAGCCAGACCTCGAATTCGAGCGCGTTGATGCTGCTGGTGCCCAGCGCAAATACGACGACAACGGCAAGTATGAACCCGGAGACAATAGTGCCCAGGATGGAAGTTAATGGATTCATTTTTGACTGCTCCTCAAAAATTTTGGTTGAATTTTGTGTGACGGCCCGCGATAAAAGCTGACTGTTTTACTCAGGATTGCGGAGTGTAAGGGCCGATGTGGATGATTGCAATATGGAAAAACCTTATTTCTTCGACCCGTGAGGCATAATGTGCCGATGGATGCTATCCAGTTGAGTCTCTTCTCCAGTCGCCTGTCCGCGCTGTGCGATGAAATGGGCGCCGTGCTGCGACGCGCTGCATTTTCGCCGAATATCAAGGACCGGCTCGACTACTCCTGTGCCGTGTTCGACCCGCAGGGGCAGCTCTGCGCGCAAGCCGCGCATATTCCTGTGCATCTTGGCAGCATGGCCTGGGCGATGGCCGACCTGGTGCGTGCGCAGGACTGGTCCCCCGGCGATATGGTGGTGTTGAACGACCCCTTCAGGGGCGGCACGCATCTGCCGGATGTCACGCTGATCGCACCGGTGTTTGCGCAGGGGCAGTGTGTGGCTTTTGTGGCCAACCGCGCACATCACGCGGATATCGGTGCCGACAGCCCGGGTTCCATGCCTGTCGGCACCCGCCTTGAACAGGAAGGGCTGCTGATCCCGCCCACCCGGTTGTTGCGTGCCGGCCAACTGCAAACCGGGGTGCTCGCAGGGATCGCCGCTGCCACCCACAACGCCAGTATCACCCACGGTGATTTTTCCGCCCAGATCAGCGCCAACCGCACCGGTGTGAAGCGCATCGGTGAGCTGCTGGAAACGCTGGGCGTAGCGGTCTGGCTGCAAGGGCTGGCCGATCTCAATGATTACGGCGAGCGTATGGCGCGTACCGCGCTGGAAGCCTTACCCGATGGTCGCTACCACTTCGAGGATGTGATGGATGACGACGGGCAGGGCAACTGTGATATCCCGTTGTGCGTCCACGTAACGCTGGAACGGGGACAGGTCGAAGTCGATTTCAGCGGCACGGCGCCGCAGGTGGCGGGCAATATCAACTGCCCGTTACCGGTTACGGCCGCTGCGGTGTTCTATGCTTTCCGCTGCCTGATGCAGGCGCGGACACCGGCCTGTGCCGGCAGCTTCCGGTTGATCCGTATCCAGGCGCAGCCGGGCTGCCTGGTGAATGCAACGGCACCGGCCGCTGTCGCGGCGGGCAACGTGGAGACCAGCAGCCGTATTGTCGACCTGGTGCTGGGTGCACTGGCGCAGGTCATCCCGGAACGTGTGGCAGCTGCCAGCCAGGGCACTATGAACAACCTGGCCATGGGCGCGCGCCATGACGGGGGTGGCTGGGATTATTATGAAACCCTGGGCGGCGGCATGGGCGCAGGTGCCGACGGTGGTGGCCTGGATGCCGTACAGACACACATGACCAATACCCTGAATACGCCCATCGAGGTACTGGAGGCCGCCTACCCGTTACGTATCCGGCGCTATACGATACGCCGTGACTCCGGTGGTGCGGGTCGCCGCAAGGGCGGTGACGGCTTGTGTCGTGAGTACGAGTTCCTGGCGCCTGCACAGGTTACCCTGCTCACCGAACGGCGTAAGCACGGCCCCTGGGGGTTGCTGGGCGGCGCTGCCGGGCAGCCCGGTATCAACCGGCTGAACGGGCATGTTCTGGCGTCCAAGCTTGCGCTGCAGGTGCAGGCAGGCGACCGTCTGCAAATCGATACACCGGGCGGCGGCGGATATTTGACGCCAGAATCGTAAGTTGTGTGACTAATATCACATATCTGTGCGTGGGCGGCTTGTTAAAATACCATAGTTATCAATGTGTAAGAGATGCCGGTTGTGCAAACTGTGAATCAGTTCAGATTTTTGACGCCGGGTCGTTATACACTTTGATTGCTGGTAGCCGGGTCATCGGGCGTCAATTCCGATGCTTGTCTTGAAAACATTCAGGTGGTTCGACTTTCATGAAGATAAAGCTTGTTCCGTTACTGCGCAGCTGTGCAGCGGTATTACTACTCCTTTCTGTAACAGGCAGGGCGGCTGCGGATCACGACGCCATCGTCACCGGTGCCGGCGCGCACTTCGCCTGGGTGGTTTTCAATTCGCTGAAAGCCGACCTGGAAAAGGCTTCCGGCCGGAGCATTGAACTGCACGGCCGTAACTCGACCCTGGGCATGGGCTGTAACGCCGGCATCAAGACGGCCTTGCAGAATGCGCCGGGTCACGAGACTTTCGGCTTTGTCTGCTGCCCGCTGAGCAAGGAAGAAGTGGACAACAAGAAACTGCTGGTCTACCCGATCGCACTGGAACCGGTGCTGATCGTGGTGAACCGGGCCAACCCGGTTTCGAATCTCAGCACAGCGCAGGTAAGAGGCATTATGCGCGGCGATATCGTCAACTGGAAAGAAGTCGGCGGCAATGACGAGCCGATCGTGCTGGTGGCGCGCCTGCACTGCAAGAAGCGTCCCGGGCACTGGAAAACCATTTTACCCGATGCCGCCGAGTTCCGGCAGAAGCGTCTCAACGTCAGCAGTGCTGCGGACATGGTGCAGCGCGTAGGCGACTTCAAGTCCGCACTCGGGCATATCGGTTCGACCTGGGATTTCGGGTCTGACAGCAATATCAAGGTTCTCAGCGTTGACGGTTACCAGCCTACGGCTGAAAACCTGCGTAACAGGCACTACCCGTTCTTCCGCAAGCTGTCGGCCGTCACCAACCAGACGCCGAGTGAAGATGTGCTGGCTATTATCAGGGAAGTCCAGACCGGGCCTGCATTCCAGGCCGTTGCCGTACGTTATAACCTCCTGCAACTGGAACCCGACAGCGCCACGACTCCATGACCTACAGATCGCGACTGCTCTTATATGTAGGGATGCTGATCGTATTACTTCTAGGGATGATGACACTGTCGTTCAAGGCGGCACGGGACGTTATTGTGGAAGGCGCTGAAGACCGCCTGCGGCACGCTACCCTGCGCAAGCAGGACCGTGTGCTTGCCGAGCGCGAGGAACTGCGCCACTACACACAGATTATTACCGGCGACCTGCGTCTGCAGGAATATCTTTATATCATCACCGAGCTGGGTACCAGCAGTGAAGGGCTTGCGTCCTACTATGAAAGGCAGTTCGGCTCCTTGCCGACGGATTACCGCCTGATTATGACCGGTGATGGTGAAGTCCTGCTGGGAGAAGATTTTTTGCGCCTCGCCAGCGAAGTGCGTCGTCACCTGGTGCCGGGGAGTCCAGGTCACTTCTATTTCCGTTCCGAGCACGGCGTGGTCATGGTGGTGACGGCGTCGGTGCTGTACCAGGGGCAGCGTCTGGCAACGGCTGCTGTTGCACGCGTGATGGACCAGGCCTGGCTGGCCCGGCAGGAGCGCCGTTCCCGTGATTACCTGCTGTTGTTCGAGGAAGACGGCAAGGTGTTGTGGAGCAGCAACGTGCTGTACCGGGGGCAGCCTGTCGACCTGAAAGACAATACCGTGCAGGAAGGCGAGCAGCTGATGCGCCTGAGCAGCATTCCGCTCGAAGGTGCGGCTGCCGATGTTCCGCGCCTGTGGTTCGGCATTTCCGAAACACGCCTTATCAAAATGCTGGAGAGCTACCAGCGCTGGGTGTATTCATTTGCGGTCCTGGCTGCGCTGGCGGTATTGCTGGTGGGCTGGTTGATGGTGCGTAATTTCGGCCGTCCCTTCGCCCAGTTGATGGAAATCACCGAGCAAATGATTCACGGCAAGCTGCCGGTCATGCCGCGTTCCGAGTCCCGTACCGAGATGGACCGGCTGGTGAACCGCTTTGCCGATGTGCTGGATGCCCTGCGCCGCGAACAGGCGAAAGTGGAACGCGCGCACCGCAAGCTGCAGGAAACGGCAATAACCGACAGCCTCACCGGGCTGTACAACCGGCGTTACCTGCAGGAGATCGTCACCGGTCTGTTCGCGCAGGTGGTGCGCGATGAACGTTACCTGACCGCCGTGCTGCTTGACCTGGATTATTTCAAGGCGATCAATGACTGTCATGGCCACCTTGGCGGGGATGCGGTGCTGGTGCATTTCGCGCGTCTGCTGAAGCATAATTCGCGTGCCAACGATCACTTGTTCCGGATCGGTGGCGAGGAATTCCTGATCCTGAATGTCACCGAAGATCCCGCTGCAAGTGCGGTGCTTGCCAACAAGATTCGCGAGCTGGTCAGCGCCTCGCCGGCTAACTACCAGGGGGTCGAAATACCGATTACAGTGAGTGCCGGCGTCAGCTGTTGCCCGGGCAAGTCTGCCGAGGGTGAGGCTACCCTGAGCCAGCTGATGCGTGCCGCAGACAAGGCGCTGTACGAGGCCAAGTCCAATGGCCGCAACCAGGTCGTGCAGCATGGCAGTTGCCGGGAAGCGGCCGCTTCCGTGCGTCGCCCCGGTCATATCATGCTGGTCAGCTCACGCCCCGCAGGTAACTCCGAAAGCTGATTGTTGGCCGTGACAGGCCTGTATCCCGCCATCCGTTTGCCGTAGACTTCAGGCTATTCCCTGTCCGGTAACAGGAACGGACGCTTCCAAGTATCAAATAATGTGTGGAATCTGCGGTGAACTCAGGTTTGATGGTCGGCCGGCTGACGCGGGGGTGCTGGACCGCATGTTGCCGGAGCTGGAACACCGTGGCCCGGACCATGAGGGCCGCTATCTCAGTGGTGCGGTAGCGCTCGGACACCGGCGCCTGTCAGTCATCGACCTGTCGGCAGCCTCAAACCAGCCCTGGGTTGACGAGAAGCTGGGGCTGACACTGGTATTCAACGGCGCTATCTACAACTACAAGGAACTGCGTGCCGAGCTGATTGGCAAGGGTTTCAGTTTTGTCAGCGAGGGTGACACCGAGGTCGTGCTGAAAGCCTACGCGGCCTGGGGCGAGTCCTTCGCCGGCCGCCTGCACGGCATGTTCGCCATCGCGATCCAGGATCGTAAACTGCAACGCCTGGTGCTGGTGCGAGACCGTTTCGGCATCAAACCGCTGTATTACAGTCACAACCGGCAGGCGTTCCGCTTCGCTTCCAATACCCAGGCCCTGCTGGCGACCGGCGGGGTGGACACTGGCTTCGATCCTGTCGCCCTGCACCATCACTTCACCCTGCATGCCGTGGTACCCGCACCGCGCACCCTGCTGCGCGGTATTCGCAAGTTGCCACCTGCGCACATGATGGTGCTTGATGATGCGGGCCACCACCGGCTGTTCCCCTTCTGGCAGCTGGATGCGTCGCCGATGCAACCCGCGCTCGACGAGCACGAATGGATCGAAGCGACCCGCGCCGCGCTGCTGAAGGCTGTGCAGCGTCGCCGCGTGATCGCGGATGTGCCGGTGGGTGTGTTGCTGTCAGGAGGCCTGGACAGCAGCCTGCTGGTGGCGCTGCTGGCGCAGCACGGTGGCAATGACCTGATGACGTTCTCGGTAGGTTTCGAGGATCATCCCGATGAGCCGGGCAACGAGTTCGAGTTCTCCGACCAGATTGCCGGGCGTTATGCGACCCGCCACCACAAGATCCATATCCCCAACAGTGAAATCCTGGAACGCCTGCCTGAGGCTATCGACCACATGGCCGAACCCATGGTAGGGCAGGATGCGATTGCCTTCTACCTGTTGTCGGAACGTGTATCACAGCATGCCAAGGTAGTGCAGAGTGGCCAGGGTGCGGATGAAGTGTTTGGCGGTTACTTCTGGTATCCGCAGATGCAGCAGGCCGAGGGTTCCGATCTGGAACGTTTCCGGCGCTTTTATTTTGACCGCGACCACAATGAATACATGCGCATGATCAGTAAGGGCTTCAGCGACCATGACTACACCAGTGCACTGGTCGCCGAACGGCTGAAGGCGGTCAACAGCGATGCCTTCCTGAATCGCGTACTGCACTTCGATGTCACCACGCTGATTGTCGATGACCCGGTCAAGCGCGTGGACAATATGACGATGGCGTGGGGGCTTGAAGCACGTGTCCCGTTCCTTGACCATGAGCTGGTGGAACTGGCTGTTCGCATGCCGCCGGAACTGAAACTGCGCGAGCAGGGCAAGTACCCGTTGAAGCAGATTGCACGCGGGCTGGTACCTGACAGCGTCATCGACCGGCCCAAGGCCTATTTCCCGGTACCGGCACTGAAGTTCGTGCGAGGCCGTTTCCTGGAGTTCATGTCGGATTTGCTGACTTCGCGCGCCTGTCGCGAACGCGGCCTGTACCGCGAGAGTTATATCGCCACGCTGCTGGCCGACCCCGAGCACCAGCTGACGCGCCTCAACGGCAGCAAGCTGTGGCACCTGGCTGCACTGGAATTCTGGCTGCAGCGTAATGTGGACAGTGTGGGTTGAGCGCCGGCCGGCCTAAAACCCCTTGAAAAAAGACTTTTTGTCGCACGGTTGCCCCGGTACACTGTTGCGAGTCCCAATAACTTGTTGATTTGAGAGGTTGCAGTAATGGATGTGATGGAACGGATAAAGCAGACCGTCGAGAGCAGTCCGGTCGTCATTTTCATGAAAGGTACGCCGCAGATGCCGATGTGTGGTTATTCCAGCCGTACTTCGCAGATGTTGCAGGCCTGCGATGTTGAATTCGCGCATGTCAATGTACTGGCCGATCCCGAGGTTTTCGAGAACCTGCCGCGTTTCGCCAACTGGCCGACTTTCCCGCAGGTGTATGTGAACGGCGAGCTGATCGGCGGGCACGACATCACGCTGGAGATGTTCCAGAAGGGTGAACTCAAGCCCCTGTTGCAGGAAGCGGTCAAGAAAAACTGACCTTTCCGGATTCCGGCAGTTGTGAAAAGGCAGCGCTTGTGCGCTGCCTTTTTATTGGTCTGGGAGATTTTCAGGGGGTGTGGGTATTTGTTGTCGGGTTTGTTTATGATCTCGCCAAGGCGCAAAGCACGCAAAGAAAAACATTTTTACAAACGGCTTTTCCCTTTGCGTGCTTTGCGCCTTGGCGAGAGTCCATGTTTTATGTCGCGGTAAAATGCCTCGCGTTGATCAGCATATGCACCCAGATACTCGCCGCGTAACCGAGCGCGATTGCCCAGCTCCATTTCAGGTGCGCAAAGAATGTGTAGATGCCGCGCGCCTGCCCCATAACCGCAACACCCGCAGCTGAACCGATAGACAGTAAAGAGCCGCCCACGCCGGCGGTCAGCGTGACCAGCAGCCACTGGCCCTGGTCCATGTCCGGCTGCATGGCCAGCACCGCGAACATGACGGGGATGTTATCGACAATGGCGGAAAGAAAACCGACCAGGATGTTGGCCTGCGTTGCGCCCATACCCTCGTACATCAGTTCCGAGCCAACAGCCAGGTAACCCAGTGTGCCCAGCCCGCCTACACACAGAATAATGCCGTAGAAGAACATCAGCGTGTCCCATTCAGCCCGCTCCAGTGACTTGAAGATATTAAACGGTGCCTCCTGCTTCGACGGTGGTAGAGGCTGTTCCAGCTGCAGTGCATTGTCACCCATGGATTCCTCGGCACTGGCCTGCGCCGTTGCTTCAGACATCGCCCAGGAGCGGCGCTTCAGGTAATAGCCATACAGCTTGAGAAAACCGAGACCGGTCATCATGCCCAGTACCGGTGGCAGGTGCAGGAAGTTGTGCGCCGATACCGCCATGCCAATGGTCAGGATAAACAGCCCCACCACGACCCAGGCGCCATGTCGCAGGGTAGCAGTTTCTTCACAGGGTTCAGGTGTGGTGTCGGGCACCGTCAGGCCGAGTATCACCGCCGGCACCAGCCAGTTCACGACCGAGGGGATGAACAGGGCAAAGAATTCCTGGAACTGGACAATGCCTTTCTGCCAGACCATCAGTGTGGTGATATCACCGAACGGGCTGAAGGCACCGCCGGCGTTGGCGGCAACCACAATATTGATGCAGGCAACGGCGACAAACTTGTGATTGCTGCCGCCCACCGCCATCACGACCGTGGACATCAGCAGCGCGGTGGTGAGGTTGTCGGCAACCGGTGAAATGAAGAATGCCAGCAGGCCTGTGATCCAGAAGATCCTGCGCAGCGAGAAACTGCGCGAAACCAGCCACACGCGCAATGCGTCAAACACGCCGCGCTCATCCATGGTGTTGATATAGGTCATGGCTGCCAGCAGGAACAGGAAAAGCTCGCCGAACTCCTCCAGGTTGTGTTTAACGGCCAGCTCCGCGGTATGCGTGTCGCCGTGCGAGGCATAAACCCAGGCCACGATGGTCCAGATCAGCCCGGCCGCTATCATGGTGGGTTTTGACTTGCGCAGGTGCAGTGATTCTTCGGCGATGACAAAGGCATAGGCGGTGACGAACAGCCCGACCGCCAGCCAGCCGGCCCAGTGGCTGGTGAAATCCTGTATATGGATGTCTGCGCCGGCTATTGCCTGGCCCGGTAGCAGTATGGCGGCCAGCAGCGCGGCGAGCGTGAGTATCATCCTGTTGAGCATGGTTCTGTCCCTGAATGGTCGGTTGTTTAGTATCAGGCTACGCGGTTACGGCCCATGTTCTTGGCCCGGTAGAGAGCCTGGTCGGCGTGATGCACGATATCTTCCCACTGGGGCGCATCCTCAACCGCATCGTGTTGCAAGTCAATCAGCCCGGCGCTCATGGTGAGTACGCCATAGGGGCTTTTGCAGTGCGGGGTGGCCGACTGCTGCAATGCCTCGAGCAGGCGCCCGATCAGTATCCCGCCCCCTTCTGCCGTGGTATCGGGCAGTAGCAGCAGGAATTCCTCCCCGCCATAGCGGTACACCCGATCCGATTTGCGGATGGTTTGTTTCACCACGGCGGTGACCTGTTGCAAGGCCTTGTCCCCCGCCAGGTGCCCGTAGTGGTCGTTATAGCGTTTGAAAAAGTCGACATCCAGCAACGCCACACAGTAGGGACGCTGGTAACGTAATGCCAGGGAATGCGTGTGGGCCATGTCCGCTTCCATGGCGCGGCGGTTGCCGATGCCCAGCAAGGCATCTTCCATGCACAGTGATTCCAGTTCACGGTTGGCATTGCGTAATTCTTCGGTGCGATTCTCGATGGCCTTTTCTATGGCGTTGCGTTGCAGCTCGATAATGTGGAAATACGCCCGGGTCAGATCGGTCTGGGTGAGCAGGCCGACCAGTTTCTGCTGTGCATCCACGACCGGCAGGTGACGGATTTTTTCGGCGCGGGTAATGGCCAGCGCATCAAACAATGATTGATCATACTGAATGGTGTGCGGTTGCGGGGACATGAATTCCGCTGCCGGTTGATTGACGATATCGGGGGCTTCCAGCATTTTTTCCATAACGCAGACCAGGTCGCGTTCGGTGATGATGCCCTCCGGTATACCGTCACTGCCGATGATAATG